>JALNYP010000029.1 GCA_023229795.1 Syntrophobacterales bacterium
GGCCGGGAGCTTGAGGAGCTGCCGGGCGAACCCGCCGATAATCAGCAGGGGGTTCTTGATTTCATGGGCGATATGCGTCACCGTGTTGCCCACCGCGGCCAGGCGTTCCGATTGCAGCACCCGCTCCTCCATCTCCTTGTATTCGGTAATGTCCCGAATCACGCCGGTGAAGTAGAGGTTGCTCCGAATCTCGGCCACGGAAAAGGAAATGCTCATAGGAAATTCGGTCCCGTCCCGGCGCATGGCGTTGAGGCGCACGTGCTTGCCGATCATCCGGGCCTCCCGGGTGGCCACGTAGCGCCGCACGTAGCTCCGGTGTTCTTCGCGATACGGCGGCGGAATAATGATTTTTAGGTCCTGGCCCAGGGCCTCCTTCCGGGTATAACCGAACATCACCTCGGCCCCGTGATTGTAGCCGACGATCACATGTTCCTCATTGATGGTGACAATGGCGTCCGTGGCGCTGTTGATAATGCCGGTGTTGATTTCCTGCTTCTGATGCAACTCCTGGAGCTGGCAGACCAGCCCTTCCAGGAAATGCGCCAGGGGGCCGGTAATCAGATTGGCCGCCGCCTCCGGGGAACAATCAGGCCGCCCCCCGGTCAGGAACTGGCCGTCCAGGACCAGATCGAAGGCCTCCGGGTGCAACTCCGGCAGCGGGGTTACCTGAATACCGGCCTGCGCCTCGGGCCTGGAGCCGAACAATACGATGTCCACCGGCGCGTAGCCTTCCAGGGAAAACGGCAGCACCACGGGGCGGCAGGGGAATTCCTGCCCGTTTAAGACAATGGCGATGCGGATAGCTTTGGGAGTGGCGCTCATCTCACGAAACCCCCTCAGGGGCAGACATCGGCCCGGCCTCTTGGGAAGCTTCCTCCAGAGGCAGTTGCATGGTAAAGGTGGCCCCCCGCCCCGGAGGGCTGTCCGCGAAAATGCAGCCGCCATGCTCTTCCATGATACTCTGGCAGATGGCCAGCCCCAGGCCGGTCCCCTTTTCCTTGGTAGTGAAATAAGGCCGGAAAATATTCGCCGACGCCTCGGGGGACAGGCCCGCGCCGGTGTCGGTAACGCTGATTTCCACCTTATCGCCCTTTACCTGGCTGCTTATGGTGATCTCCCCGCCCCCGGGCATGGCCTCCAGGGCATTTTTAAACAGATTGACCAGGACCTGGTGCACCTGCCGGGGATCAAAGGTCACGGACGGCAGCGCCGCAGCCTCCACCTGCCGCACCTGGATATTATGCTCTTTAAAGGTATCCTGGAACAGTTCCAGAGCACCCTGAATCACCCCGGCGATCTGTCCCGGGCGCTTCTGAGCCGGCGGCCGCCGGACAAAATCCCGCATCTCGGCTATCAGGTTTTCCAGGGAACTCACTTCTTCGGCAATGATGGACAGTTTCTGGCGAGCCCCGTCATCCAACCCCGGGGACTTGATGAGCTGCCGGGCGAACCCCCCGATGATGAGCAGCGGATTTTTGATTTCATGGGCGATATGGGCCACCGTGTTGCCCACCGCGGCAAGGCGTTCCGTTTGCAGCACCCGCTCTTCCATCGCCACGTATTCGGTAATGTCCCGCATGATCGCGGTAAAATACAGGTTGCCGCGGATTTCGGCCACGGAAAAAGAGATGCTCAGGGGAAATTCGGTCCCGTCCCGGCGCCGGGCATTGAGCCGCCGCTGCCGGCCCAGCACGTGGGCTTCCCGGGTGGCCACGTACCGCTTCACAAAACCCCCGTGCAGTTCGGTGAACGGCGGCGGCACGATGAGTTTCAGATCCTGCCCCAGGGCTTCCCGCCGGGTGTACCCGAACATCTGCTCAGCCCCGTGGTTGTAACCGATAATCACGTGGTCTTCATTGATGGTGACCAGGCCGTCCGTGGCGCTCATGATGATGCCGGCATTGATCTCCTGCTTCTGGCGCAATTCCTGGAGCTGGCACACCAGCCCTTGCAGGAAGTCGGCGGCGGGACCGCTCAGGAGATTGGGCGCCTGCTCCGGCGCCAAATCGGGGAGTCCCCCAGCCATGAACCGGCCGTCCAGGACCAGGTCGAAGCCCTCCGGATGCAACTCCGGCAAGAGGCTCGCCGCCGGCCCGGCCTCGGACTGGGCGCCGAACAAGACGATGTCCACCGGCGGGTGGCCTTCCAGCGAAAACGGCAAGCCCACCGGCTGACAGTTGAATTCCCGGCCGTCGAAGACAATGGCGATGCGGATGGGGTGGGGAGCGGTGGTCATGCGGTCAGCAGCCAGCCCTGAGATTAGCGGTGAGCTATCAAAAGCACTTGGGTTATAAAAGGGCGCCATAACCTGCGCCCTCACCTGTTTCCATCCAAAGGCACGGCCTGCCGTGGCCTGATGCCATTCTTCCGCTTCTAAACTAAGTACTGCCTGCTCCTACTCAGCCTTCAAACTTTTTGAACACCAGGGCCGCGTTGGTGCCGCCGAATCCGAAGGAATTGGACAGGACGTAGCGGATATCGGCAGGCCGGGCCTCGTCCTTGACGAAATCCAGGCCGGCGCACTCCGGGTCCACATTGTCCAGGTTAATGGTGGGCGGCACTATGCCGTGCTTGATGGCCAGGGCGGAGAAAATGCCCTCTACGGCCCCGGCCGCGCCCAGCAAATGGCCGGTCATGGATTTGGTGCCGCTCACCAGCAACTTAGATGCCCCATCTCCGAAAATTTCTCTCAAAGCCTGGGTTTCGTTGCGATCGCCTACCGGCGTGGCCGTGGCATGGGGGTTGACGTAATCAATGTCTTTAGGGCCGACCTCGGCGTCCTTCATGGCCAATTGAATGCAGCGCCTGGCCCCCTCTTTATCCGGGTCGGTGATGTGGTGGGCGTCGCCCGTCATCCCGAAGCCGACGATTTCCGCATAGATATCGGCGTTCCGGGCCAGGGCGTGGTCCAGTTCCTCCAACACCAGGATGCCGGCGCCTTCGGACATGACGAACCCGCAACGCTTCACATCAAAGGGACGGCTGGCGGCCGCGGGATGGTCATTGTAGCCCAAGGCCAGGGCGCCCATGCGATAAAAAGCCGTTAAGGTCAGGATGGTCACCGCAGCTTCGGTGCCCCCTGCGGCCATGAGGTCCGCTTCCCCCAGTTGAATGGAACGGTAGGCCAGGCCGATGGCATGGGCCCCCGCGGCGCAGGCCGTGGACAGGGCAATGTTGGGACCCTTGGCCTTAAACCGGATGGAGACGTTGCCCGCTGCTAGGTTGGGAATCATCTTGGGCACCAGGAAAGGAGACACCCGCCGTACTCCCTCGGCCAGGAGCTTCTGGACCCCATCTTCCCAGGAACTGACCCCGCCCATGCCGCTGGCGATAATTACCCCCGCCCGTTCCGGGTCTTCCCCTTCCAGGTTGAGACCCGAGTCCTGCACCGCCTCCATGCTGGCGGCCAGGGCAAACTGCGTGAAGCGATCGGTGTACTTGATTTGCTTCAAATCTTCCTTGGTAACCACGTCCTTGCGGGCCTGCAAAATCTCTCTTAAATCAAAATTCTCTATCACGCCGCCGATAACGGGAAAATCGTCCGGGACGCGGTAACGTTCCATGACTGCGGGATCAAAGCGGCTCAATTTAATGACCCCTGATTTGCCAGACAGCAGGCTATTCCATACGGTGGGCACATCCAGCCCCATGGACGTCACCATGCCGACGCCCGTGATCACTACCCGCCGCATTCCCATGATTTTTCCTAAAGTCATGTATCGAAACCTCTCCCCAGCCTAACGTGAAGTATTAACCAGGCTTGTCTAGATGGGCAATTGTGGCCGGTCCCCGGCGGGGGCCAAATGCACAATTACGTTAATGATTCATTGCCATTGTAAATTACCCGTGTTACTATTGCAACGGGTTTCCGGCTTGGAGCCAAGGGTATAGACCTGTAGCTGATTCCAGCGCCAGGCCCAGACCCATTTTTTTTCTCGTATCTATTTTGCCGGCCACCGACGGATGCGTTGCCAGGTTAAGACATATTCTGGGTTCCGGCTCCATGAACGCCCCCGGCGTTTCACCTGGGGCGAGGTTTGGCTTGAAGTGCATCAGGTCTTAGAACAGTGGATGACCCCGGGTAACCTCCGCTTTAAGGTGAGGTCTGAGCAGCGCGTCTTTCTTCTTACTTACAACGAGGCCCAGGATGACTGGGAGGCGGAGTTGATCAGGCCCGGATGACCCCCCGGGTTGACGGGAAATTTTTTGGTTTTATTTTTAACCGGCCTTGGGTAAAATTGAATATTTGAGGAAGGCGGCTGTCCATCGGGTTTATCGTTCCTGCGCGCCTTACCTCCAGTTTATGACCATAAAGAGGATGTCTCTATGAAATGTCAGGTCAATCCACGCTACATGGAAAGACTATATTCCTTCTACTCGCCCTTCTATAAATATGTTTTCGGGATGCTCCTGGGTCCCGGCCGCCGTAAGGCCTTTAATTATGTGTCCCGGCAGCCCAACCAGAAGGTCCTCGAAATCGGGGTGGGTCCCGGCTCTACTCTCGAATTTTACCCGCCGAAAACCAAGCTGGTGGGCATCGACATTTCCTCCGCCATGATCCAGATAGCCCGGAAAAAAGCCGTTAATATCAATAGCGGCAGCCGTTTCGACTTCCACGTCATGGACGCCTCCCGGTTGGATTTTCCCGATAATCATTTTGACATCGTCATGGCCGCCTATGTGATCACCACCGTCCAGGACCCCCATAAAGTCTGCCGGGAAATTCACCGGGTGCTCAAGCCCGGGGGCCAGGTCATCGCCATTAACCACACCCGCTCCCAGAACGGCAGCCTCTGGGGCCGCATCGAGGACGTCATGGCGCCGGTCTTCGTCCGGGTCGGCTTTACCACCGATCTCGACGTCATCCGGGTTATGAAAGACGCGGGCCTGAAGATTCAAAAAACGGTGCCGTGCAATCTGCTCAATACCGGCCGGATCATCACGGGCACCAAACATTGAGGCAGGGCCGGAGGCCCCCCGGCCTTCGCTTCAGACCCCTCGCCTTCCGGTGGCCGGCCCCTTGTTATCCGGTCATGGTTCCGCGTATAATGAATCATTAAATGCCATTGCAAGGGGCGGAGTGCTTCCTGCCTCCGGAGAACATCATGAAAATCGATAAGAATTCTTTTGTGAGTATTGATTATCTCATCAACCTGGGTGACGACCAGACCTATCCGCCCGATGGGAATCCGGAAGAGATCTCTTTCTGCATGGGCTGGGGCGCCATGCCGCCGGGCCTGGAAGAGTCCCTGATCGGCATGGAAGAAAGTGAGGGGAAGACCGTCCACCTCTCTGCCACCGAGGCCTATGGCGAGTTTGACGAGGAACTGGTCATGGAGGTCCCCCGCTCCGACTTCGGCCCGGACGCAGAATTAAAGCCGGGGCTGGTCTTCGAGACTGAAAACGAAGACGGCCAAACGGTCTATTTCATCGTCCAGGAAGTTAACCCCGAATCCGTGACCATCGACTTCAACCATCCCCTGGCGGGTAAGGACCTGGAAGTCTCCTTCACCATCCGCCAGGTGCGGGAGGCCACTCCGGAGGATCTCGAAGAGCATCAAGCCTGTACCTGCGCCGAGTGCCAGGAAGGAGGCTCCCACCAGCATTAATGGAGGATTCCTGATGACCCTGCCCTGGGCTCGGCATTATGACCCGGGAGTGCCTCTCACGGTGGAGCCGGTCACAACCTCCTTGCCCTGGCTGTTGCTGCAAGCGGCGGAACAATCCCCCCAGGCTCCGGCCCTGGTCTTTTTCGGCCGGAAGATCACCTACGGTGAACTCAATACCTTGACTGCCAGTCTGGCCAAGGCCTTCAAGGGCCTGGGCCTGACCGCCGGGGACCGCCTGGCTATTTTTCTCCCCAACTGTCCTCAACTGGTGATCGCCTACCATGCCGCCCTGCGTCTGGGCGCAGTGGTGGTCCTGCTCAATCCCCTCCTCAGCGCTACCGAGCTGGCCCATCAACTGGCCGACTCCGGCGCCCGCCGGCTGGTGCTTCTCGACCACTTTCTGCCGCGTCTGGAGGAGATTCAGGGCCGGGTCGATCTGACCCACCTCATTATCACCAGCCTGACCGAGGTCCTGCCCTGGCCTCTGAGTTGGCTCTACCCCTACAAAGCCCGGCGGGACGGCCTGGCCGTGGGCTTTCAACCGGGGCCGGGCCGCTATGCCTGGCCGGAGCTCTTGCAAGCTGCGCCCGAGCCCATCATCCCTCTGCCGGACCCCCGGGACCTGGCGGTCCTGCAATATACCGGCGGCACCACCGGCGTTCCCAAGGCAGCCATGCTCACCCATGCCAACCTCATGGTCAACGTGGCCCAGATCAACGCCTGGCTGCCCCAGGTGCGCTACGGCCAGGAACGGGTCATGGGCCTGCTCCCCTTTTCCCACTCCTTCGGGCTCACCGCCTGTCTCAACTGGCCCATGTCCCAGGGAGCCTTGATCATCGTCCTACCTCGCTTTGAGATCGGCAACTTCTTAAGGGTCATGAAGAAGCACCGCCCCACCATGCTGCCCGGCGTCCCTACCCTCTTCGTGGCCCTGATCAACGATTCGCGGCTCCCCAAGCTCGACCTCTCCGCCCTGTGGGCCTGCATCAGCGGGTCGGCTCCCCTGCCCCTCGAAGTCCGGGACCGCTTCGAGGCCTTGAGCGGCTGCACCATGCTCGAAGGCTACGGCCTGACCGAGGCCGCCCCGATTACCCATTTCAATCCGGTCCAGGGGAAAAGACCGGCCGGCAGCATGGGTATGCCCCTGCCCGGTACGCTGGCGAAGATAGTGGACCAGGAGACCGGCATCCGGGAACTCCCTGCCGGCGAAGTGGGTGAGCTCACCATCCAGGGACCCCAGGTCATGCACGGCTACTGGCGCAACCCCGCAGAGACCGCCCTGGTCCTCAAGGACGGCTGGCTCCATACCGGCGACCTGGCCCGCCTGGACGAAGACGGCTATTTCTACATCGTCGAGCGCAAAAAGGACTTGATCATAGCCGGCGGGTACAAGATTTACCCCCGGGAGGTGGAGGAGGTCCTCTATCAGCACCCCGGGATCAAAGAGGCCGTGGCCTTCGGAGTCCCAGACGCCTATCGGGGAGAAACGGTGAAAGCCGTGATCGTGCCCAAAGACGGGAACGGGCTCACCGCGGCCGACATCGAGGCCCATTGCCGCCGCCTGCTGGCGGTGTACAAGATCCCCAAAATCATCGAGTTTCGCTCCGAATTGCCCAAAAGCCTGGTGGGTAAAGTGCTGCGCCGGGTGCTTAAGAAAGAGGGGGCGGCCGCCGACCACGCGGCTGCTCCTTGAGCCGCGGTCATGGCCTGGCCCCGCCTCCTCCGCTACCACTGGCTGAAACTACTCCGCCTCCAGGATGATCCCCGGAAACTGGCCTGGGGCATGGCCCTGGGAGTCTTTATCGGCATCACTCCCACCATCCCCTTCCATCTGGTGGCCGCCTTGTCCCTGGCCGCTCTCTTTCGGGTCTCTCCCGTTACCGCGATTATCGGCATCCAGGTGGGCAACCCCTTGACCGTCCCGGCCCTCTATCTGGGTGCCTACAAGGTGGGGCAATTTCTGCTGCATCGCGGCCAGGCGCTGCGCTTTCCTGACAGCTGTGACTATCAGGCCTGGCTCCAGGTGCTGTGCCTGGGCGGGGCGGCCCTGCAGGTGGGAGGCGTCATTATCGCCATTCCCCCGGCCGTCGCCTCCTATTTCCTGACCCTGTGGATCATCAACCGCTATCGCCGGCTCAAGGCGCAAAAGGCTCTCCGTGTCCTTCGACTCCCCCAAAATCCTCCTGCAGCATCTGGGCCTGAAGCCTAACCGGAACCTGGGCCAACACTTCCTGCTCCATCTCCACCAGGCCCGGCGCATCGTCGCGGCCCTGGACCTCACCGGCGATGACACCGTGGTGGAGATCGGCGCCGGTCTGGGAGCCCTCACCGTATTTCTGGCCCCAGCCGCCCGCCGGGTGATCGCCCTGGAACGGGACCCCAACCTGGCCCGGTTTCTGGCCGAAGACCTCTTCCGCGACACCCCTGAGGTCGAAGTCGTCTGCGGAGATGTCCTGGAGTTCGATTTTCGCCGGGCCGCCGGCGAGGCCGGCCAGCCCCTGGCAATAGTGGGGAATCTACCCTATCAGATCACCAGTCCCCTGTTGTTCACACTGATCCGGGAGATCTCAACCCTCGATCGGGCCGTACTCATGATGCAGCAGGAGGTGGGAACCCGGCTCCTGGCCCCCCCGGGCCTCAAAGACTACGGCATTCTCTCGGTCCTGGTCCGGTACCATTTCCGGCTGACCCGCCTCTTTTCCTTGTCCCCGGGCAATTTTTACCCCCCGCCCCAGGTCGAGTCCGTGGTGCTGCGGCTGTTGCCGGAGGTGCCGGACCCCGCCGCCCTGGATGAGGCCGTGCTCCATCAGGTGGTCAAGCTCGCCTTCGGGCATCGCCGCAAGACCATGAACAACACCCTGGTGGCCGGCGCCGAAGCCGTCGGGTTAACCCCGGCTCAGATGCGCCTGGTGCTAACGGAATTGAACCTCGACCCCCAGCGCCGGGGCGAAACCTTGAGCCTGGCCGAATTTGTGGCACTCAGCAATCGAGTGGCTATCTTGAAGCAAGGGCGGACCGGCCGCTAACCACAGGCGTCTCGCGGTAGTCACGGGCGGCTCGCCCGTGGTTCCTCTTCTCGTCGGCTCCAATGGCGTGCTCTTAAGCACCAGCGTAGGGGCGGGGTCTCCCCGCTCTTAAGGGATATTCAGAGACACCGCACTATGGGCATGGGGATTTGGCTGGCTTTGGGTCTGGGCGCGGCCGTAGGCGATTCCGGGGCCGACGTCGTCACCAAACGCTATTTCGTCACCTTGCCGCCTTACGGCATGGCCCTGGCCCGGCTCCTGGCCGCGGTCCCCTTTCTGGTCCTGGTCGGCGCCTGGCTGACCCTGCCGACCCTGACCTACCCCTTCTGGTATATCGTGGCCGGCATGCTGCCGCTGGAGACCGCGGCCCTGCTCCTCTATATGCGGGCCCTCAAATGTTGCCACCTCTCCCTGTGCGTCCCCTTCCTGGCCTTCACCCCGGTGTTTCTCATCCTCACCGGCTGGCTGGTGCTAGGCGAAACCCTCAGTCCCGGCGGGGTGGCCGGCACCCTGTTCATCGCCCTGGGGAGCTACATCCTGGGGCTGGGGGCCGACGGGTCGGGCCGCCTCGGACTCCTGGCCCCTTTTAAGGCCCTGGCCAAAGAGCGCGGCGCCCGTCTGATGCTCCTGGTGGCGGCCCTCTACTCCTGCACCGCGGCGCTGTACAAGGCGGCCATCCAGCACTCCGGGCCGGCCTTTTTCGGGGTGACCTACCCCCTCCTCTTCACCGGCCTCATGGTGACCGGCTATCCCTGGAATCGGGTGGCCCTCAGACCCACCCTCAAGGGCCGCCTGGGCTGGTGGCTGATCCTGGGGTCTTTCTTCGCCCTGAGCAATGTCACCCTGGCCAGCGGCATTGCCCTGGCCCCCGCCGCCTATCTCGTGGCCGTCAAACGGCTCAGCCTCCTGATGAGCGTCATCCTGGGAGGCGTCTGGCTCCAGGAGCGGCCCTTTCTACCCAGGATCATCGGCGCCGCCCTGATGTGCGCCGGGGTGGGCCTCATCGCCTGGCGAGGTTAATGGAGGGAGAATGGTTGGATTGCTGCCTTAAATAGAGTACATACTTAATTGGTATCTATCCATCATTTGTATGTAGGGGCGAGCCGGCGGCTCGCCCGACGCGGAACTTTCACCATCAAAGCCATGCCTACTGAAGCCTACGAACCTCGCACCTACCGCACCCGCATGGCCCGGCCCGGCCTGGTGGGTTTTCGGGTAGCCGTCAAGGAGACCGATCTCTGGGTCCTGGCCGCCCGGGATTTCACCCCGGAGGTCCGCGAGGTCGTTCTCCAGGAACGCCGGCAGCTCGAGGCCTACATCGCCCGGCATCCCGGCTTCCTCACCGCACTGACCCCCTGGCCCGACGACCCCTTTGCCCCGGGGGTGGTCCGGGACATGATCACCGCGGCCGCCGCCGTCGGCGTGGGACCCATGGCCGCGGTGGCCGGCGCCCTGGCGGCCCGGGTGGGTCAGCACCTGGCCCCTTTAAGCTCCGAAGTCATCGTGGAAAACGGCGGCGACCTCTATCTGGCCCTCGCCGGCCCCGCCACAGTGGCCCTCTTTGCCGGCAAATCCCCCCTGAGCCACCGGGTGGGGCTGAACCTCGACCCGGCCCTCAGTCCCTTGGGGGTCTGCACCTCCTCGGCCACCGTGGGCCATTCCTTGAGCTTCGGCCGGGCGGACGCCGCCTGCGTCCTGGCCGCAAGCCCCGCTCTGGCCGACGCCGCGGCCACCGCCCTGGGCAACCGGGTTCAGGGCCCGGACACCATCGCCCCGGCCCTGGAATGGGCCGCCGGCTTCCCCGACCTCCTGGGCGCGGTCGTCATCGTCGGCGAGAAGCTGGGCGCCTGGGGCCGGGTGGAATTGGTGCCCCTCGGCTGATGGCCGCGGCGGTTTCTCCCTGATTTTTCTTTCGCACCAAACATGATACAATGACACAAATAGGGGGAAGATCCGAGGTAGTTATGCAGCTCGATATTCTTTGGGAACAGGTCAGCAATGCCCTTTACCAGTTTTGGGTCTGGCTGCGTTATGAGTACGGCCTGCATCCCTTTATGGCCCTGGGCCTCGTGCTGATCATCATCCTGGCCTGGATGTTGTACAAAGGCCAGTCCATCCACAAGTAAGCAGGGACGGACGCCTCAGCCGCGCCTGAGGCGGTTCACATGCGCCCTCGGGGACAGCCGTGGTCAGTCTCATCCTCTTTTATACCGGTTTTCTCTTAATCCTGATCCTGTTTACCGAGGAGTTCGGCCGGGCCGTGCACTGGCTCCGGGCCACCCTCAAACAATATCCCCGATACAAAGCCCTCGCCTATCCCTTGATTTTCCTCCTGACAGTCGCCGCCGGCCTCATCATCTCTTCTACCCTGATCCGCCTTGCCACCCTCAGCTTCTCCTACGACTAGGGCATTCATCTGATAGGCGTCTCTGACGCATGTTCACCGCTCATTTCCTTGACATCCTCCTGCCAACAATTAATTATAACCACATGGGTGATCGTCAGGCCTCCGCGGCCCCCCTTCATACCCCCCACCACATTGTCTTTCAACTCAAGCCTACTCCTCCCTTTCGCCTGGACCTGACGGTCTGGGCCTTGCGCCGCCGTCCTCATAACCTGGTGGATCGCTGGGACGGCCAAACCTATCGCCGGGTCCTGACGGTCCAGGATCGGCCGACAGAGGTGGCCGTCACCCAAATCGGCCCGCCGGAGGAGCCGCTGCTCCGGGTCGAGGCGGCCAACTGCCTGCCCCACCTGGAATGCGCCGCCATTCTCGCCACTCTCCTGGTAAAGATGCTCGGCCTGAATGTCGATCTCACCCCTTTTTATCTGCTGGCCGCCGGCGATGACCGGCTGCGCCGCCTGGTCGAGCGCTTCCGCGGCCTCAAGCCTCCCCGGTTTCCCACAGTCTTCGAGGCCCTGATCAACGCCATCGCCTGCTAACAGCTTAGCCTCACCGTAGGCATTCATATCCTGAACCGGCTGGCCGCGGCTTATGGCCCTGCCTTGTCGGGCGCCGGCGATCGGCACGCCTTCCCACGGCCCGCAGACCTGGCCGACGCGGCCCCGGAAGCCATGCGCGCCCTGGGCTTCAGCTACCATAAAGCCAGGGCCGCCATCGCCCTGGCCCAGAGCCTCCTTAACGCCCCTGAAGACCTGGAGGACCTGAAGGCTATGGAGGACGCCGCGGCCCAAGAACGGTTAATAGCCTTAAAAGGCGTAGGGCGCTGGTCCGCGGAATACGCGCTCCTCCGGGGTCTGGGCCGCTTACACGTCTTTCCCGGTGACGACGTGGGCGCCCGCAAGAACCTCCAGACCTGGCTCCATCTGGACGAACCTTTGGACTATGAGGGCGTCCGCCGTCACTTGGCCCCCTGGCGACCTTACGCCGGTTTTCTCTATTTCCACTTCCTGCTCAGCCACCTGGCCGCAGAAGGGCAGATATCCTGATGGCCCCGGCCCCGCTTAATACTCCCCTGGTGCTAACCATCGGCCACTCCACCCATCCTTTGAGCCTCTTCATCCAGATGCTCCAGGCCCATGCCGTCACCCTGGTGGCCGACGTCCGCACCGTGCCCCGGTCCCGCCACAATCCGCAATTTAACCGCGACACCCTGGCCCGGGACCTTGAGGCCGCGGCCATCGCCTACCTCCATCTGGCCGGCCTGGGCGGCTGGCGTTCGCCCCGGACGGACTCTCCCAACCAGGGCTGGCACAACCCCGCCTTCCGCGGCTACGCCGATTATATGCTCACCCCTGAGTTTGAAGTCCACCTGCAGAGCTTGATAGAACTATCCCGGCAACACCAAATCGCCCTAATGTGCGCCGAAGCCGTGCCCTGGCGCTGCCACCGCTCGCTGATCGCCGACGCCCTCCTGATCCGTGACTTCCAGATAAAGCATATCCTGAGCCCGACGGCCTCCCAGCCCCATCGGCTCACCCCTTTTGCCCGGGTGGAGGGCACGCGCCTCACCTACCCGCCGCCGCTGGAGGGAACGTGAAATGAAAACCCGGTAGTCCGGGCGTCTCGCCAGGGCGGGTCTGCCTGATGTCCCCAGGGTAAAGTTTTCCCTGCCGCCTGGCGGCCGGTCTTGATAGAATTATTATAATTGCCAAAAGCTTTTTCCGTTACATAACCAAAATTCCCCCACCCTTTTAACAGGGGCAGAAACATAAGAGAGCGCTCTCTTAAGTCCCCCTTTGAAAAAGGGAGATTTAGGGGGATTTAAGAATCAGACAATCTCGATAAATCCAGGGCACAGGCAACGCCAACCCAGCGAGGCAAGCAGATTAATGGTTACAGACGCATCCCCCAAACCTCCGGAACCCGAAACCCCCACGGCCTATTTCGGCTATCGCCGGGTGGCCGCCTCGGAAAAAGGCCGGCTCGTGCACCGGCACTTCGACACCGTGGCCGGCAAATATGACCTGATGAACACCCTCTTGAGCTTCGGCATGCACCACCTGTGGAAATGGACCGCGGTGCGGATGCTGAAGCTCAAGCCGGGAGACCGCGTCATCGACGTCTGCGGCGGCACTGCCGACCTGGCCATCCGGGCCGCCCAGGCCGTGGGCGAGACCGGCCGGGTCACCGTCTATGACATCAACTGGGCCATGATGGCCGCGGGCTGGCCCAAGGTGGTAAACTCCTCTCTGGCCCCTCGCATCGACTATATCCAGGGGGACGCGGAACACCTCTCCTGCCCGGACGCCAGCTTTGACGCGGCCATGGTCGGGTTCGGCATCCGCAACTTGACCCGCCCCGAAGCGGGCTTCCGGGAAATCTTTCGGGTCCTGAAACCCGGGGGCGCCATGATGTGCCTGGAGTTCTCCAAGCCCAAGACCGCCTGGTTCCGCCGCCTCTACGATTTTTACTCCTTTTACGTCATGCCCGCGGTGGGGAAAATCATGGTGGGGTCCTGGGACGCCTATACCTACCTCCCGGAATCCATCCGCATGTTCTCCCAACCCGAAGAATTGTCCGCCAGCCTCGAGACCATCGGCTTCACCCGGGTCAGGTACCGCCGCCTCACCAACGGCATTGCGGTGATCTATCTCGGGGTGAAGCCATGAAGCTCAACTGGGCGGAACGCCTGGTGGTCAACAACCCGGTCCGGGTCAGAATCCAGGGACTCATCATCCACTGGATCAAGGGCGTCACCGAACTTCCGCCCCAGGCCCGCATCCTCGAAATCGGCTGCGGCCGGGGCGCCGGGGCCTGCCTCCTCCAGGACCACTTTCACCCCGCCAGCCTCCACGCCTTCGACCTGGATCATCGCATGATCCTCCTGGCCCGGAAATACCTCAGGCCGGAGCACCGGGACCGCATTTCCCTCTACGTCGGGGACGCCCTGACCCTGCCCTACCGGGATAGGACCATGGACGCAGTCTTCGGCTTCGGGGTGCTCCACCACCTGCCGGATTGGCGCGGCGGCCTCAAGGAGATCGCCCGGGTGCTGAAGCCCGGCGGCATCTACTTCCTGGAGGAATTCTACCCCCAGTTCTACCAAAACTTTCTGGCCCGGCGCCTCTTCCTGCACCCGGAGCACGACCGCTTTTACAGCCATGACCTGCACGGGGCCCTGATCGACGCGGGCTTCACCCTCAAGGGCTGCCTGGAACAAAAAATGTTCGGCGTCCTGGCAGTGGCCGTCAAGAAGGATTAGATTAGATCTAAGGGGAGAACTCAGGCCGGCAGCCACCGGCGTCTTGCCCGTGGTTGCCCCGCCCTCATCTTATCGGGTCGCACCTGCGCATCCGCCCAGGAGGTACGCTATGAAGGCCATTCGCGTCCATGAGTACGGTGAGCCGGAGGTCATGCGTCTGGAAGATGTGGCCGCGCCCGATCCCGGGCCGGGCCAGGTCCTGGTGCGGGTGTACGCCATCGGGGTCAACCCGGTGGATACCTACATCCGGGCCGGCGCCTACACCCGGCAGCCGTCTTTGCCCTACACCCCGGGAAGCGACGCCGCCGGGATCGTCGAAGCTATCGGCCCCGGCGTGACCCGGGTGGAGCTGGGGGACCGGGTGTACTCCGCTTTCAGTCTCAGCGGCACCTATGCCGAAAAGACCTTGTGCCTCGAAACCCAGGTGCATCCGTTGCCGGAAGGCGTCACCTTTGCCCAGGGAGCCGGGGTCACCGTGCCCTATGCCGCGGCCTACCGCGCCCTGTTTCAGCGGGCCCGGGCCGTACCGGCCGAAGTGGTCCTGGTCCACGGCGCCAGCGGCGGGGTGGGCGTGGCCGCCTTGCAACTGGCCGCAGCCTTCGGACTCACCAGCATCGGCACCGCCGGCACCGAGGCGGGCCGGGCTTTGGCTACGGTGCAGGGGGCCCACCACGTCCTGGATCATCACGATCCTGCTCACTATCAGCAGGTCCTGGAACTCACCGGTAACCGCGGCGTGGATATCATTTTAGAGATGCTGGCCCGGGAGAACTTGGGAGATGACCTGAAGATCCTGGCCAATGGCGGCCGGGTGGTGGTCATCGGCACCCGGGGTACGGTCACCATCGACCCCCGGGACCTCCTCGCCAAAGAGACCAGCATCTTGGGCATGTCGGTCCCCAGCGCCTCCGAACAAGAGGCCGCCGCCATTCACGCCGCCCTGGGCGCCGGCCTGGCCAACGGCACCTTAAGACCCATCATCGGCAAAGAACTGCCCTTGAGCGAGGCGCCCCGAGCCCACCACGAAATCCTGGAAGCCAAGGCCTACGGCAAAATCGTGCTGATTCCTTAATACTTAAGGGAGGGGGCCAAAGGCTTTTTCGTAGGCGTCCCCTTCCCCCAACCCCTTTCATACCAAGTTGCGGCCATAACGTATTTATAGCGTTTGCCATAAATTCATTCCACTTGCTGATTTTTAAATCCCCCTAAATCCTCCTTTTCCAAAGTGGGACTTTTACAGCAATTCCTTATAGTTCCCCCCTTTGACAAAGGGGGGGTAGGGGGGGTGGTTTTTGCATGTGCCATAACGGAAAAAACTTTTGGCATTCGCTATATCTTTTGTAGCGCCCCTACGGGCGAAGCTTTTCTTACCTCCATGAGTGCAACTTGAAATCAGCCGGTGAAGAAACGTGGGTAAGGGCTGGAACAGCCGAGATTATGGGGAAGTTGGAGACGGCGGCGCAGAGTTAGGGGGCTGGGGCTTTGATTTTTTCCCGGCGGCGCTTTTGGCCAGCACCTGCTTTTCGGCCATCGGGACCTTGGTGATATAGCGCATGATGAATTCGAACTCGGGAAACCGCCGAGGCAACCGCATGATATTAATATACATGATCGTGATGGAGAGGCGGTCCAGCCAGGAAGACAAGGGCCAGCCGATAGTCACCACCACCCGGCGTTTGGGGAATTCAGATTCCATCATCTCCAAGAGGCCGATGATCTCGTGATAGAGGCTCATTTGCCCGAGGGGAAAACGGAAATGATTGGGAGCCGCCTTGGGGGGAAGGCCGGCCCGGGGTGAAAAAAAAGTGATATAGACGCTGTTCTTTTCAGTAATCCCCCGCTGCAACCTTTCCCGGCCGGGGGCCTTTTCTTCCATACCATATTTCGGCTCTTCCGCCCGGCGAAAAAAGATATGCACCGTTTCGGTCCTGAATCCCTTCAAATAGGCGACCATATCCTCCACCGCATCGGCTTGGGCCATGGCCTGGACTTCGGGCCCCCGCCGCCGGGCGACCAGCAAGCCGGCGATCAACACCAGGGTGGTGACCGAGGCCCATAATATGGTGCCGCGGACCTTGACGGCTGCCAGGAAGACAAAGCAGCTTACCAAAATGAGCCAGAGGACCAAGGTGCCGAGGCGGCTGGTGTGATACTGGATTTCGGTGGTGCCCATACGATAGCGGTATATGAGCAGGGATCCCATGTTGATGCAGAAGCTGGCCAGGAGGCCGATGGCGTACATTTCGGCCAACAAGGCCTGCTTAGCCCCCGTGATGAGGATAATCGCCGAAAAAAAGCCGGCGTTCATCAGATGAATCCGATAGAGGGAGTCCCGGCGATTGGTGGCAATCAGCCAATTAAATTGATAGCGCTGGGCCGCCCGTTCGAGGAGTTCGCTGGAAGCCACAAACGCAGTGTTGACCGCCATGGTGAGGGTGAAGGCGGCCAGGATGGCGACCAGGACCCCGAAGCCGTGACCGTTCAAGATGGTGGCAAAATGGGGGATGAGATCCATTTCATGCTGCGCGAAATCAATGGGCGCGGTCAAGACCAGGAGGGCCACGAGCGGCGTGACTATTCCGACCGTGAGGGCCAGGAACCAGTAGGCCTTATGGATATCCTTCCAACTCCTTACCAGGCCCGCGGTCTGGATCACCGACTCAATCCCGGAATAAGCCAGAATACAAAAAGCAATGTGGGAGACAAAGGTGCCGTAGTGGTCCAGCAATGAGCCCCGTTGCATGGCGCCCCAGGCGCCGGCGACCGCCGCGTCCAGGCGAGGCGCAGCCCCCAATCTGCCGAAATCCACCAGGCCGGAAGCAATCAGATTTAAGATGATGATGGCCGCGAGTATGAAGATCCCGAAGGTAAAGCGGATATTCGCCTTGATGCCGGCAATGTTCAACCCGGCGACAAACCAGAGGACCCCCAGGGAAATTAGCATCGGCAGAGAAGCCGCGTGGGCGTAAGGAGTAAAGGAGATGGCGTTGGCCACCGCACTCACCGCGGAAATACAGGCGGTGATGGTGTAATCCACCATGATGGAGGCCACGGCCACGAAAGAGACTACCGGCCCGAGGACCATATAGGAGAAAGAATAGACCCCACCGCCGATGATGTCGTGGCGTTCGAGGATTTCGCCGATTTCGGTGAACCGGCTGGACATGAAGCGAATCAGCAGGCTGGTTAAGGCGATGAAGACCAGGGCGGCGGGCCCGATAAAGCGGTAGGCTTCAGCCGGCACGTAAAAGATGGAGGTGAACTCGTCCATCAGGGTGATGATGCCGATGGCCAGCCAGGTCAACCACCACCGATGGCTGTGGCGAAAAGCCAGCAGGTCCCGCCGGGTGAGCAGGAAGATAAAGAAGCCCGCCAGAAAGAGGTTGAGCCCTATGAGGACGAGGGTTTTCATCTAAGGCTTCCGTCGCACAGAACCAGGTAAGCCCACCGCCGGGGTCTTGGATTGGGCATTGATTGATTGGTAATTATTCGGAGGGGCGGTGTCGAGGATTACGGTACTTTTTTTGAGGAAAAATCGGAAACTGCAAGAGAGAGGGGTGAAGCGAGGGGAGTATTCATCTTCCCAGGCTTTCTGGTCCGGGCGGGATTGCCGCACAGCCTGGAAAGGCTGTGCCACCAGGCAAAACAACTTAGGGGTAATAAAGAGCCCCGGAGGGAGGAGAGGGGTTAAAAGGAAGAGCTTCCGGAAATTATCGAGGTTTGGGGCGCCATAACAGGAAGGGGGCGCCGTCCCGGCTGAGCCACTGGCGGCGGCGGGCGTAGTCCGGGAGGACCTTGGCCACGTGGGCCCAAAACCGGGGGTTGTGCCCGGCCACGGCCAGGTGGGCCAGCTCGTGGACCACCACGTAGTCGATGACCTCGGGGGGACACATGATGAGGCGCCAGTTGAAGCGCAGCTTGCCATCGGGGTGGCATTCGCCCCAGCGGCGCTGCCATTCCTTGAGTTCCACCGGGCCGGGCCTGGCGCTCATAAGGGTGGCAAAATGGCTGACGCGGTCCTGGAGCAGACTCAAAGCGCGCTCTGCGTACCAGGCGCGCAAGAGGGGCCAGAGATCGGTGCGGCCCGGGGGCAGGGGCACCTGAATCTCCTGGCCGTTTAAGGAGACAGCCCCCCTTGAGCCCCGCAGGGCAGTGAGCCGGCAGGGCTGCCCTAGAAAATAAGCCTGGCCGTCCTGCAGCCGGCTCCAGGCGGCGCGCCTCTCCGCAACCTTGGCCTCGATCCAGTGGCGGTGTTTCTCCAAGGCTTGGGCCAGGAGGGCCTGGGAGGCGCCCCGGGGCAGGCTGACCACTACCCGGCCTTCATTGGTGACCTGGATGCCGATGCTGCGGCGCCGGGGGCTGATGCGGTATTCGATGTCGAGGTGGTTAAGGTTGGTCATGGAAATGGAGGTCCTGGCGTATCCGGGAAATTGAGATAAAAATCATGGTGCGCGGTGCGCACCCTACACGGCTGGGCCTGTGCCACCATTTGATGGCAATGCGAGATTCTTCGGTCGCGGCGCTCCCTCAGAATGACAGGTGAGGGGAGTTTTGCAGAGGTCTTGAATTCATATCGCGCCATAAAAAGGGGCCAGGGACAACCTGTCCCTGGCCCAAAGACTATCCTGAGTCAGCCGATTTTACAACCGGTAACGTTCATCCACGATGCGCTCCACTTCTTCTTCCGAGGGCATGGTGTCCCGGTAGCCGGCCATGTATTGGTTCCGGAGCCAGCGGAAGAGGCTGACGGTTTCGTTCACCCGGACGATTTCGGGAATGTCGCCGCTCTTCGCGGTCTTGATGTGCTGGTTGTACTGGCCCAGCATGGAGACCACGTCGAAGAAGGTGGCCGCGTCCCGCTTGATGCCCCGCTTGAAGGACTTGCCCTCGGTGGGATAGACGAGGTCGGGGGCGGGGTTGCCCGAGATGTCGATACGCTGGAAGGGGCGACGCACCGCCACCTGCCATTTCCGGGACTCCACCATCATCCGGGAGATCATCGGGCCGGCCCAGTCGTTGGTGACGTGGCCGGTGGGGCAGGCGGAGAAGAACTCCACCAGGGAGGGGCCGTTGTAAGCGATGGCCTCCTTGAGGATCTTGATGGCGTAGAAGGGATTATCGATGGTGAGCTTGGCCGCGTAAACGTGGGAGATGGCCATGGCCTGGCTGATGATCCGGCGGTGCAGGGTGGTCTTGCCGACGAACTTCTTGCCGATGGGGGAGGTGGAGCGGTCGGTCCCGAAACGGGTGGCCCCGGACTTCTGCATGCCGGTGTTCATGTAGCCTTCATTGTTGAAGATCACCCAGGTGATGTCGAAATTCTCGCCCAGGGCGTGGTTAAAGGGACCGTTGCCGATGTCGTAGATGGCGCCGTCCCCGGCAAAGACGATGATCTTGGTGAGCACACTGTTGTAGCGGTTCTGATAGGCCTGGTCCAGGGCGAACTTGGCCCCCAGGGCGGCGGCGGAGGCGGTGCCGAAACCGTAGTGGCCCGCGGGATACATGCGGGTATTGAACGGGTTCACCAGTTCGGAGACCTGGTCGCAGCCGGTGGCGTTGATGGAATAGATATTGAAGCCGTGGTCCAGCATGTGCTCGATGGCCCGCTTGTTTTTCTCCGAGAGGATCTTCAAGCCCTGGTAGAAGGTGGCGATGCCCTGGGGGTTGTTGCGCAGAGATTCCGCCGCGAAGAAGGTGAGCAGGTTGATGATGCCTTCAGAGCAGCCCGGGCAGAGGGTGTGCTTGCCCGGGTAGAGCTTGGCGAAGACGAAGAGCACCTGGTGGTTGAGGGAGAGCTTGTCCACGTAAGGGGCCAGGTTGACGGTGTTGTCCCAGGCCCGGCAGGCTTCCGGGAGGAAGTCCTCGTCTTTGACGTCGTTTTTGGCCACCATTTTCAAGGCGTCGGTAGGGCACACCGAGGCGCATACTCCGCAGCCCTTGCAGGCGGCGGGATCAGCGTTGAGGTTCAGGGCGAAGCGCTCCCAGGGGATGCCCTTGGGCGGGTTTTTGAATTTCTTGAAATAGCGGGAGGCTTCGTCCACCGGGTGGTCGGTGACGGTGGAGATGAGGGCCGAATCGGGGCACGAGGCGGTGCACAGCCCGCAGGCGATGCACTTGGCGGGATCATAGACCGGCAGCTGGGTGGCGATAAAGCTCATATCGCGGTAGCGGCTGGTGCCCGCGGGGACGATGGGCAGAAAGCGGTCCCAGGGGACTTTTTTGCCGTCCAGGATGGGCTTGACCATTTCCTCGAAAAAGACGTCCTGGTAGTTCTCCGTCAGGTTCACCGGCTTGATGATGCCCAGGTGGTCTTTTTCGCTGAAGATTACGGGCAGGCCGGACGCGCCCCGGCTCTGGCCGAAATTCTCGGGGAGCGGCGGGGTGTAGGCCGGAGAGGTGGCGTCCAGGGCGATGGCGCCGGGGGCCTTGTCGCTGACCATACCCGAGGCCTGGTCGGCCCCATACTTGAGCAAGGCGATGTTGGCGTCCAGCATTTCCCGCTTCTTGGTCCCCAGTTTCTTTTCCAGGGTTTTTTTGAAGCGGTGCTCGAAGTCGCGCTCGGGCAGGATGCCCATCTCCCGGTTGATCAGGCCCAGGAAGGCGGCGCCGGGAAGGTTGCGGTTCAGGTGCTGGAGCGCGGCCCGGGTCCCGTCGATAGTCATGAGCTTAATCTGCCGGTACTTGATCAGGGACTGCACCTGGGACGAAAAGGTGGCCATAACGTCGTAGCAGCTCTTGGAGGTGTTGATCACCAGGAGGCCGTTTTCCTTCAAGCCGCCCACGTACTCCCGCAGAATCTGGTCGGACAGGAACTTTTCATTGAAGAAGGCCAACACGTCCCGTTCCGTGAGTTCGGAGGCGTTGCGGATAGGCTGTCCCGAAATCCGCAGGTTCATGAAGACGGGGGCGCCTTTGCGGGCGGCGCCGTAGCGGGCTCCGGACTGGATATATTTTTTGCCGGTGCCGACATCCTGGGCATAGATGAGGGCCGCGGACTCCAGCGCGGTCTTGACGCCCTCGGCGCCCACGCCGATGAAGGTCATGCTCAGTTCCCGCTCCAGGTAGCCGGGCAGGGGGGCGGGCCTGAGCGTCATGGGGCCTTCGATGCCCACGTAAAAATCCCGCTGGAAGCGCCGTTTCTTTTCGTAAAAGGAGAGCATGTTCTCCACCACCGCGGCGGCGTCGTACTTGTTGAAGTCCTTGCTGCCCAGGCCGTAGACCCCGTGGAATAGGGTGGGCATGTCCTGGCGGCCATAGATACGGTGCTCTTTTCTCCCTTCCCGGCCGGCCCGGATGGAGACTTGCAGGGAGGCCTGGACGTCGGCCAGGAGGAGCTGGTTATGGGCGGTGCCGGCCCGCTCCAGGACGGAAATCACCTTGGCGTTGCGCATGCCGTAGGCCAGCTCTTCATAGCAAGGCGGGTTAAACAGCACCGGACGCACCACGCCGATCTTGTAACCTTTGACATCCCGGTAGTAGTCCACCACGTCCTTGACCACGCCGGCGGCGGAGCCCAGGAGGACCACAACCATGTCGGCGTCCTCGGTGCGGTAGCACTCCACCACCTTGAGATTGGTGCCGAGGATCTTGTTCATGATATTCATGGAAATCACGAAACCCCGCTTGATGAAGCGGTAGGCCAGGTCCTGGGCCACCTGGCCTTCCATGGTCAGGTCGGTATCGGTGAAGGTGCCGGTGAGGGTGCCGTGCTCGAAATTGGGCTGGTAAAGCCGGTTGGGCGGTCCGACGTAATATTCCAGAAAGGCGTCGGAGAGTTCCTTGATATTTTCGATGGCGTGACTCTTGATGAAGCCGTCTCCGATGACCATGGTGGGCAGCATCACCTGTTTGAGTTCGTTCACCTTGAAGGCCACCGGCAACAGGTCATGCATCTCCTGGTTGTCTCCGGAGACCAACTGGGCCCAACCGGCGTTGCGCACCGCGTAGAAATCGGTATGGCCGCAGTGGATGGAGAGCGAGCCCTTGTTGACCTCCCGGGCCATGACGGTCATGACTACCGGCAGACGCTTGCCGGCCACGGAAAAGAGATTCTTGGTTTTAAGGAGCAGACCCTGAGAGGAGGTGTTGTCGGCGTAGCGGCCGCCCTGGGAGGCCATGGCCTCGACCGCGGCGATGGCCGAGAGTTCGTCGCTGGGCTGGAAATACATGAGTTCGTTGCCGAAGAGGTTCTTTTGGCCATTGGCGGCCAGCCGGGCAAAGGTTTCGGCGATGGGGGTGGAAGGGGTGATGGGGTAGCCGCAGAGGCCGTCGACGACGCGGGTCAGTACCGAAATCGCCGCCTGGTTGCCGTCCATGAGGACATCCTGGCGTTTGCGCATATTCTCGAGCATCTTCTCGGGAATGGTGGATAGATCGAAGGCAAAGAGTTCCCGGGCGTCAAAGCGCTCCCATTCGGTAGGCCAGTCGATGGGCAGGACTTTGCCCTTCTTGACCTGGCGCAGGCGATGATAGGGGAGCTGCTGGCGCAGGGTATCGATTTCGGTGCTGGGTCGCATAAGCCACTCTCCTTAACAAGAATCTAATAATTTCTTTATCGCAAATTAGTAATACCTTGGCAATGAAAAAAATCAATGCTCCTCTTGAATTATCCTTCAATAATTGCTAATAGTTAAATTGAAGGATAATTATATGGCAAACGAATATGCCTTCCAGGAATGGCAGGAGAACCAGCGCCGCACCCTGGAGAGGGCCGTGGCGGCTTACCAGGCCTATGGCGAGGCCCTGAAAGATAGTCTCACCTTAAAAGGGGGGATGCATTGGAAGACGATCAAGGGCCGCGACTATCTCTATAGATACCGGGACCGGCAGGGGCATGGCGGCAGCCTGGGACCACGCTCGCCCCTTACCGAGGAGAAGTTCCGGGAGTTTAGACGTCAGCGGGAGGAGAGGACCGCGAATCTGGCCGCCCGGCGCCGGGAACTGGCGGAGGCGGCCCGGTTTTGCCGGGCGGCGTTGATCCACCGGGTCCCCAACCCCGTGGTCCGGATCTTGCGGCGTCTGGAGCAGGGCGATCTGCCGGGGGCCCAGGTCATGGTGATCGGCGCCCAGGCCCTCCATGCCTATGAGTTCGCCGCGGGGGTCTTTATCGAGGCCCCCAAGGGGGCGCGGTTCTGGCCGGAGGCGGGCCAGGGGCTGACCCTGGCGGCCGCGTCGGCGATTCCGCCGGAAGAATTCCTGCAGTTCTTGCGCCGGGCGGATCGCTCCTTTCACCTCCGGCCGGAAAATGAGCCCGCGGCCATCAACAAAGTCGGCTTGACGGTGAGGCTGTTAAGACCTTCCCCGGCCCGGGTCCAGCCCCAGCCCCGGCGCGAGGGCGGGGTTGGGGCCCTGGTGCCGGCGGCCACCGGGGATTTGGCCGCCCTGGTGAACTCACCTAGGTTTGCCCAAGTGGTCATCGGGCGGCGGGGGGACCCGGTGATCATGGTGGCGCCCGATCCCCGGGCGCAGGCCCTGCACAAGCTCTGGCTGAGCCAGCAGGAGGGCCGGGAGCCCGCTAAGCGGGTGCGGGACCGGGTGCAGGCCCTGGCCCTGGCGGAACTGGTTCTACGGTATCTGCCCCAGTATTATTTCTTTTCGACGGAATTGCGCCTGTTTCCGCCGGAGGTGGCCAGCCGGGTCGAGGGGCTGGTGGAAGGGTATGAATCGAGCGAGGACCTGGGGGTGGAATACTGAGGCGCCTTTTCTGCTGGACTAACTTTTCAAACGTGACTAACGTTAATAAAGACAATCCTGTGGCTGCGTCCAGGAAGGGAAGTCTTAACGCGCGAGGAGGATAATAGACGGTGCCCGAACTCACCATCGTTAGTGGAGATGAGGCCAAGGCGAAAAGCTCAGAGGAACTTTTCGCCGCGCTGGTCAGCAGCCCCCAAGGGCTAAGCAGCGCCGAAGCCGAAAACCGCCTCACGCAGTATGGCCCCAATGCCCTGGAGGAAAAAAAGGAACACCCCCTCCTGAAGTTCTTGAGCTACTTTTGGGGCCCCATCCCCTGGATGATCGAGGTGGCGGCCATCCTGTCGGCTTTGGTTTCGCACTGGGGGGACCTGACCATTATCGTCTTCCTGCTGGGATTCAACGCGATTATCGGTTTTTGGGAGGAACACGAAGCCGGCAACGCCCTGGCGGCCTTGAAAAGCCAACTGGCGCTGAAGGCCCAAGCCCGGCGGGACGGCGCCTGGCAGCAAGTCGAGGCCGGGAACCTGGTGCCGGGAGACGTCATCCGGGTACGTCTGGGAGATATCATCCCCGCGGACGTCAAGCTGGTGGAGGGAGACTACCTGAGCGTGGACCAGGCGGCGCTCACCGGGGAGTCTCTGCCGGTGAACAAAGGCCCCGGCGACATCGCCTATTCCGGCTCCATCGCCAAGCAGGGCGAGATGTCGGCCCTGGTCACCAGTACCGGGGGCAATACTTTCTTCGCCCGCACCGCCAAACTGGTGGAGTCTGCGGGCGCAGTCTCCCACTTCCAGAAGGCGGTGATGCGGGTGGGGGACTTCCTGATTTTCATTGCGGTGGGACTGAGCCTCATCCTGGTCGTGGTGGAACTGCACCGGGGCCTGCCGGTCCTGGACCTGGTGGAGTTCGTCCTGATCCTGGTGGTAGCCTCCATTCCCGTAGCCATGCCCGCGGTGCTCTCCGTGACCATGGCCCTGGGGGCCCTGGCCCTGTCCAAGATGAAGGCCATCGTCTCCCGCCTGCAAGCCATCGAGGAGATGGCGGGGATTGACGTCCTGTGCTCCGACAAGACGGGCACCCTGACCCTGAACCAGTTGACCCTGGGGGAGCCGGTGACCTTCGGCCTGGCCGATCCCCAGGAGGTCATCACCGCGGCCTGCCTGGCCTCCCGGGCCGAGAACCGGGACGCCATCGATGAGGCGGTCATGGACGGGTTGAAGGATAAAAGCCCCTTGCAGGCGTGTGCCTTGATGAAATTCATCCCCTTCGACCCCATACACAAGCGTACTGAGGCCACCGTGGAAGAGGGCGACAAAACCTTTAAGGTGACCAAGGGAGCGCCCCAGGTCATTATGGAGCTGTGTCATCTGGAAGGCGATATCCGGGCCAAAGCTAAAGGGATGGTGGATGAACTGGCCGCCAAGGGCTATCGCACCCTGGGGGTGGCCCGGGCTGACAACGGCGACGCCTGGCGGTTTCTGGGCCTCCTGCCCCTCTATGATCCGCCCCGGAAGGACGCCGCGGAAACCATCGCCCAGGCTCAAGCCCATGGCATCAAGGTGAAAATGGTCACCGGAGACAACGTGGCCATCGGCCGGGAGATTGCCAGGCAGTTGGGTCTGGGCACCAACATCCAACCCGCCAGCGACCTCTTCCCCAAGGAAGGCGAGTGCGAACTGGGCGGCGCCATGGTGGACAAAATTGAAAAGGCCGACGGTTTCGCCGAGGTCTTTCCTGAGCACAAGTACAACATCGTCAAGGCCCTGCAAGGCCGGGGGCACCTGGTGGCCATGACCGGCGACGGGGTCAACGACGCCCCGGCCTTGAAACAGGCAGAGGTTGGTATTGCGGTCTCCGGCGCCACCAACGCGGCCCAGTCGGCCGCGGCCCTGGTCCTCACCGAGCCCGGCCTCAAGGTCATCACCCACGCGGTGGAGGAAGCCCGGCGCATCTTCGAGCGCATGATGAGCTACACCGTGTACCGCATCGCCATGACCATCAGCATCATGGTCTTCGTGGTGGCGGCCATGCTCTGCTACAACGTCTTCCCCCTCACCGCCATGATGATCATTATTCTGGCGCTGTTGGACGACATCCCCATCATGACCATCGCTTATGACAACACCTATCTCAGCCCTACGCCGGTGCGGTGGGAGATGGGCCGGGTGCTCACCGTGTCTACGGTGCTGGGTTTTCTGGCCACCATCGAAAGCTTTCTACTGTTTTTTCTCGGCCGTAGCGTTCTGGAACTGGCCCTGCCCCAATTACAGACCCTCTTGTTCCTGAGGCTGGCGGCCGGCGGACACCTCCTCCTGTTTGTCGCCCGCACCAAGAACGAGTTTTGGCAGGCGCCTCATCCTTCCTGGCAACTGCTGACTGCAATCGTGTCCACCCAGGTGCTGGCGGTGCTCATGTGCGGTTTCGGCTGGCTGGTGCCGCCTCTGCCCTGGGACCTTATTGGCTATGTCTGGGTTTATATCATCGTCTGGATGATCATCCAGGACATCAGCAAGCTTGGTCTCCATGCCCTGGTGGAAAACCGGTCCGGCCACAAGCGGCGTTTCCTGGAGGTGGTGAACCAGCCGCTGCATTCCCATCCGGCCCCTTAGTCCTCCTAACCAGGGCCACGTTGGCCATGCGGCCGGCGGGGCCTTGGTGTCGGTCAGACAAATCCCCCTCACCCTGACCGGTATGAAACCAGGCAGAAAATCTAGAGAAAATTTGCACGGCCGGAGTTTGTTCTTATATTTAAAACAGAACCTGCGTATCGGTCATGGCGATACGGCGCCGCTCCCGGCCCTCGGCATGCCGCCGAGAGCTGAGTCTCTTCAGGCGCGGCAAGCTCCTCTCGGCGATTCTGATAATCCTAAAGGCGATCAGATATATTCGTTTAGCGACCCTTGAGGCTTTGGGGGATAAATGAAGAGAAAGAGACATTTCGTTTTGGCCGGCTTGTCAGCCCTGGGTGCCGTAACTTTCCTCGGAGGTTGCAGCACGATAGTCTTGTTCGACCCCAAAGGACCGATCGGCGAATCGGAGCGATTCGTCATTATGGCGGCCATCGGGCTTATGGCCATCGTCGTCATTCCCGTCTTCATCATGGCTTTCTGGTTTCCCCTCAAGTACAGAGCTTCCAATATTGAATCGACTTACATGCCGAAATGGAGTTATTCCGCTAAAATCGATTTGGTCATGTGGGCGGTTCCCATTGCCATTGTCACGGTTCTGGCGATTCTGGCCTGGACCAGGACCCATGCTCTGGATCCCTATAAGCCTATCCCTTCGGCCCACAAGCCCATCAACATCGAAGCCGTCTCCCTGGATTGGAAATGGCTCTTCATCTACCCGGATCAAAATATCGCGACCGTCAATCAAATCACTTTTCCCGTCAATGTTCCGGTCAGCTTCAAACTCACCTCGGACACCGTCATGACTTCCTTCTTCATCCCGCAGCTCGGCAGCCAGATTTACGCCATGGGAGGCATGCAAACCCGATTGCACCTCCTGGCTGATAAACCGGGCACTTATGCCGGTCAAAATAACCAGATCAGCGGTCGCGGTTACGCTAACATGCATTTCAAGGCGAAGGCGGTTTCCCGTGAAGAGTTTCAAGCGTGGGTGGAAAAGATCAGACAATCTCCGGAAAAGCTTGATCTGGAGCGATATGAGCAGCTCGCTAAGCCGAGCGCCGGCTACTACCCGGTGACCTATTTCTCTGCAGTCAAGCCCGATCTGTTCTTGTATATCCTGCGCAAATACGATCCCAATTGGGGCAAAATGCCCGGCCATATGAACCGCGGAGCCGTTTCACCACACGCCAGAGCCGACGTTGCGGGGGACAATTGAGATGTTTGGCAAGTTAAGCCTGGCAGCGATTCCGTATCATAACCTGATCACGATAAGCGCCGTAGGCGGGGCGGTTCTCCTGGGCCTGATGGTCTTGGGCTTGATTACGTACTACCGAAAGTGGACCTACCTTTACCAAGAATGGTTGACCAGCCTCGACCCCAAAAAGATCGGCATCATGTACATTATCCTCGCTTTGGTCATGCTGCTGCGCGGGTTCTCCGATGCCATTCTGATGCGCTCTCAGCAGGCCGTGGCCTCGGGCGGCTCCCTGGGCTATCTGGCCCCTGAGCACTTCAATCAGATCTTCAGCGCGCACGGCTCGATCATGATCGTCTTCATGGCCATGCCGTTTCTGGTCGGGTTGATGAATATCGTGGTGCCGCAGCAAATCGGGGCCCGCGATGTCGCCTTTCCCTTTATGAATTCGCTCAGTCTCTGGCTAACCACAGCCGGGGCGATGCTGGTCATGGTATCGTTGGGAGTGGGTGAGTTTTCCCAAGCTGGATGGTCGGGATATACCCCGCTGACCGAAATGCAGTACAGCCCCGGCACCGGGGTGGACTATTGGATCTGGGCCTTCCAGATCGCCGGTATCGGCTCGACCCTGAGCGGTATCAATTTTCTCGTCACCATCCTGAAAATGCGCGCTCCCGGCATGACGGCCATGCGGATGCCAATGTTTGTGTGGACCAGTTTCTGCACCATGGTGCTCGCAGTGTGGGCCTTTCCGGTTCTGACGGCCGCTCTCGCCATGATCACCCTCGATCGCTACCTGGGAATGCATTTTTTCACCAACGATCTCGGCGGCAACATGATGATGTATGCCAACCTGTTCTGGACCTGGGGGCATCCCGAGGTTTATATCGTGATCCTGCCGGCTTTCGGGATCTTTTCGGAAGTCGTCGCCACGTTCTCCGGAAAACGGCTGTTCGGCTACAAATCCATGGTCTATGCCACTGCGGCCATCACGATTCTGTCCTTTTCCGTCTGGGTGCATCATTTTTTCACCATGGGTGCCAGCCCGAACGTCAACCTTTTTTTCGGGATTGCGACCATGATGATTGGCATCCCCACCGGGGTGAAGACCTTCAACTGGCTTTTCACCATGTATCGCGGCCGCATAAAGTTTACTACGCCGATGTACTGGAGCCTGGGGTTCATCGTGACCTTCGCCATCGGCGGGTCTGCCGGCGTACTGTTGGCTTCGCCCCCCGCTGACTACGTGCTCCACAACAGCCTGTTTCTGATCGCTCATTTCCACAATGTGCTGATCCCCGGTTCGCTGTTCGGCTTTTTGGCAGGTTATTATTATTGGTTCCCCAAGGCTTTCGGCTTTCGTTTGAAGGAAAGTTGGGGCAAACGCGCCTTTTGGTGCTGGCAGATCGGGTTTATTCTTGCCTTTTTTCCCCTGTACCTGCTGGGTTTCATGGGCATGCCCCGCCGCATGGTGTATTATGCCAACCCGGCCTGGCACCCTTATCTGCTTGTCGCCGCCTTGGGTGCGGCCGTGATCCTGGTCGGCATCGTCTTTCAGGGAATTCAATTGCTGGTCAGCATTAAGGAGCGCCGCGCCCTCAGCGATCCGACCGGCGATCCCTGGGACGGGCGCACCTTGGAGTGGCTGACCTCTTCTCCTCCCGCGGTCTATAACTTCCCGCAAATACCCGTCGTAGATGAAATCGATGCCTTTATGGACATGAAAGAAAAAGGCGTCGCTTACCTCCGGCCGGATCATTATAACGACATCGAGATGCCGAAAAATGCGCCACACGGCTTGATCATCGGCGGATTGGCGTTCGTGTGCGGATTTGCCCTGATCTGGTACATCTGGTGGCTGGCCATCCTGTCCGCTCTGGGTATGCTGGTCACGGTCATTGCCCGGTCACTCGACGATGACCTCCATTATGTCATACCCGCCGCCGAGGTCGAACGGATCGAAAATGAACGCTATCGACAGTTGGCCGCTGCGCCGAGACGTCCCGCAGACCAACCGGCCATCCCAGAACCCGTACCGGAGAGGTAAATGATGACCACAGACGCTTCGACCATCGGCACCGCTCCTAGCGAAGAAGTTGCATACTCAGATACCGTCTCGATTCAGACATTCGGTTTCTGGATCTATCTGATGAGCGACCTCATCCTCTTTTCTACGTTCTTCGCTACTTTTGCCGTCTTGGGCCACAATTATGCCGGAGGACCGACAGGGAAGGAATTGTTTGATCTGCCTTACCTGTTGGGTGAGACCTTATTCCTGCTGTTCAGCAGCTTCACCTGCGGTTTGGTCATGCTGGCCGGGCGCGACGGCAAGAAGAAGCGGGTTCTGATCGGACTGGCCGTGACCTTTCTGCTGGGGCTCGGATTTGTCTCCATGGAAATCAATGAGTTCCACGGCCTGATTGCCGCGGGCCATGGGCCGGACAAGAGCGCCTTCCTGTCGAGTTTCTTCACCCTGGTGGGGACTCACGGCGCCCATGTGACTTTCGGGCTGATCTGGATGGCGGTCATGATAGGACAGGTCGCGGTCAAAGGGTTGACCTCCCCCGTTCAATCGCGGCTGATGCGTCTGAGTATGTTCTGGCATTTTTTGGATATCATCTGGATCGGCATATTCAGTATCGTCTACCTGGTGGGAGTGGTGTAAATGAGTCCAGCACCTATCGACAGCACCGGCGTCAGCAGGGGAAGTCTCAAATCGTACCTCTCCGGCTTCGTGCTTTCCCTCATTTTAACCGCCATAGCCTTTGCCTTGGTGATGCGCGGTACTTTGTCCCCGAAGGTGACCCTGGGCGGCATATTTGTTGCCGGCATCGTGCAGATTCTGGTTCACCTGCATTATTTCCTGCATCTGGACACAACATCTGCGGCCCGTTGGAACGTGCTGGCCTTGATATTCACGTTATTGATCATGATCCTCTTCGTCGGCGGAAGCCTCTGGATCATGTGGACCCTGAATTACCGAATGATGTGACATGCCTGAAAGGATCAAAAACTATGTGCTCGTTGTCAAACCGGGGATTGTGTTTGGCAACCTGATCTCCGCGGCAGCCGGCTTTTTTCTGGCCTCCAAAGGGCGGGTTGAGGGAGAGGCTCTCGCGGCGACTCTCATCGGCATATCTCTGGTGGTCGCTTCCGGTTGTGTTTTCAACAACTGCGCCGACAGAGAAATAGACCGAAAAATGATCCGGACCCGCCACCGCGCCCTGGCCGCGGGGCTAATACCACTGAAGATCGCCGTATCCTACGCCACGATTTTGGGCCTAGCGGGCCTGGCATTGCTCTGGGCGGCAACCAACCTGCTGGCCGTGGTCATCGTGCTGGCCGGCCTGGTGATTTATGCGGGCGTGTACAGCCTGTACCTGAAGCGCCATTCCGTCTATGGCGCGTTGGTCGGCAGTCTGGCGGGAGCCGCACCGCCACTGGCGGGGTATTGCGCCGTCACCGGCCGCTTCGACCTGGGAGCAGTGATATTGTTGTCGATCTTCAGTCTCTGGCAGATGCCTCACTGCTACGCCATCGCGGTTTATCGGTTTGATGATTACACGGCTGCGGCCATCCCGGTTCTGCCGGTCAAGCAGGGAACCGCCGCGGCCCAAAAGCATATGGTTGGTTATATCCTGGCCTTTACGGCTGCCACGCTGATGCTGACCCTCGGGGGATACACCGGTTACAGCACCTTGGCAGTGGCGACCGGGTTGGGCCTGTCCTGGCTGTATATGGCCTGGTCGGGCTACCAGGCAGCCGAGGAGCGGCTCTGGGCCAGGAAGCTTTTCATTTTCTCCATTCTGACCATATTCATTCTGAGCGTTATGATGTCAATCGATTTCACCGTGCCGGTCCCGTCAGAAATGCTTCTGAGCTATGCTCCGTAGTCCAAACCGCGGCATTGAGAAAATTGTGATCAGTAACCTCGGCATCGAAGTGCCAGGGATATCTAAAGAAATGTGGACTTTATTTAGGGAGGCATACGATGGAGCTACGAGGAATGAGGATAGGGTTGATGCCATATGCTCAAAAATAGGATATAATTTTAGTAAGGTTTGCCCACCAATGGCAGGGTAGGCGTCCCCACCCGCCTTAGAATTATCTGGCAGGATGGGCCGACCTTCGGCAGGTATGACCCGAAAACTACTCCAGGACAGGGGCCAAGGCCGCTATCCTGGTTTTTACTTTATGCGATAGAGGCTTGTTATGAATAATCAGATTAACCGAGCCTTAAGGCTCATAGCGGGAAAAGGAATTGAGGACCCCGCGCCGAGACGCAGCGAAGTCAAGGCCCCTGAGTCCTCGGACGTGGAACTCCTGGATGCTTGCTCCCGGGCGGTGATCAAGGTGGCGAACGCAGTGAGTCCCGCGGTAGTGGGCATCGCGGTGGGCTGGCCCTCGGCCCGGCAGGACCGGGTCGGGGGTGGTCATTACCCCGGACGGCTACGTCCTGACTAACGACCACGTGGTTCATGACGCCGGACAGGTGGTGGTGCAGTTGTCTGACGGCACCAGCCTGCCGGCGCAGATTATCGGCACCGATCCGGCCACCGACCTGGCGGTGATTCGGGTCACGGCCTCCTCCCTGCCTCATGCCAGCCTGGGGGATTCCTCAGGCCTCAAGGTGGGGCAACTGGTCATCGCCATCGGCAACCCCTCTGGGGTTTCAATCCACCGTGTCCACCGGGGTGGTGAGCGCCTTAGGGCGGGGCCTGCGGAGTCAGGCCGGGCGCCTCATCGAAAACATCATCCAGCACACCGCGCCCCTCAACCCTCACCCTGTCCCTCTTAAGACTTGTGGGTAATGATAAGCCCTTGCGGGGGGAGAGGGCTGGGGTGAGGGGTGGCTTCGTCGGGTGATCTTTATTATTTACTCCCATCCCGGTGCGCCGCGATGACAATCAGGGCGCAGGCTTCGGCATCGGACGCGGCATAATGGTGTTTCAGGGTAATACCCAGGTGATCGCAGACGTTATGCAGCTTGGTGGGACGAAGGTTCCAGGTCTGGCGGGCCAGTTTCACCGTGCACCGAAAGGGAATTTTAGGAGGCGCCAACCCCGCCGCGGCACAGCAGGCCTGCAGCACCGACCGGTCGAAGGAGGCGTTATGGGCCGCCAGAAAGTCCACCTCCGTCAGGATCGGTCCCAAACCGGGCCATAATTCGCCGAAGGTCGGTTCCTGCGCCACGTCCTGCCAGGTAATGCCATGGATATGGGTAAAGGCGAATCTCCGGCGCGGCGGCCGGATGAGATGGTAAGCCCGTTGCACGATCCGGTGGTTTTCGACCCGCGCGATGCCCACCGCGCAGGCGCTGTCGGGGTAATAATCCGCGGTCTCGAAGTCGATGGCCGCAAAGGTCGGCCCCTGCGCCAGCTTCCCGAGCCGCTTGGCCAGCGTGGCCTTGCGGCCCGTGGCCGCCACCCCGCAGGCCTCGCACACCGCCCGCAGTTGGGCTTCGCTCAGGAAGGGCAGCAAGTTCTCGGCGGCAATCGACTCCTGGCCCAGGAGATGCCGCTCCATCGCCTCTTTGCTGCCAGCTTTGAGTTCCACGTCCAGAGCGCCGCAGACTTCCTGCAGCGCCTCAGGGCCTAAGAGAGCCAGAATGGCTGATTTAACCGGCATGTCTCACCCGGGTATTTGCAGAATTTAACGCGGTACACGGCACGATCTTACCACCGAATCTGCCGTCGCGCAAATCCGCCTGACCTCATGAAAGCATCGACAAAGCTAGAAAAATCTATTACAAGACTAAAGTGCGGATTATCTGGTAAAGTAGGAGGCAGCCGCTTTCCCCAACGATTTTTCTGAACAAGGTGCAACGCCGCCCGCGCCGGCGACACTGCAAACCCGATAGGAAGAAAGGACCCAGCTTATGCACGAACACGCCTCGCCCCGCCAGGCTATCGAAACCATGATTCGCGGCAATGACCTCCCGGGGTTGTTGCGCCACGCCGAAAGCATCCACGGGCACCTCTGCCCCTTTCTTGCCCTGGGGGTCAAAGCAGGCCGCCATGCTATGGCCTATCTGGACCAGGAGAACACCGGCATGGAGGAGGTGGTGGCCATCGTGGAGTGCAACAATTGCTTCACCGACGGCATCCAGGTGATCACCGGCTGCACCTTCGGCAACAACGGCCTCATATACCAGGACCTGGGCAAGACCGCGGTCACCGTGGCCCGGCGCGTTGACGGCGCCGCGGTGCGCCTGGTGGTGCACCCCGACTTCCGGGAACACATGTTCAGCCGCTATCCCGCCGCGGGGCCGTTGTTCGAGAAAGTGGTCGTCCAGCACCAGGGCACTCCCGAGGACCTCCACCGCTTCCACCACCTGTGGGAAGGGGTGGCCCGGCGGGAACTGGAAGAGGTGCCCTTGGAGGAGCAGTTCCTCATCGAGACCCTCACCATCCGGCTGCCGTCTTATGCCCGGATTCTCGCCACTGAGATCTGCGCCCGTTGCGGCGAAGGGGTGATGGAGTCCCGCATCCGGATTCAGGCCGGCCAGAAGGTCTGCCTGGCCTGCGCCGGCGAAGAATATTTTCAGCTCACCGGCCAGGGCATCGGCTGCAGCCGGGAGGTCTAAAACCGGCGCCCCTTCCGCGCCGGGCGGCGCTGCCGCCTGGCGCGGGTTTGGTGATCAGGTTGCCTGCTATAATTATTGAGATGATTTAAAAATTATATCCAATAACTTATTGTAATTTTTAATTCTTATCTACTTCTGCCATGTCTTCTTGTAATTCGCCACGCCCTATGGTATATATCCAGCGTTGCCCTTAGCGTGGCAGGCAGGCCCCTTACCTATCCGGCGGCCCGGTTGGGTCGCCGCCGGCTCTGTTCCTCTTCCGTCCCTCTGCTCCCGGGAGTTTCCTGACGCCTTTCTGCCCAAGCCAACCATAAGGAAGTCCGTGTACCTGGAGGAGTTTATGGAGCCGACCTGGAGGAACCTCAGAAATTTTCTAGCCCTCTCCTGGGTGCTGTTGATCTTCGCCATGCCGGCCTGGGGCGCGGAATTTTCCGCCCTCATGGTGGTCAAGGATGGCTCCAACACCGTCCCGGGCAAGGTCTATGTCCGCAACGGCCTGATGCGCCAGGAATTCCGGGACGGGGGAGGCGAAACGGTAACCATTGTGCGCCCGGATAAAAAAGTGATCTGGGTGATCATCCCCCGCCAGCGCACCTACCTCGAGATGCCCCTGACCCAAAAGCTGCCCGGCCAGTTCATCCAGATTCCCCCCCAGGCCCTGCAAAGACACCCGGTAGGCAAAGACACGGTCAGCGGCTACGAGACCGAAAAGATCGCGGTCATGGTGCCCGGCGGCGGCGCCCTCGAAAGCCAGACCTACTGGGTGGCCCCCAAATTGGGCCTGCCGGTCAAAATGGAGTGCCGGACCCGCAATTTCTGTCTCGAGTACCGCAGCATCAAGGAGGGAACGGTAAGTGACCGTCTCTTCGACCTCCCCCCGGGCTACCAAAAGCTGACCACCCTGGCCGGCTTCGCCGACAAAATGGAGGAATAACCCCGCCGGCTTGATCGCCAGCGGTAGAGCGGGCGTCCCCGCAGTGGGGCAGGCCTCCGTGCCTGCCATCCTCAACCTCAAGATGCCGCCCCTCTAATTGACACCCTCCCCCTCCAGCCTTAACTTCACTCCTAAAGCCTGATAACCCAACGCCTCCAAGGAGGGCCCCGCCATGATGATTCACGTCTATCTGGGTCCGGTCATCGCCCTGATTGCCGGAATTTTAATCCTGGTGCAACCCCGGCTCTTGAGCACTATCGTCGCCCTCTACTTGATTATCATCGGCATCTTGGGTCTTATCCCTCATTAGGGATGAAGGCCGTCACGCCGCCCGCAGGGCCTCGAGCAAGGGCAGGCGGGCCGCCTTGAGCGCGGGCAAAAAGCCCCCCACCAAGCCCATGCCCACGCCGAAGAGCAGGCTCTTCACCAGAATTCCCGGAGTCAAGGCGAACTTGAAGGAGAGTTCGGCAAAGCTCGACCAGTTGAGAGTGGACAGGGTAATGAAGTTCAACAGCGCCGCCGGCACCAGGGCCAGCCCCCAGCCCAGGAACCCCAGGAGCATGGATTCCAGGAGAAAGGCCGCCAGGATGTGATGCCGCTTGAACCCCAGGGCTCTTAAGGTGCCGATCTCCGAGACCCGGGCCCCCACCTGGGCGTACATGGTGACCATGGCCCCCAGGATGGCCCCGATCCCGAAAATGCCGGTGAGAGCCAGCCCCAGGAGGCGGATGAAGGTGGCCAGCCGCTTGGACTGGTTCTCGTAGAACTGCACCTCCCTCAGCACCTGCACCGGCAGGCGGGGGTCGCTCTCCAGGCGGGCTTTCAGCGCCTCGAAGGCCCCGGGGTCCCGCAGGCGCAGGATCACCGAAGAGAACCCCGTGCGCCGAAAGGCCGCCAGCAGGGTTTCCACGTCCGCCCAAAGCTCCGAAGCAAAACCGGTATTCCCCGCCTCCAGGATGCCCACCACCCGCCACTCCCGCATGGCGAAGCGCATCGTTTCCCCCAGCCCGGCCCCCTGATAACGCTTGGCAATCTGGGACCCGGCCACGATCTCGTTGGAGCCGGGTTTTAAAAACCGCCCGGCGCCGATCCGCACCTCTCGCCGCAATTCCGGAGACCCGGGCTGCACCCCCCGGATGATGACGTTGCCCGGCATGCCGCTGCCCCGCCGGGGCAGATTGATGAGCACGATGGCCTCAGCCGCGGCCATTTGCCGCCCCTCCTGATCCACGGCCGCTTCCGGCTGGGCCAGGATGATCCCGGCCTGAGTCCGGTCAATGGCGCTCTGCACCTCGGATTCGGACCCGGCCCTGAGCACCACCACGTTGTCGAAGGAGCCCGTGGCCACCAAGGTGCGCCGCAGCCCCTCGGAGAGCATGAGCACCGCGGCGAACACAAAGACCACCAGCGCCATGCCCAGCGCGGTGAGAAACGTGGTCAGCCGCCGGGCCAGGAGATTGCGGTAGCTATAGGAGAGCGGAATGGGCATGACGGCTCATTAGTGATCTTGCCACCGGATTGATTATCATAGAACCCCTGACCGACAACGCTGCCTCGATACTGACCTTTGAGAGTTACCCAGCCGGTTCAACCGGCCTCCAGGAATTTTTCCGCCAGGGCGGCGATTTCCTCAGCCCGGTCCAAGGCATTGATGCAGCGCCGGGCATTAATGAAATCGGTCTTGCCCGCCCTGATATAATCCGTAATCTTTTTGCCGGTGAAGGCCCCGGTCTTGAACCCATGCACCAGGATGAACAACGCGGTTTGAGGCTCCAGGGCCAAATCGGGGTTCTTCACCAGCTCGATACCCAGAATGTCCGAATACTTGCGGTAGTTGTCCTCCCAGGTAAGCTGCACGTAACCCCGCCCGTAATAGGGATAGTAACGGAGATTGCACCGGCGCCATTCCTCGTCCTGCCAATACGCCTCCCGGACCGGTTCGAAGGTATGGCCCGTCTCCCAATCCGTTGTGGCCAGCACATAGGCGATCTGTGCCGGCAAGCCGATCCCCTGTTTCCGGCACTCGGCTTTGATAGCCGCGCTCGTGCCTTTCTTGGTGGTAAAATTATTTACCGCCGCGGGCACCTCGCCCGGCGCCGCCTGGACCTGACCGGGCGGCCGCTGAAACCCTGCCACGTTTTCCAAGGGATACGCGGTTTCGGTGACCGCGTTGCTCTGGTTGCCGCCGATCACCCGAACCTGATCGTCCTCCAGGGCCAGGAAATAGGCCACATGATGGCTCCCGTCATTCCACTCAAAAACTACCACATCGCCCTTTCTCGGCGTCTCCACCGCACGCCCGAAACCCAGCCAGTCCTTGGCCCGGGCCGAGCGCAGGCCCTTGACGCCATTCAGAAAAAGTCCGGCATTAATAAAGACCGCACACCAGGCGGTGGCGTCGTGCCAGTACTCTTTCGGCAAGGTGGTCAGCTCAAACCAGGAAATTATTTCGGGGTTGTCTCCGGCTCCCGGCACTTCCTTGACGCCCAATTGCTTCTTAGCCCAGAAAATCCAGGCCGGATCGCCGGTCAAGGGGGCCGGCGCCGGTTCCGGGGGCCTCGGTTCTGCCGGCTTCGCTTCTTCCACCGGGGCCTTCTGGAGATACTTACCGGACACCCACCCGATGGTGTCGTCTTCCAAGATAATAGGCACCCAGCCCTCGGTGTCGGGAGAGATGATCTTCTCCCCGTGGGGGACGCTGCCCAGGCGCTCATAATCGGTTCCCGGACCGGACCGGATATTGAGCTCGTTGCTGGCGGTTACCAAGTAAAACTTATCCTTGCTCATGGCTCAATCTCCTCGCATCAAAAGGTTTTCTGCCTGAGCATATTCATTCCATAAAACTGGGTCTATTGACACTTCAATTAGGAAATTTGTCCCAACTTTTCTTCACCTCAAGGACCCGGCCCTGAGCACCTCCACGTTGTCATAGGACCTGTAGCCGCCAGGGTGCGCCGCAGGCCCTCGGAGAGCATGAGCACCGCGGCGAACACAAAGACCACCAACGCCATGCCGAGGGCGGTGAGAAACGTGGTCAGCCGCCGGGCCAGGAGATTGCGATAGCTATAGGAGAGGGGAATGGGCATTAGGGTTTATCAGGGAAATTATTTGATATTATAATAAATGTTGGAAGGCGGTTTCATTAACCTTCCCCCAAAAGTTAATCATCCAAGATCCTGCCCGCTGCACCCTTCCTTGACAGCCTGACCTTTCTTGTGGCAATGTGACACCAGAGGAGGAAGGGAAAATGTTTAACCTTGGACTGCCGGTTCATCAGCTCCCAGGGTAGGTAATTGTTTGAAATATCAAATTGATATTTATTTAATAAAAGGCACAAAATAATGAAAGATACTTTTGTAAATCTGTTATATGAGAGTCTTCTAAAAATAAAGATTTTTCCGAGTTTTTTAATAACTGTCACTCTTTCAATTATATTATGGACATTTAAGCCTGATGTAAAACTTTCAATAGTAATTATCTTGCCAATAATTTTAATCCTTCTATTATTAATAGCTACTTTATTTATTGCTGCATATGACAGTCATCATAGAGGTAAACACATTTTACCTAGAGTAATTCTAGGCCGGGAATCATCGTCAAGAATTCTCTGTGTTCTTGAACCATCACCACTATTCTCCCATGATACCTTAGTTTCTTTTTATTTCAATGAAGGCTTTGAACAATTAATAGGGTTTGGAAGAGTTATAAATGTGCAACAAGATGGCAAGATACAAGTTATTCTAATAAAATCATTCGAAGAATACGTCGACATAATTACAAAAATGAGTAAGAATGATTCGACAATTTTGACCAAAATAATTGTCAAACCTACTGTACCAAAAGCATATATCGATCCTTATCTTGAGGAGATAAAAAATGATTGAAAAATTAAATATATCTGATCATAATATTTATCTCGCGACTGTAGTTAAGATAATTGATAGTCGCAAATTAGTCATCAACAGAGGCGAACGCGATGGCATAAAATATGGGCAAAGATTTATAATATACCATGTAGAAGAAGAACCAATTATAGATCCAATAACTAATGAATCCCTAGGACATTTAGAAATAGTTAAAGGCACTGGCAAGGTTTTTCATATACAAGAAAGAATATCTATCATTGAATCTGATATGCATAAAACAAATCTTATCGGATTCCCTATAGATTATTTATCTTTTGATAATCCTGAAATAGGAGATAAGGCCAAGCCAATATAATTTTAAGAATGGTTCTCAGCCCACATACAGGGGCTGGGAGGGGATTTTGAGGGGAGGGTGGGGGAATTGCTTTCCCCCGCCCTCCCTCCAAATCACCCCACCTTCCTGAGCGCCGCCGCAATCTGCACCCGCGCCGCCTGCCAGGCCGGCACGATCCCGGCCAGCACCCCCACCGCCAGGGCCACTGCCAGCCCCAGCGCCGCGGTAGTCCGGCTCACGTCCAGGCCCGGGAAATACTGGGTCACCTCCGGCGGAAAGAGTTTCACCGCGGGAAAGCTCACAGCCAGGCCCAAGAGGCCCCCCAGCAGGGCCAGGGTCAACGACTCCCCCAGGATGAGGGCCGTCAGGTGGCGGGCCTTGAAGCCCATGGTCTTGAGCGCCGCGTACTCCCCCAGGCGCTCCCGGGCGTTCATGGCCATGGTGTTGGCCAGGACCACCAGGATCACCCCGATGACCACCCAGGACACCACCTGGATGGCCACCAGGATGGCGGAGGTCATCTCGACGAAGCCCAATTGAAACGCGGCCTCGGTCTCCGTCAGGGTCTCCGCCAGGGAGTTCTTGAACGCCGCGTCGACCCTGGCGGCCACCGGCGCGGCCAGCTCCGGCCGGGCCACCTGCACCAGGAACCACCCCACCTTGTCGGCTGTCTCCGGAGCGGTTTTCTTCAAGGTCTCATTCAGGTAATCCCAATGGAAGAACAACTGGGTCTCGTCGGTGTTGGGATACTGCCCCGTATAAATACCCCGCAGTACCAGACGGTATTCCCCCGGGAAATAAGTACCCGTAAGCACAATGGCGTCCCCCAGGCGCCAGCCGTACCGCGCCGCCAGCTTGCGCCCGGCCACCGCGCCCCGGCGATCCCGGACCAGGGCCAGCTTCTGGTCCTCGGGAATCAGATATTCCGGATAGGCGTCGAGATAGGCGGGCAGCGACGCCGCGAACTGCGGGAAGAAGTGCTTTTTGTCGATATAGATGCCTTCGAACCAATAGGCGTAGCCCACCCGGACGATGCCGGGTACCGCCTGGATCTTGGCCAGATGGGACAGCGGCAGGGGGAACATCAGGGACACCGAGTTCCTCGTTACCAGGCGCACCGGCGAGGACAGATCCACCCCGGCATACCAGGCGCCCACCACCGTGCGCAACAGGCAGAAGGCCAATACCGCCACCGCCATCCCTAAGATGGTCAGGGCAGCCCGCAAGGGGTGCCGAATCGTATTGCGCCAGGTGAGTTTCAACACGGCTTTGGGTTCTGGAACCACCAGCTAATTGCTAATTGCTAACCGCTAAACTTACCCCACCTTCCTGAGCGCCTCGGCGATGCTCACCCGGGCGGCCCGCCAGGAGGGGAAGAGCGCGGCCAGGAGCCCCACCCCCAGGGCCACTGCCAGTCCCAGGACCAGGGTGGCCCGGGTCAGGGGAAAGACCCGGAAATACTGGCCCAGAGACTTCTTAAACACATAAACCGCGGGAAACGTCAACGCCAGCCCCACCAATCCCCCGCCCAGCGCCAACAGGAGCGACTCCCCGAAGATCAGCCCGGCCAGGTGGCGGGCCTTGAAGCCCATGGTCTTGAGCACCGCATACTCCCCCAGGCGCTCCCGGGCGCTCATGGCCATGGTATTGGCCAGGACCACCAGGATGACCCCGATCACCACCCAGGACACCACCTGGATGGCCAACAGAATGGTTTCGGTCATGGCGACGAACCCCAGAAAGAAGGCCTTTTCCGTTTCGGTCAGGGTCTCGGCCAGGCTGTTTTTGAACAGGGCGTCCACCTGGGCCGCCACCGGTGCGGCCATCTCCGGCCGGGCCACCCTGATGATGTACCACCCTACGCTATCCGCCCGGCTGTCGGCATTCTTTTTCAGGGTTTCGTTCAAAAACTCCCAATGCAAATAAAACCGGGATTCATCGGTGGTCGCTTCGGCCCCGGTATAGATGGCCCGGATGATGAACTCCCATTGGCCGGGATAGATGTTGCCCTTGAGAACAATGGGGTCCCCTACCTTCCAGCCGTAGCGGGTGGCCAGGGCCCGGCCCACCGCCACGCCCCGGCGATCCTTCTCAAAGGCCAGCCTCTGGTCCTCGGGCATGACGAGCTCAGGGTACATGGGGAAGTATCGCCGCACCTCCACTGCGAAGGTGGGAAAAAAGTGCCGTTCGTCAATATAGACGCCGCCGAACCAGTTGCTGTAGGCCACATTGATCACGCCGGGCACCGCCTGGATCTTGGGCAGATAGGCCATGGGCAGGGGATTGATAAAAGAGATGGCGTTGCGGGTGATCAGGCGGGTGGGCGACGCCCCCTCCACCCCGGCATACCAGGCCGCCACCACGGTGCGCAGCAGACAAAAGGCCAGCACCGCCACCGCCAACCCGAGAATAGTGAGGCTGGCCCGTAGCGGGTGCCGGATGGTATTGCGCCAGGTGAGCTTGAGCACGGTTCTGGGTTTTAGGTTCTGGGTTCTGGATTTTAAGTTCTAGGTTTTGGCTTCTGGTTCGGGTGGCACAGGCTTTCCAGCCTGTGTCTGAGCGCGGTCGGCGCCACTGATTCTTCAGTCCCCGCCCCGCCTTCCCGAGCCAACCGCGATCAGCTTGCGGCCATGATTATACAAGCTATTTCAAACCCTCATTTTGTCCGCTTGTCATTCTGAGCGCAGCGAAGAATCTAGGCTTTCAATTACCCAGACCCTTCGCTACCCTCAGAGCTGTGCGTCCTACACACCATCCCTTCCCCCTCTCCCCCCGGCTGCCGGGGGGAGAGGGTCGGGGTGAGGGGGACCGCGGCTGCTGCTGAGTAGCCCTCACCGGCCCGGTTGCCGGTCCCTTGCCGCCAGGATTTCCAAAGCCCGCAGCCCCACCTCGATGAGGCGCTTCTCACCCCGCCGCCTGTCTTTAACGGAGGTGAACCCGGCTTCGGTTTCCCGATTGTCCAGGACCAGACAGGCGCCGCCGGCCCGGATGCGGTAAGTGGAGACCGCGGCCAGAGCCAGATAGACGGCCATCTCCATTTCCATATTCAGGACACCGCCTTTGACCAGGCTTTGCAGGAACCCCGGATCTGGTGCGGGAAACCCCGGAGCCGCCCGGCCCTGGCCGGCGTAGAAATCCGACGTGGTAACCGTAAGGCCCACGTGATACGGCATTTTCACAGCTTTCGCCGCCTCGCTCAAGGCAGTTACGATCTCCGGGGCGGCATGGGGGACGATGCCGCCAGGGACATAGCTCGCGACCGTGCCCTCCCGGCACCAGGATGACTCGGTGATGACCAGATCCCCCACCGCGATATCCCGCGGCAGCGCGCCGCAGGTGCCGAGTCGCATAAAAGTCACGGGATTGATGCAGTTGGCCGCCTCGACGATGGCGATGGCCGTGGCCGGCGCGCCGATGCCGGTGGCCATGACCGACACCGGGATGCCCTTATAGAAGCCGGTATAGATGAGGAATTCCCGGTTTTTGCGGCGCATCTCCACCCGGTCAAAATGGCGCGCGATCCGCCGGGCTCGATCGGGATCGCCGCAGGTCAGGATATAAGGGGCCAGGTCTCCCGGGGCGCAATCGATATGATAAAACCGACCCTGCGCATTTTTCGGAATGGGACTGCTGATATCCATGTCACGCTTTGCCCTTAATCACCTGGGTGCTCTTAGCCCCCTCCCCCAAGAAATCAATCCCGCCGCGGCTCTGTTTCATTCAGCAACTGCCCCTTGATGAGCTTGCGGATGCGGCCGGCGTGGGCCGCGGCCTCCGGGTCGTGGGTGACAATGATAATGGTTTTCTGAAAGTCCTGGTTCAGCCGGGCCAGCAGGTCCATGATCTCCCCCGCGGATTGCCGGTCCAGGTCGCCGGTAGGTTCATCCGCGGCGATGAGCGCCGGGTCGGTGATCAGGGCCCGGGCGATGGCCACCCGCTGTTGCTGGCCGCCGGACAGCTGTGAGGGGTAGTGGCTCTGCCGGTCGCTCAAGCCTACCAGTTCCAGGGCCAGGTCCACGTGCTCCCGGCGTTCCCGGCGGTTGAGCCGGGTGAGCAGCAGGGGCAGTTCCACGTTCTCATAGGCCGTGAGCACCGGGATGAGCTGGTAAAACTGGAACACGAACCCCACGTTGGCGGCCCGCCAATCCGCCAGTTGGGTCTCGCTGAGATTGGGCAACTCGACCCCGCGCACCGTGAGGCGGCCGGAATCCGGCCGGTCCAGCCCGGCGATCAGGTTGAGCAGGGTGGTCTTGCCCGAGCCCGAGGGGCCCATGAGGGCCAGGAATTCCCCGGCCCCGATGGTCAGGCTGATGTCTTCGAGGACCGGCAGCACCTGGCTGCCCCGCCGATAGGATTTATAGAGATGCTCGATCGAAACCACCGGGGCGACTGCCGCAGGCTCGCTCATGACTCTTTGACTTTTACCCGGGCGCCGTCTTGCAAGCCCGCGGGCGGGTTCAGGATCACCCGGTCGCCTTCCTTGAGGCCCTTGTCGATCTCCACCAGGTCGTTCATGGCCGGCCCCAGGGTGAGGGGGACCAGCTTTGCGCGATTGTCGGTCATCACAAAGCTAAAGGCGCGGCCATCCCGGGTGACCACGGCGCCCTTGGGAATAATCAGGCGGGGCTGGCGCTGGGCCGGGTCCAGGGCCTGGGACAGAAACGCCACCTTGGCGCTCATTTCCGGCAGGATGCGCTCGTCCGTCTCCAGGAATTTCACCTTGGTGAGCACCGTGGCCTTGGTCCGGTCCGCGGTGGGCACGATCATGTGCACCTGGCCGGCGAACCGCCGGTTGGGAATGGCATCCAGGGATATTTCGCAGGGTTGCGCCAGATGCACCTTATCCAGATTGGACTCCGCTACGTCCACTTCCACCATCAGCGAGGTCAGATCGGCCATGGTCACCACCGCGGCCCGGGCGTTGGCCGCGGCCCCGAAAGGCGCCACCACCTCCCCGACGTCGGCGTATTTGGTGGTCACCACGCCATCGAAGGGGCTGCGGATGTAGGTGTAGTCCAGGGCCGCCTGGGCATTGGCCACCCCGGCCTGGGCCACCTTGATGCGGGCCTGGGCCGCGGCCACTCCGGCCTGGGCCTTTTTGAACCTGGCAGTAGCGCTATCGAAGTCCTGCTTGGGAATGAGGTCTTGGGCTACCAGGGTCTGATAGCGCCCGTGTTGCAACTCGGCGTCCACCAGTTCCGCCTGGGCGGTGCCCAGATCGGCCTCGGCCTGCTTCACCTGGGAGACGGCCTGGTTCCGGGCCGCCGCCAGATCCTCATTCTCCAAGGAGGCAATGACCTGTCCGCGCTTGACCCGGCTGCCTTCCTCCACCCCCAGGAAGACCAGGCGCCCCGTGCTCTTGGAGGACACCGCGGCCTTGCGCTGGGCCACCACGTAGCCGCTGGCGTTTAAGACCGTGTAGGCCTGGGCCGGGTAGAGGCGGGAGACCACCGTGACGCTGACTTCCCGGGCGGGCTGCAAAGGACCCCACAGGTAGAGCCCGGCCAGGCCCAACAGGATCGCAGCCAGTGCCAGGATGAGGATGCGGGCCCGGGAAGAAGCCGGCCGCGGCTGGTCTTCCCCCGTCCGCTGAATGCGGAGACGCTCAAGATCAGGAGGCACGGGTAGAGTTCCGGAAAAGAAATTAGGCCTCCCGCCCCAACCGGAGCGGCAGGCCTTTCCATGTTATCAGAACTGAACCGCAGAGGCAATCTCCGGCAAAACCCGCTCTCGCCGGCTTTAAACCTGCTTGATCCCCTGGGCCGTGATGGTGACGTAATGGTAGGGGGGGCCGATAGTATCGTCGCTCTGGGCCAGCTTCTCCATGCCGGCCTTGGCCGTCGCGGCCAGCTGGGCCAGGGGCGCCTTCTTTTTGACCATGTCGTTCAAGGTGAATTCCAGCCCCATGCGCCGGGGCAGGGTGAAAACCTCGGTCACCCGGTTAAACTCGATCTTGGGGGGCTTGGGGCGGTCCCAAATGACAAAAAGATGCCCTCCCGCCGGGGCCTTGGCCGAAAAGCCGGCCAGCAGCAGGTACATGTTGACAATGGGGTCCGGCGGCAGCCTTTCGCACATCTTGCGGAGAATCTCATCATAACGGCCGGTGAAAAAGGGGATCGCGGCCTCGATGAGGGCGTCCATCTCGGTCAGGCCCTCGGCCTTGGCGAACTCGGCGAAATCAGTGCAGATATCCTGAGCTTCCCAATTCCCGGCCGAAGCCAGCACCGCCTGCGAAGTCACCGGCACCACCCGGTTGAGGCTGATCACCCGTTCTTCCCCGTAGGGCTCAAACAAGAGCGCCTTGCTGTCCGAGGCCACCAACACGCCTTCGGCTGTAGCGCACGCCATCAACTGTCCCATCCCATCCTCCTTAGCAAAAATCGCAGCGCTTTTTTCTTTAAAATAATCCTGGGATGAGGCTTGGCAAGGCTAGGCCGGCTGAAAATATGCTCTTTATCTTCAATGCAAAATTCTCGGCTTGGCCGGCGGCAGCCAGAAAGGCGGGGGTTGCGGCTCTTCTTTAGGGGTCTCTGCCGCTGCGGCCTGGGATTCCGCCAGGACGATCTT
>JALNYP010000120.1 GCA_023229795.1 Syntrophobacterales bacterium
GGGGGACGTGTTGGTGTCCACCCCGGTGATCGGCGCCCTGAAAGCGGCCTGGCCCGAAAGCCGCGTCACCTGCCTGGTCCCCAAAGGCACCGAAGATATGGTTTCGGGCCACCCGGGGCTGGACGGTCTCATGGTGGTGGACCGGCGGGGGGCGACCTGGCCCCGGACCCTGAGCTTTCTCCGGGACCTGCGGCGGCGGCGCTTCGACCTGGTGTTGGAACTCTCCGGCGGTGACCGGGGGGCCTTCTACTCCTTTGTATCCGGGGCCAAAGAACGGCTGGGCTTCGCTCACCCCGGGCAGCCCTTCTGGCAGCGCCGCGGCTGTTTCACCCGGCTCCTGCCCCGTCCCCCTATCAGGATGCACATGGTGGACCAGAACCTGGCCGCGGTACGGGCTTTGGGGATCGAACCCGTGAAGCCCTGCCTGCAGTTTTTTTGGGACGATCAGGTGGAGCGGCGGGTTCAAGACCTGGTCGCCTCCCTGGGGCTGACTGGCCGGCCTTTCGCGGTCATGCACCCCGGGGCCGGCTGGCGCTTCAAGTGTTGGACCGCGGCGGGTTACGCCCGGGTAATCGAGGCCCTGGAACGGGATTGGGGCCTGCCTGTAGTGCTCACCGGCACGAAGGCCGCGCACGAACAAGAATTGCTGGCGGAGATTCACCAGGAGTGCCGCGTCCAACCCCCCGATCTGGCGGGACGCCTGAGCCTAAAAGAACTGGGAGCCCTGATCGCCAAGGCCCGCCTCTTCTTCGGCATGGACAGCGCCCCCATGCACCTGGCCGCGGCCGTGAACACCCCGGCGGTGGCCCTCTTCGGCCCCAGCGGAGTCTTCAACTGGGGTCCCTGGGGCGAAGGCCACCTGGTAATCAAGCAGGACTGGGATTGCCTGCCCTGCGGCCGGGACGGCTGTGAGGGTGGGAAAATCAGCCGCTGTTTAATCGAACTGACCCCGGAGGACGTGCTGGCCCGGATGGCGGCGCATTTTGGCAAATTGCCGGCAGGGTGAGAAGGATTTGTCATTCTGAGCGAAGCGAAGAATCTCGTATTTCCAGCCAGTTAAGGTAATGTAGGGTGCGCACCGCGCACCATTACTACTGCTCACTGCCTATAGCATTTGCCAAAAGTTCTTTCCTCATATCCCCTCTCCCCCCAACGGGGGGAGAGGGCTAGGGTGAGGGAGGGCGGAAAAAACTTTTGGCAACGAGTATATTTTCATGAAGATCGCCCTCCTACGACAGCGGGTCACGGCCCTCGGCGGCGCCGAAACCACCCTGGGCTACCTGGTCCGGGGCCTGGCTGCGGCGGGCCACGACGTGGCGGTTTACGGCACGGAGCCCCCCGACACGGCCCAGGCTGCGTTGCCCCCGGGGGTGAGTTACGTCCAGGTACCCGTTTGGGGCGGCAAGACCCTCAGGCTCCTGACCTTTGCCCTTAACAGCCGCCGCTTACTTCACCGGGCCGCGGACCAGGTGGTGTTCAGCCTGGAGCGCGTCCCGGACTCCCAGGTCTACCGGGCCGGCGACGGCTGCCATCGGGAGTGGCTGGCCCGCCGGGCCCCGTATCTGTCGCCCGCGGCCCGGGCCGCCCAGCGCCTGAGCCCCTTTCACCGGGTGATGCTCCTCCTGGAGCGACGGCTGTTCACCTCTCCGGGACTGCGCCGGGTGATTGCCAACTCCCGGCAGGCGGCAGATGAAGTCAGCCGCCACTACGGGGTGGACCCGGCCCGCATCCGGGTGATTTATAACGGCCTGGACCGGGCGCGGTTTTATCCCCTGGAGCCCGAAGCCCGGCTCGCCCTGCGCCACAGCCTGGGGACCCCGCCGGCTCGGGAAGTGCTCTTGTTCGTGGGTTCGGGCTTTGCCCGCAAAGGTTTGACTTATCTTTTGCAGGCCTTCGGCGGTCTAAATAATAGCCCTGCGGATTTGTGGGTGGTGGGCAAGGGCCATATCGCCCCCTATCAGCGGCTGGCCGAACGACTCAAGGTGGCGGACCGGGTCAGATTCTGGGGGCCGGTGCCGGATGCCGCCCCGTTTTACCAGGCCGCCACGGTGCTGGCCCTGCCCACCCTCTATGACCCCTGCAGCAACGTGGTCCTGGAGGCCCTGGCCTGCGGCACCCCGGCCGTGACCACTGCGGCCAACGGCGCGGCGGAATTCATCATCCCCGGGGCCAACGGCGCCATTCTCCCGAGGCCCGACGATAGCGTGGCCTTGAGGGAGGCTTTGGCTGCCTTCCTGAAACGAGGCCGGGACGAATCGCAACGCCGGGCCGCGGCGGACGCGGTGGCCACACTCAGTTGGGAGAAAACGGTGGCCCGGACCCTGGAGGTGCTAAAGGAAGCGGGATCGTGAGGTTGCCCCCTTCACCTGCCTCTCTCCCCGCGGGTCGAGCCTTACAGATAAATCAGTAGGTGAATTAAAAGGGTTTGGTGGCCCAGGCTTTCTAGCCTGGGCGGGATTTTCGGCACAGCCTGGAAAGGCTGTGCCACCAGACAAAGATCTTGTGGTGAGCCCCGCGGATGAGAGGGTAAATGCGTGTAACCCAGAACCTTTAAGTGAACTTTGCAGATATTGATACCCTTGACCAGCGGATTTTTGGCTGACCGCTGATAGCTGATAGCTGAAGGCTCCTATGCTTGCTCTCTATTTTGACGGACAACCGGCTCTCAAAGACCTTCCCCGGCCTGCACCCGGCGACGGCGAGGTCCTGGTGCGGGTGCATCTGGCCGGCATCTGCGGCACCGACCTGGCGGTCCTGAAAGGCTACCACAATTTTCGCGGCATCATGGGGCACGAGTTCGTGGGCGAAGTAGCCGGCCCCGCGGACTCTCCCTGGCTGGGACAACGGGTGGTAGGGGAAATCAATATCGGCTGCGAGACCTGTGAGCGCTGCCGCGCCGGGCTGGCCCGGCACTGCCGTCAGCGCCGGGTCCTGGGCCTCCTGAACCATGACGGCGCTTTTGCCCCCTACCTGACCCTGCCCGCCGCCAACCTCCACGCGGTGCCGCCCGAGGTCCCGGACGTTTGGGCGGTCTTCACCGAACCCCTGGCTGCGGCCCTGCGGGTGCCGGAACTCGCCCCGGTGTCGCCCGCGGCCCGGGTCCTGGTGGTGGGGGACGGCTCTTTGGGATTGCAGATTGCCTGGGTCCTGGCCCTGAGCGGGGCTGAAATTCACCTGGCGGGGCATCATCCGGAACACCTGGCCCTGGCCCGACCCCGGGGAGTCGCCACTTTTCTGGCCGCCGATCTCCCTGCCGGGGACTACGATATCGTGGTGGAAGCCAGCGGCAGCCCCTCGGGCCTGGAGCTGGCGCTCACGCGGGTCCGGCCCCTGGGCACGGTGGTCCTGAAAAGCACTTACACGAACCGGTATCCACTCGAACCCTCGGCCCTGGTGGTCCCCGAGGTCCGGCTGGTGGGCAGCCGCTGCGGCCCCTTTGCCGGCGCTTTGCGCCTGCTAAAAGACGGCCGGATCGATCCCCGCCCTCTGATCAGCCGCACCTTCCCATTAGCCAGGGGGCTGGAGGCCCTGGACTGGGCCCGGCGCCCTGGGGTCCTGAAAGTCCACCTCGATTGCCGGGAGGGGAATTGACTGACAGCGACTTGGGAAAATGATATATTTAACAAAATTGGTTGGTTATCTCTCTAGATACTCAATTCCATTCTTGACTGAAAGGGCATTGAGAAGTCATGCAGCAGTACCTGGACTATGAAGTTAATCCCGGGAATAACGTGGCCCACGGCCTGCCCCGGCAGCGGCTGGCGGTACTCTCTCCCATCTGGCGGGGCCCGGACCTGAGGCTGGAATATCCCGACGGCGAAGTCCAAACCCTGGTGGGGTGGTCGGGGGCGGCCCCCGGTGGTCCCTGCGAACTCCAGGTCTTTTGGACCCGTACTGAACCCGCGGCCCCGGCAGTGGCCCTGGCTATCGGCGGCGATTCGGGGGTGCGGACCTTCGACCCTGAGGGCCCCGCCGAAGCTGCCCAAGGATACCCCTTTCTGGCCCTGGCTAACAGTCTGATCCCGGCCGCGGTCCTAAAAGTCATCGGACCGGCGCCTCAGCCCGCGCCCCGGCCCCCGTTGCTCCTGATGTAGGGGAGCCAACTCATGAAACAAGCGGACGCCCACCGGCGGCCCCTCGGCCGGCCTGGAAGGGCGACTGGCGGGAGGATATGAATGACAAGGCAAGTACGGCAGTTAAAGCTATCCTTGGGAATGGCCGCGGCGCTGCTATTGGGGCTCTACCTGTCGGCCCCGGCCCTGGGCGCTTCCGCCATGGGGCTGCAGGATGATTTCATCCGGGTGGCCGAACAGGTGACGCCGTCGGTGGTGAGTCTGAAGGCCGTCCGGGTGGTGACCATGCAGCCCATGGGAGTTCCGGAGGATTTCTTCCGGGGGACGCCCTTTGAAGGCATGTTCCGGGAGTTCGGCGGCGGCGCGCCCGTCCGGCGGCGCCAGGTGGGTCAGGGCTCCGGCGTCATCATTGATCCCCGCGGCTACATCCTCACCAACAACCATGTGGTGGCCGGGTCCCAGCAGCTTTTGGTCCATTTGAACGACGGCCGGGAAGTAACCGGCCGGCTGGTGGGCGCTAACCCCAAATTTGACATTGCCCTGGTGCAGGTGCCGATCCAGGGTTTGAGACCGGCCCCCATGGGAGATTCCAGCCAGATCCGGGTCGGCCAGTGGGCCATCGCCATCGGCAGTCCCTTGGGGTTGGAAAGGACCATGACCGTGGGCATCGTCAGCGCCACCGGGCGCCGGGGCTTGGGCCGGGGCACCTACGGGGACTTCATCCAGACGGACGCCTCCATCAACCCCGGCAACAGCGGCGGCCCCTTGCTGGACATCAATGGCCGGGTTATAGGAATCAATTCCATGATCGCCGCCCAGGGCCAGGGGATCGGCTTTGCCATTCCCATCAACGTCGCCCGGCAGATTATCAGCCCGTGGATGAAATAAGCGGTGACCCCGGCAGACCGTGACGCCAGACTGGCCGATCATTTCCTCGAGGTCAGGGAGATCATCCGGGCCGAAGAGATGTGGGAACGGGTGCCGGAGCGCGCCCGGGAGTTCTCTCCGGATAACCTCGAAGGCCTGGTAAAGTTCGCCTATTTCGGCGGCTTCATCGACATGGCCGCGGTGCGCCGACTGCTCATCGTGGATAAAAAGGAGATCAACCGGCTGCGGGCCAAATGGTATGAGGAAGTCCGGGAGCAGGGCTGCTGGCTCTGTTAGCAGGGGGGCGCCGCTGCCGACCGCTCCTCCAAAACTGCTTTTCCTGGGCATTTTCCGGATTAAAAACCTCCACGTTTTTTATCTTTGAATAAAGTAAAGTTGATATTTCCTATATTTTCATATAAAGAATTAATGTAGATTTTGGTGCCATCAGATCCTCGGCTCCACGCCACCTCATCCCGTCTCGGACCAGTCGGGTTCAGACGGTTCGGTTCTGCTCACGGAAGGGCTTTCAGGATAAGGAAATCCAGCCGAATATCCCGCCCCGGGATATGGGCCCGCCATGCCCTGGGGATGCAACCCTTGCGTCACCCGTTAAGAGGGAACCGATCATGAAACCACGATTCCAAGGCCGCGTGGCCCTTCTGGGGCTGGCCATGTTCCTGTGGCTGTCTCCCGCCAGTTATGCCGCACTCTATCAGGTCCAGGAAGATTACTCCTGGTTTGAGCGGAACGTCACCCTGCCCCAACTCAATCAAGAGCCGGAGGCCACCCATGGCTCCGGTCCTGTGGCCGCTATCATTTCTTTTATGTATCTGCAACATCGCTACCCGGAGGTTTACCAAGAACAACTGGTGATCCATCCGATTGCCGACACCATCCTGCTAGCCAGTTCCACGTATATGAATACCGGAATCTGGGGCACCTGGGTCCGGGATTTCGTCTGGGGCGCCAATCTCTTTACCGACGCCCGGGTCCCCGGCACCACCGTGTATCTCGGCCAGGCCGTACCCCAGGGTAATCAGAGCCCCGGCGGCTGGACCGCGGAGAGGTATAAGCCGTCCTGGCTGACGGAAGGCAATCCCACCTGGTGGTTTATCTTCGAGCAACTCTGCCAGGGCAAGAATGTGGAAATCAGCCTGGGCTCCGGCAGCGCCGAACCCTACTTCCTCACCGCCACCGGGATGTCCTTCGATGATCTCGATAACAATGGGGTCATGGCGTCGGAAGAGCAGGCCGTACTGTACTATATCGATCCCGCCTCCGGCCTTTCAGGTTCCGCTTATATCTGGCAGACCGGCGCCGGCGAGTTATTGCAAACGGATTTTGCCCCCGGCTGCTGCATCACCATGGCGGTCGCCGAAGGCCCCGTGCCCCTGCCTTCCACCCTGCTTCTGGTGGGCTCCGGCGGTCTCGGCCTCCTGGCCTTCAGGCGGCGAAGCCGGAAGCTCCACTAAGTCTGGGGCACGGCCCGCCGTGCCCTTACCAACCAGAGCGGCCAGGCAACCGGTTATCAGGGGTAAGTTCACCGCCTTCGACTTGGCCGCTACGCCTTTTCCCTGCTTCCGCCCCACCCTGAGCCTTCACCTCCGACTTTCTTCAGTTCCTTTTCTCGGTTTTCGGCCCATCGTTAATTTTAAATCTGCTCCGCGCGTGAAAAAATTTTTGGTTTGGGCATATAATAAATTTCCAACAACTGGAGTCTAATATAAGGAGAGCGGCAATGCGGGAATATGTCATTCATCCTCTGGTGGTGGGCGCCAACGAAACGGATCAGGGCATCATGACCTATTTGAAAGGCTACGGCAAACGCATCTGGATTCCAATCTACGTGTTCTATATTGAGGGGGGCCCGGAAAAGATCCTGGTGGATACCGGCCTGGAGCAATTCATGGTGCCCCCGGAAGTAGGGGAAAAATACGGCCTGAAGATCCAGGAGTTCGAGGAGGCCCTGGATACGTTCGGCCTCAAGCCCGAGGACATCGACATAATCATCCACACTCACCTGCACAACGACCACTGCGAGAACGACTACAAATGCACCAACGCCCGGGTCTATGTGCAGAAGCGCGAGTACGAGTTTTTTCAGAACCCCCACCCGATAGATCACCGCTACTTCCCCGACCTCCTGGATGACGTGGAGGTGGTGCAGGTGGACGGCGACACCGAGATCGTGGAGGGGATTAAGGTCCTTCTGACTCCCGGCCA
>JALNYP010000121.1 GCA_023229795.1 Syntrophobacterales bacterium
GAGTTCCTGACGTTCTTGCTCGGTTAAGGTCACACGATATCGTGGCTTCATGGCAAATCCCTCCCCCAAGGAATTTGCCCTAATTATACCGCATTATACGAAATTAGCAATGTTACATGGTACTAGTGTTTACCTAACCCTTTCCTCTGGCACACCATTATCGAGCGGTGCTGGCATCGAGAAGGTCTGCGGCAATGGGCCCGTCTTGATTGCCGCGCGAGCCATGCGCTAAGGCTGGGACGTAACTCGCACGGAACTGGAAATGCTCCGCGCTGACCGGCCGAAGGCCCCCGCCGCCCACGACGGTGGATGAAACCAACGACCAGGGCAGTATCCCAGCGTAGCCCTGATCGGGGCGGGCGCGACCACGAAAACCCGAAAAGCCTGCTACGGTGTTGACGGGCTCGCTCCCTGTGGTATATTGTCAAAAGGTCCTGGGGCGGCGGACATTAGCGGGTTCGGTCGTTGCTGTCGCCAGATCCGGGGCCTTGGGTGCCTGTTCAGGCCCCTCTCCCCGGGCTCTTGCTTGGCCTTGGCAGCCGTCTCGGCTCGCCAAACCAGCCTCCAGAGGGCAGGTTCTACCCTTGACCCCTTTCACCCGGAGATTCACCCATGCGGTTCGTCGGATCATTTTTCCTCTCAGTTAAAGCCATGGATCCAGGAATCGGGCTGTGTTTTCGGGCCGGGGTGCTTTGTATCGGGATGATATGGCTCTCGGGGTGCGCGCTCACCACCGCCCGCTCGAGCACCTTGTCGGCAATTTCCAATCCTGCTGCTCCGCACCACACGGATTATCTGGAATATCAGCAAGGGCGCCTCACGAAAGCGCAACTGATGGACCGCCTGCCCCATATTGCGATAGTCGGCGACAGTCTGAGCCGGGATTTTTATGTGTCCTCCCTCCCCAGCTGCGTATGGCGTTCCAAGATGAACCATCGTTGCGACTGGTTTCTCGACACCGACCCGTTCGCCGACAGCATATACAGCGTTTATGAGCGACTTGCCCAGGAAACGCCTTTGGTGGCCTGTGAATACTCGAGCGTGGGAGGCAGGGTTGATTCAGGCGGAGGCCGGAACCGCTTTCTCGGGTCCTGGCTTCCCCTCAGTTTCTCCCAACAGGTGGATTTGATTTTAGAGGAGAAACGGTTCCCGGATTTGGTGTTGCTCTGGATCGGGCACAACAACTTGCACTGGGAGTGGTTTGTGGATCCCCGCCAGCCGGAGGAGATCGAAACCGGGCTGCAAAAAATGGCCGCCAATTTTCGCCAGGACTATGAGCGACAGCTTGGCCGCCTGGTGGAACGGGCGCAGGAGCAAAAACAGCGGCGGGCTTTCATCATATTCGGCCTCGTAAATTTCAAGAGTTTTTTCGAAGCCAGGGACGCGGCGGAACAACTCCGGAAAGAGAATCCGGAGCTATATCCCTATTTTGAGGTGGATTATAAGCACTATGAGACCATGAAACCGGAGTATCGTGGAAACATGATGAAGCTCGCCCTGATGATTAACGAGGAACTACGCGCCATGGTGGGCGAGTTCAACAGGGAATTGGGCGGCAATTCACAGGTGCGCCTCGAGTACTCGGACGCGCTGGCGACGGCTGATCTCAGCGACGTGAAATGTATTCACCGAATCGACGCCTGGCATCCTTCTGTCAAAGGACACAACGTGCTCGCCGCGGCAGCGTTTGGCGCCCTGGGCCCCAGTCTGAATTTCCTTGGAATCGTGCCGCTCCAGAAAAATGCTGCTGCAAAGTAAGACCATCAACCGAAGATTTTTTATGGTCCGTCAATAACGAGGTACCCTTGCCTTCCATCGAGGAACAGATTGCCCAGCTTCGTTCAGCCATAAGCGCCCAGGAGTCGCTTAGGTCCACCCTTGGCGATGGCGTGGTTGAGGTCACCATCAAGGCTCTGCGCTCGCAGATTGACGCCCTGCTCGCCGAGCAGAAAGAGGCAGCCCAGCCGCAATCAGGGCCGTCACCGGAGGCCCTGCTCGCGCAGCTACAGAGCTATGTCCCGAAGCAATTAGCTGACAAGACACGCGCGGCAGGGCAAATCGAGGGTGAACGCAGGCAGGTCACGGTCGTTTTTGCGGACATTTCCGGTTTTACGGCTCTCTCTGAACGGCTCGACGCCGAGGACGTTGCCGGCCTCGTCAACGACTGTCTCAAGGAACTCGCCCAGGCAGTTTACCAATATGAAGGCATGGTCGACAAGTTTATCGGGGACTGCATCATGGCCGTCTTCGGCGCTCCGATCGCACTGGAAGATGACGCGGAACACGCTCTGCGCGCCACCATTGCCATGCGCGAAAATCTCCAGAAATTCAACCGCCGCTGGATCGAGAAACTGGGCCAACCCCTGAACGTGCACATCGGGGTCAACACGGGAATGGTGATTGCAGGGAACATCGGCAACGACCTGCGGATGAGCTACACCGTGATGGGCGATACCGTTAATGTTGCGGCACGGCTGGAAGACGCAGCGAAAGGGGGCCAGATTTTCGTGAGCCGCAACACCTACCGTCTGACCCGCGGCGCCTTTGCCTTCCAGGAAATGGACCCCATCAAAGTCAAAGGCAAACGAGACCCGTTGACGGTTTATGAGCTCCTCCATGCGAAACTGCAGCCGGACAAGTCCCGCGGGGTCGAAGGATTATCCTCCCCTCTCGTCGGCCGCGAGGCGCAGCGCCAAGCGCTGGTCGAATGCCTTGAAAAACTCCAAACCGGCAAGGGGCATATTGCCGCGATTCTTGGCGAGGCCGGGATCGGCAAGAGCCGCCTGCTCGCCGAAATCCGCCGGCGTGAAGGGAAGGACCTGACCTGGCTTGAAGGGCGTTCTTTTGCCTTCAGCCGGTCCCTCGGTTACGGAGCGTTTTTGGACCTCTTGCGCCGTTATGCCGGTATCGCCGACGAAGACGCGGAAGCCGAAGCCGCCGCCAGCCTGAAAGCGCGGCTGAACGGCATTTTGCCGGGCGATGTGGAGATTTATGCCGTACTGGCGCAACTGCTTGCAATGCGCCTCGACAGCAAGGAGACGGCTGCCGTCAGCGCCGTCACCGGTGAAGACTTTCGCAATCGTTTATTTGCCGGACTGGAGCGGCTGCTGCTCGCACTGGCGAAACAAAAGCCCGTTGTCGTGGTGCTGGAAGACTTGCATTGGGCCGATCATAGTTCACTGGAACTGCTGGAGCATCTCTTCCGACTGATTACTCAAGCCCCCATTGCCTTCGTATTGCTGAGCCGTCCGAAACAAGAATCATCTGGGAACTGGGAGAAACTTGGTCCCACGCTGGAGGGTTATCGGCCGTATCTTCTGGAAATCCCGCTCCAGCCATTATCCGGCGAGGCGAGCGGCGATCTGGTACGCGGACTTCTCGAAGGCAGCATGCTTCCCAAAAAACTATCGGAGGTCATTCGGAACAAGTCGGAGGGTAATCCTTTCTTTGTCGAGGAGGTCCTCAGGTCGCTGATTGAGCGCGGTGTTCTGGCGCGTGAAAATGGCGGCTGGAAAGTCACCCATCTGGTCGAAAACATCCAGGTGCCTGACTCGCTCCAGGGAGTGCTTCTTTCCCGTCTGGATCGCCTTCCCGAGGAAACCAAAAGGGTGATCCAAAAGGCGGCTGTCATCGGACGCGTATTTCTGTTCCGGGTGCTCGAACACATGGCGCGCGAGGAAACCGAGTTGGAATCCCAAATGACTTTGCTTGAAGACGCGGCCCTGGTCCGGGAGGGAGAGCGTGTTCCTGAAATTGAATATATCTTTGACCACGCCCTGACGCAGGAGATCGCCTATCAAACGCTTCTGGCTCCATCGCGCAAACTTCTTCATCAAAAAGTTGGAGAAGCGATGGAAGCCATTTTTTCCGAGCGGATTGACCAGCACCGGGCTCTCCTGGCCTATCACTTCTTCAAGGGGGAAGACTGGGAAAGGGCATTCGGGTATTCTGTCAGCGAAGCGGACGCCGCGGTACAGCTCTACGCCTACGCCGAGGCTCGCGAACATTATCATCGCGCCTTGGACAGCCTCAAATATCTGCTCGATAATGACTCAAACCGTCAGAAGCAGGTAGACATCAGTGTCCGGCTGGTAAATGTCTCGCTCCAGTCTGAATCGCCAGAGAAAAACCTGGCGATTTTGGCGGAGGCCGAAAACATCGCCTCATCGCTGGCGGATGAAGCTCGCCTGGCGCGTGTCCATCTCTGGGTCGGAAGGGTGCATTATCTGGCGGGACGATTGCGGGAGGCAATTTCGTATTTCCAAAAGGTGCTCGCGGTGGCTCCAAAATTTGGCGATCCCGAGTTGATGGCCCTGCCGGGGGCCGTCATCGGACGTGTTCTTATCCTTCAAGGCCAGTTTGTGAAGGCCCACCAACTATTGGAAAGGTCCGTACCCCTTCTCGAGGCCACAAAAAACCACCACGAGCTGTTGTTCGCCTGCCTGTACCGTGCGGTTTCCCTAGCCTGTCTTGGCGATTACCCCGCTGGGGCCGCTGAACTCGACCAGGTCCTAAAAATGGCCCAGGCAAGCCGGAATCAAAACGCTGAAACCATGGTACACACAGCCCTGGCCATGATCCATGTCGTCGCCGGCAAATACCATGAGGCCATGGGGGCGGCCCAGGCTGCGCTTGCGGTGGCGGAGAAGAGCGGCGACACGATGTTTCGTTACTCCAGCAATTCGTTCATGGCATGGTCGCTGACGGGGTTGGGAGAGCATCAGCGCGCCCTTGAACATTGGTCCGCCGCTCATAAGGCCGCCCAGTCTTTGGGCGGCCGCCTTCTGCTCGGTGAATGGCTGGCTGCCATCGAAAGCGACACCCTGCTTGGAGCAGGAGATATTCCTTCAGCCTTGAAAAAAGGAGAGGAAGCCCTGGCCATCGCCAAAGCGGCGGGCAGCCTCATTGCGGAGGCTTTGTCCGAAAGCGCCATCGGCAATGCCCTCGCGGCCGGCCCCACGCCAGACCATGAGAACGCCGAAGCTCATTTGGCCAGAAGCCTGTCGTTGCTGGAAAGTATAGGCGCCAAATTCGATCTGGCGCGCGTTTCGCTGGCGCTGGGTCGGGTCCGTCTCGAACGGAAAGATTGGGAGGGTGCGACAACACTGCTGCGGCAGGCCTCCTCCCTCGCCTCCCAGTGCTCGCTTCAAATGGAGGAAGCAAAGGCACGGGACTTGTTGAAAGAGATCGAGACAGCCCGGGTTCAGGATTCGGCCAGGTGAACGAGGTTTTGAAACGGTTCGCCTGGCGCAAATCGCTGATATTTTCCGCAGTTTTTGCCCTCCTCCCCCCGAATAATTCGATCGCTGCGGGGCCGTAAGGACTTACGGGCCATTGTCCCTTAGAGCCGTTTCTGCTAGGATATCCTGCCCTCTTGGTCTGAAGTATTCCTGCCATTCCCACCGGTAACCTGCCTTTCTTCTATCACCGGGGTTCGGGAAAAAGGAAGATATGAACTCACTCTGCGAAGACGATACTGTCGGGTCGGAGGAGGCGCCCCCTCGGGGCTGGCCTCCGTCCGCCGCCCGAACTGGACGTGCAGTTTTCCCGCATCCAGCTTTCACAAAGGCTGGACATCATCCTGAGGCCAGAGAAGGAATAAGTGAGATTAGATTTACCAGTCCCATCTCGCCATACAGCTTGGACTCCGGCAGGGTTTTCCAGCCACTGCAGCGCCACCGCTTGTAGCGCTGCGACCATAGCCGGCGCACAATCCAACCATCGAGACGGTGGAAGAGCTTGCGGACGTGAGCCTTACAGTAATAAAGCCCCCATCCCCGGATGACCGGATTGACCTCCTCGATCAACTCCCTCGTGCTCAGAGGTGCTTTGCGTCGAGTACGGTTTCTTATCTGGTCTTTGAAGTGATCGATGGATTTCTGTCGCGGATAGGCATACAAATTACCCGGGACGACCCCACTGCGAATCTTCTGCGCAGGGAGGTTCAGGGGGCGACTGCCGCGCTTTATCTTGAACCCCAGAAACTCAAAGCCATGGCGTACATGGACGATTCGAATCTTCTCGGGGTGCAGAGCCACACCTAACTGCGTGAGAATCCGCGCCGCCGCCCTTCAAGGCAGCTTGAGCTTCCGTCTTGCTCTTGCAGGTGACCAACCGGTCGTCAGCATATCTCGTCAACCGATACACTTTGCGCCGCATCTCGCGGTCAAACGGAGTCAACAGGACATTGCTGAGCAACGGTGAAACCACCCCGCCTTGAGGAGTGCCTTGTGGGGTGGGAAGCAGCTTCCCATGCACCGAGCACCCGGCGGTGAGCATCTTCTCGATCAAGCACAGCACGCGACTGTCCGATATCCTCTGATTCATCAGGGTCATAAGCTTTTCGTGATCCACCGACCCAAAGAAATCTTTCAGGTCGGCATCTACGATCCACTCATTCCCCTCTTTCACTTCTTTCCAGACCTTTCCCAGTGCATCCTTGGCCGATCTCCCCTTCCGGTACCCGAAGTTGGCCTCATCGAACACCAGCTCAAAGATCGGTTCCTGCCGGTTCAAGAGTGCCTGCTGACACACCCGATCATAGATCGTCGGTATCCCCAAGCTTCTAAACTTACCCGGCTGCCCGGCCTTTGGTATCAGATGCTGTCGCACGGGTTGAGGTGCGTAGGTATCGGTTTTGAGTTCCTCATGGAGCCTGTCCAGATGCTCATCGGCCGACTCTTTAAACTCCTCGAGGCTCTGTCCGTCCACGCCACCACCACCCTTGTTCCGCCGCACCCTCTCCCAGGCCAGTTCCAAGTTCTTCCGTTTGTAAACCTTATCCACCAGAGAGTGGACCTTTCTTGCCCCTGTCGGGTTATAGCGTTTGCCGAAAATTCTTTCCTCAACGAGGAGTGAGTGGGTATCACGTGAAACGTTCCAGGGAGCAAGTCCTTTGGTTGTCCTTTGGTCGAGCCATGACCCATAAGAGGGCCTGGTCGATGCGCTCCAGCAATTGTTGCCGAGTTTTGGCGAAGAAATCGGCGAACCATTCAGCTTTGATCAGCAGCCATAAGCGTTCAATGGGGTTCAAGTCCGGCGAATAAGGCGGCAAAAACACCGGTTCGAAAGCGCCC
>JALNYP010000030.1 GCA_023229795.1 Syntrophobacterales bacterium
GCCATCCCCTCACTGGTTTTTACCTGGCCGACTCAGCCGCAGGAATCGCAGCCGGAGGAGCAGGAGGACGGAGTGCTGCAGGAACACCCGCCCTGGGCCTGGGTGGGCGTATCGCTGATGCCCACGACCTTGATCTTGAACTCCAAGGTCTGTCCCGCCAGCGGATGGTTGAAATCCACCACGAATTTATCCGGCTGGATCTCCAGCACCGTGCCGGACACGGGGCCGTGGGGGCTGGAGAACCGCAGTTGCTGGCCGACCTCAACCGGGTGGCCTTCCAACATGGTGGCGGGGAAATCCCGCTTCAGGTCTTCCCGGGGTTCGCCGTAAGCCTGGTCCGGGGTGAGGACCACGTTCTTCTCTTCTTCTATGGCCATATCCATGACCGCATCATTGAAGCCCTGGATGATGCCGCCGCCGCCCACCTGAAACTCCAGGGGACTGCGGCCTTCGCTGCTGTCGAAAACCGACCCGTCTTGGAGGGTGCCGGTATAGTGCAACTGGACGAAATCGCCATTCTTAACTTTGCTCATAACTTCTCCTATAAGGTTCTGGGGGCAGGCTGTGCCTGCCGAGCCAGGGGCTGGATGGTAACTTGAAGCGGCGCCTCTCCCCAGAGGTAGTGTCCACGCCGGCGGGTCAAACTGGTCGGCTTTTCCCGCGCCTTTAACCGTTGCCGCGGGATGCATCCGGCCCGGGGCGATAGTTCGCCGCGGCCGGCTCCCGGGCCAAAGCCCTGCTAAAGCTTTACCACGTTCTGGGCTTGCGGGCCTTTTTTGCCTTCCACGATCTCGAATTCGACTTCTTGGCCTTCCTCCAGGGTGCGAAAGCCCTCGCCCGTGATATTACTGTGATGGACGAAGACGTCGGGCCCGTTTTCTTGGGAAATAAAGCCGTAGCCTTTGGAATCGCTGAACCATTTGACCTTGCCTTTTACCGGCATGAGACATAGACCTCCAAAATCCGGCGCCGCGGCAGGTGTCTTGCCAAAAAAAATAAGGAGAACGACCGTAAAGCGTTCCCCTTCTGGAAAGGCTTACAGGCCTGCGTGCGCCTGGTTACTTACTTAAATTTTATAAAAAATTTCATCTTTGTCAAACAGTTAGTCGAAACGCCGCTGCTCCTAACCCGCCGGGCGGCAGGCGGGTTCGATCTTCCGAGAAGAAATCAGCCCCCGGGAATAGGTCAGCAACACCACCTGCAAGAGGATCCTGGGGTCATACGCGGCCCGGCCGCCGTCTGCTGCAACCGGTGGTTAACTGGTCATCCTGGTCACTTGACCTTCTCGATGTCGCCAGGCTTCCAGCTCTTGTCGAGGGCGGCTTCGGTCGGACCATAGAGCCTGAGGATGGCGAAATACCCCTTGCCGGGAACGGTGGCGAGCCAACATAATGATCGCAGGCATAGACCGAGCCGTCATGCTCCAGGGCCAGCCCCTTGCCGCAGAGGGGCGCCTGGGTGCACCGCGGCCTCAAAATAATGCACGTAGACCTGGCCCAGGTCCTTCCGGTACCACTCATCGAGGATGCGGCAGAGAAACCCCCCCAGTCATCCGGATCCACGCACCAGTCCTCCACCATGGAGTCTGGATGGCCTGGCCGGGCCTGGGGAGAACCGTCCACCGGCAGGAGTTGTTTCTTCCAGTATTGGGGGGGCGTATACCAAAAGCCCACGGGCTCGACGATGGGAATGAATTGCAGGCGTTTGGCTCCCACTTCATCTCGGAGAAACCGGTAGACCTGTAGCGGGTATTTTGCCGTCACGCGATTGATGGAGCTCAGGGTGGCGAAGTTGATCCGGTGTTTTCTCAGCAGCCGGGCCGCCCGGGAAGACCCGGTCGAAGCTCCCTTTGCCCGCCTTATCCTTACGGTAATGGTCATGCATCTCCTGGGGACCGTCGAGGCTCAATCCCACCAGAAAATTATGCTCCCGCAAGAACTCGCACCAGGCCTCATCCAGGAGCGTGCCGTTGGTCTGGAGGTCATTTTCACAGCGGACATGGAGCGGGCAGTAACGCTTCTGCAACTCCACGATCCGGTCATGGTTATGAGAACCTGATCTGCAGCGGTGTCGGATTGTTGATGGTATCACAGAGCGGACACCTTTCCAGAAGTTCCTGATAAAAATCTTCCTTTTCACTTTCCGAAAGCTCCGAGGAAAACTCCACCTGCACCGACAGTTGTGAAAAACCCGCCCTGGTGTATGTATCCAGGCCAAAGGCACGGGAAGGGTCGACATCTCCGGCAATTGATAAACGGAGATCCTTCACCTCAATTTGCTTCTGCATTGCCATGATGCGGCAGATATTAATAATGCATCCCCCTAGAGCTATGATCAGGCATTCAGGCGGAGTAGGGCCGGCATCATCACCTCCCCATTCTTTGCGAACATCCATAAGGATTTCATGACCTCGTGTCGTGGCAATTATTTGCCGATTGGTTCCTGCAGCCACTGAAGTAGAAAAGTGGAAAAGTTCCATTTTACCCTCTGACTTGTTTTCATCTGCTTTCATCGCGGTCTCCTTGGACTATAGGTTAATCTGATATTTCGCTTAAAATCTGTTGTCTGAAAAATTCTTATATATAAGATGTACAGAACGATTCATGGCTCGTCCAACGAATTATTTTCATATACTTATCGGTAAATTCGATTAAAAAGGAGCGGACACTATGGACATGCAGCGCCTGCAGACCTTCCGGACAGTGGCTACCCTGATGAACTTCAATCAGGCGGCCGAAGTTCTGCACTATTCGCAATCAACCGTTTCAGCCCAGATCAAAACCCTGGAAAATGAAATCGGGATACTGTTGTTCAAAAGAATTGGAAAATCCGTCCGGTTGACTGAGGCCGGGGCGAAGATGCTCGTCTATGCCGATAAGCTTCTCGCCATCAAGGAGGAGGCCGTGGCCGAGGTAACGGGCAGAAATACGGTCTCCGGTCTCTTGACACTCCGGATGCCCCAGACCATGGCCACGCATTATCTGCCGCGTATCCTCTATGATTATCAACCGCGCTTTCCAGGGATGCGGATGGATATCACCAGTTGCGCCCTGCATTCCCTGGAGCATGAATTGCGGATCGGCACGGTCGATCTCGCGTTTTTGTTTGCGGATGCCATCGGTGCGAACAACCTTGAATGCGAGTTATTAAGCATCGAGCCCCTCGCCATTGTCACGCACCCGAGTCATCCGTTAGCCGCTCGGAAAACGGTTGATTTTAAGGACCTCGAAAGACAGGTCCTGCTTTTTCCGAAAAGTGATTGCGGGTATCGGATGGTCTTTGAGCAGGCATTGGCGACGGAACGGGTGACCCCGGCCACCGTAATTGAAATGAACAGCATAGAGGCAATAAAACAGACGATAAGAGCTGGAGTCGGGGTAACCATAATCCCGGAGATTGCGATACGGATCAATGTGGAAAAGGGGGAAATGGCCAGAGTGTGCTGGGCGGATGATCTGGAAACCGGAGTCCTGATGATCCACTACAAGGATAAATGGCGCTCCCCGGCAGTCGAAGCCTTTATGGATACAATGAGGCGATTTGTCTCGACGCAGCAAGGATATATGGAGCAATAAATCGAATGTGAATTTAAACAAACAATAGAAAAGTCTCATAAGGTTTCGAGCTGAACCGCTCAGGCAGCGTAACCTTTTTTACCCATCTTAAGGTATCTTTTTATTAATATTACTGGTAGTGATATTTGTATATAGGAAGTTTGTAGTATCTTCGATCAAAAAGATTGTTAAGTTTTGAACATTTCCGGTAGGAATTCCATGAGGAGGCTCTTTGCTGGTCTGAAATGAGATTATGCGGCAGGCTTGGCTTGGCTCCTCTTGGTTTGTCTCCATTCACGTTTCCGTTTGGGGTTACAGGAGTTGACTGGCTTTCAGCCGAAATTTGTTTTCATTTGCAGGTCGCAACCGCAAACCCCCTCCGGACCCGGTGAATGCCATCCTCTCCTTTCTTTACGCTATGCTTTTTGAATGATTGTGTGTCTGTGGCTCAATGTGGGCCTGGACCGACAGGTGGGCTACCTTCATGACTGCGCCCGGGATGGCCGGCCTTGGGGCTCGACCTGATGGAAGAACTTAGGCCCATATTAGCTGACCGCCTGGCGCTTACCCTGATAAACCGCCGCCAACTCACCGACCAGGATTTTGACAGAGGCCAGGGCGGAGCCGTGCTCTTAATGCAGGTTATTCCCGACCAATCCTTCGAGACTTGCCCCACGCTGGATATTCTCGTGGTTCCCGGCGGTTGGGGCACGCGCCGGGAATCTGGTTGCGTCTAGCGCCTGTTCTCCACCTGTTTTTTCTATTGGACAGAAATGGCAAAAATAAGGCATGATCTCAGGATTATGCCAACTTTTGATCTGCCGAAAGGACATGTCTATGGACCAGCGTTACCTGGCCTGGCCTTTTTTTGATACCTTCCACCGCAGGTTTGCTCGGGACTTTGGGCAGTGGGCCGAGTCCGAACTGCAGCATTTCGAAGCTGATGAGGGGGCCGATGGCAAGGCCGCGAGAGAGATTTTCCTGCGTCTGGGAACTGGTAAATGGTTGGACAACTCCATCCCCGGGAGCCCCGGCGCCGGAGGAGATAAGCACGACCTTCGCACCCTCTGCCTGATGCGGGAAATCTTGGGATATAGATCGGCAATTGCTGACGTGGCCTTTTCTGAGCCTTGGCTCGCCATCATGCCGATTGCCCTTTTCGCTTCCGAGCAGGTAAAAAGAGAACTTATACCTGCGTATTTACGGGGGGAGATGCTTCCCGCGTTTGCCCTTTCCGAGCCGGGGGCCGGGTCCGATGTCGCGTCCATCGAAGCGCAAGCCCTGTTGGACGGCGACCATTACGTTATTCATGGCCGCAAGATGTGGACCTCGAATTCAGGCCTCGCGGATAATTATGTGGTTTTTGCCCGAACCGGCGAGGGTCCGGACGCGCATGGTATCTCAGCTTTCCTGGTGGATGCGAGACTTCCCGGCATCACCTTGGAGCAGCGCCTTGCTGTCCTCTCCCCTCATACCGTGGGCACCCTGCATTTTGACCACGTTCACGTTCCTGCGGATCGGCTCATAGGTGCACCCGGCCAGGGTTTCAAAATCGCCATGGCTGTGCTGGAGCTCTTTCGCCCCACCGTAGGTGCCGCCACCCTTGGCATGGCGCGGCGCGCCATGGACGAAGCCATTGCCCGCAGCCTGAAACGAGTAGCCTTTAAGAAGCCTCTCTGTGAGCATCAACTAATCCAGGAGAAATTGGCGGACATGGCCGTAAAGGTCGATGCTTCAGCCCTGCTGGTCTATCGTGCCGCCTGGATGCATGATGTGGGTGAGCCACACCTCTCCCGGGAGGCTGCCATTGCCAAGTTATACGCCACCGAAGCCTCCCAGGAGGTTATTGATCAGGCCCTGCAAATATTTGGGGGCTTAGGGGTTTTGAAAGGCATGGCAGTGGAACGTCTTTATCGTCATGTTCGAGCTTTTCGTATCTTTGATGGTACCAGTGAGATTCAAAAACTGATCATCGCCAAGGACATGCTTCGAGATCAAAATTTAAATATAAGAACTATTGAACGCCTGTGATGTGAAACTTGGGAGGATTGTTGATATACTCTCCATGCCAAAATACGCATGAAGCATTGGCCCCGGAACCGGACAACATGTTATATTGACAGACGAAGTGAGGAAATAGGAAGGCCATGAGGCCTGCAGGTGACATATCCTGGGTGAGAATTCGCCAGGTAGCATCTGCTGTCGGTGAAACCGATGCTGGTCAAGGGATATTATGATTTTTCCTTAAGGAAGGGCGGCGCGCCCTTTAGAACCGGTTCCGAGTTCGACGCCCAGATGTTTGCCTATTTCCGACTGGACGGCGATATCCCCCCACTTTTTCCCTACATCAACGCGGTGGCCGAATCGGCCAGTCTTCTGGAAACCCCCCCGTTTATCCGGTTTGTGCTGGACCGGTTCTCCTGCGGCCTCTATCCCGATCATGGCGTTGCCGCATCTTTTATAACCTCTCAGGAAGCCCTGGAGTTCTTAGACCGGTTGATAGACTTCCTCAATGATATCTGCGAACGCCGGGATAGTCTTGCGCCGAATTATAAGAAATGGAACCCAGTCCCGGTACTCCAGATCTTCCGGCTGCTCCCCCAAACCAACTGCAGGAGCTGCGGCTATCCTTCCTGCCTGGCGTTTGCCGCAGCTTTAAGTACCCGGAAAACAAGCCCGGAGCGCTGCCCCGGATTTAGCCGCCCCATATCGACCCAGGTGGTCTACCCGGTGCATGATAAACAAGGCAATCTGGTGTCCACGGTGACCCTTGAGTTCGATCCTGCCTATCTTGGTGGTAAACCGGCCCTGGAAGAAGCGCCTGGCCCTCCGCCCAGCAGCCCCGGGAAAACCGCGACCAAAGGCCGCGAATCCTTGGTTGTAGCTTTGACCGAGCGGGAACTGGAGGTATTGCGCCTGATAGCCCAGGGGGCCACGAATCTGGAGATTTCTGGCTCTCTTTCGATCAGTCCCCATACGGTCAAAAGCCATGTAATCAATATTTTCAATAAATTAGGAGTTAATGACCGCACTCAGGCCGCGGTCTGGGCCCTGCGGCACGAGCTGGTCTAATCCTCCGATATTTCCTCCCGGCATATTCCTTTCCTTCCAGAAAAAATGTGCTCCTCCCCCAAATGGGGGATTCATTGTCCTGATGATCCTCATAGACTCTTTGCATAAAACGTTGAGGTTGACATCATGGATTACGCGCAGCTTACTGCTCCTTGTGGCTTACCATGCTTTGCCTGCTATAGGTATCTGGCCAATGAAGATGAAAAGATGCGCCAACTGGTCTCACGGGAGTTAGGAATTCCGGTGGAACAGGCGGTTTGCTCCGGTTGTCGCAACCTCCAGGGCAAGCCTGCGCATCTCCCCATGCCCTGCCGGATTTACCCTTGCGCCGGGGAGCACGAGATTAAATTTTGCTGCGATTGTGCGAACTTCCCCTGTGATTATCTGCATCCTTATTTTGACAACGCCAAACTGTGGCATAACACCAAAGTCTTTCATCTATGTCTCATCAGGAAATTGGGTTTGGAAGCTTGGGCTCAAAACAAGGCCGCCCAGGTGTTGGCAGACTATTCTTTCAAAAAATTTACCCTATAGCTTGGCCGGCTGCACCAAAACGGCAATAAGTATTAACCCTAAGGCGGGATTGTCTGATCCGACCTTTTCGAATCCCCCTACCCGCTACCAGCAAAGCCGGGGTTTGGCAGACTATAAAAGGAGGAAATCGAGATGCAATGCGATAGATGTCAAAGCATGATCGAACCGGGAGAGGAAAAGAGCCTAAATGCCCGGGTACCGTGCGAGGAGAAGTCTCGTATGATCCAGTTGACGAACCCAATGGAGATTTTCAAGTTACTCGATAGATCCAATTGCAGAAAATGCCACGAATTGACGTGCCTGGCCTTTGCCGCCGCGGTGTTCAAGGGGCAACGACAGCTCATGGAATGTCCTCATCTGGAGAGCCAAGACCTTGAGTCCCATGCTGGGAAAAGCGAAGGGCGTGTGACCAACGAACAGGAAATGGAATTCATGATAGGAGAATTGAAAAACCGGCTTGCCTCTGTTGACCTTCGTGCAGCAGCGCCTAAATTGGGGGGCAGTTTTTCCGAATCCAAACTGACGATCAAGATTCTCGGTAAGAACTTTAGTGTTGATTCCAAGGGGGGTATTACCACTGACATCCACATCCATCCATGGGTGATGATACCGGTTCTCAACCATATCATTCAGAGCAAAGGAACACCTGTTTCAGGCGAATGGGTACCGTTAAGGGAACTAAAAAATGGAAAGACATGGTATCGTCTTTTTGAGCAGCGATGCGAAAAACCCTTGAAGTGGGTAGCTGATATGCATACCGACCTCTTCGAAGACATCCTCCGTGTATTTAATGGCAAACCGGTGGAAAAGCATTACGGTTCAGACTTTTCGCTATTGCTGAGGCCTTTGCCGAAAGTGCCGATCCTGATTTGCTACTCGAAAGCGGAAGACGGTCTCGAATCCAACCTGAATGTTTTCTTCGACTCCACGGCGGAGGACCATCTCACTATTGAGTCCATCTTTTACCTTGGTGTCGGATTGGCTGGGATGTTTAAAAAGATCGCTCTAAGGCATTCTTTCCAATGATTTCTAATGCAGTGCGGCAGCTAGTGGGTCTAGAACCGAGGTGCGATTAGTCTGGCAAACAATCGCCGGGTTAAGGCCAGGGAATTGGGCCGGTCGTCAAGGCAAGCCCTGGAGGGGAGAATTATAAATCAAGTAGTCGCCGATGATCAAGTACTGCCTGCCGCGCTCGAAATAGCGTATCATCTGGCAAAAGGACCGACCTTAGCTTTAGGTGAAGCCAAGCGTCTCATCCTATCTTATCGGCCGGGACGGCCAGACCTGTGAGATCGACCTGGCAGCCCAGCAGCATTGGACCCATGCCTACGCGATCACAGCATACAGCGCCCAAAGGTTAACCGCGGACCGGGTCTTAATCTATTCCGAGAGCCATCGCGCGAATTTGACAACCCAACGATCCCTTTACGTCGGCATCTCCAGGGCCCGGGACGAGGTACGGGTGTTCACCGACGACATAGCCAAACTACGGGAAGCGGTTTTGCTTCGGACTGGCGAGAAAGAAATGGCTATGGAAACCTTTCTGACTCGGGCTGAAAGAGAACAAGATTACAGCCTCAGCCGATGAATTGCACTCAGGAGGATAGGAAGCGTGACTGAATCAAATAAAAGGCTCCTCCGATTGTCCTTGCCGCCATTAGTTGTGTCGGAATCAGCTGCGGATTTTGTACCGCCAACTGCATGGCAAATCGGCTGTCCATTAGCAGGTCTCCGTGGTGGATTGCCCCTGACAAATTTGCGGCGTATGGGAACAAGGGTGGGTCAGGCGAGAGAGGCCAAAAACGAGTCTCGAGAAGGGGAGATGGCCCCTAAGACCCTTGAGCTACCGAGCGGTACCTCCAAGCCATCGACCCGAGGTTCCGGGAAATTATGAGGCTTCTGGAGGGGGATTTTTTCGAACCTACTCACCGACCCACTCACCAAAGAAAAAGGAGGCCAAAAATTTTGACCTCCATCCTCGCAAAACGTTGGCGGAAGTGCATGGGAATCGAACCCACCTACCGCCTTACTCAGACGGTTCACCGGATTTGAAGTCCGGGGGCCCCACCAGTGGACCTCGCACTTCCGCATTGGGTATTAAATATATCATAAGACTTATCGCAAAGGAAGACAACCCGCGGCTCCGAGGTCTTGGTATCGGCCAAGATGAGGTTCTCCTGGGGATAATTGGCTTCGGTTTGTCTAATCGCTGCTTCTCCTGAGAGTTGACATTTCTGCACCTTAAGAATGGTAAAGGTAGCGCTTGACATCCTTTACGACGATGCTATATTGACAATATATATTATATTAATATAGATAAAGGAGCGCAGCAATGAGGTTCCTCAAAGAAGGTCAGGCCGATGCCTCGGCGGACCTGGTCTATCGGGTCTGTCCCCTGCACCTGCTGGAGCCGGCTGAGTTTCTCAAAGATATGCAGGAGAGGGACTACAGGTTGATCGAACTGCCCCGGGCGGCGGATCGGGTCAGGCCGTTTTCCCCGGTGTGGCCCCAGACAATGGCGGCCATGGCCGGGGGGGCAAAATGAAGTTGTCAACCAGAAGCCGGTACGGGACCAGACTGTTACTCGACATGGCTCAGCATTATAATCAGGGCCCCATCCAGTTGGGCGAGATTGCCAAGCGCCAGAACATTTCCGTGAAATACCTGGAGCAGATTATCATCCCCTTGAAGAAGGCCCATTTTATTGAAAGCGTACGCGGGCCTAAGGGGGGCCATACTTTGGCGAAACCGCCCCAAGAGATCACCGTGGCTGAGATCGTCGCACTCCTGGAAGAAGGCGTCGGCTTGGTGGAATGCACGGAGCACGCCGACATCTGCGGGCGCGCCGACACCTGCCCGACGCGCCTGATCTGGAGAGAGGCCTCCCGGGCCATGCTCCACACCCTAAAGTCCATCACCCTGGCCGACCTGGTAGAGAAGGCCAAGTTAGCGGAAAACCAAGAACTTTCGCAGGTACTCTGAGACGGCTATGGATCATGAAAGAGAGTTATTGCGGCTTATGTGACGCCTGTCAGTTGGACAACCCCGAATTTCTCCAAGCGGTTGCCCAGGTGAAGAGCTTCGTGGATCGGTTTCGGGTTTACTGGTGGGCTCACTGTTACCGGGGAGACGAGGGATTTTCCCTGCCTGAGTTCCGCAAGGGGCTGGAGTGGTTCCTCTCCCACGCCGAATGTCCGGGGTGCCGGGGCGGCCGGGGACTGGACCACTGCCCCATCCGGATCTGCGCCATCAATCGGGGCTGCGAGCATTGTTTTGAATGTCCCGAACTGGCCCAGTGCGACCGCTTCAGGCTGATCCTGAAAGAATATCCGGATCATAAAAGGCATTTGCTCGGTCTGCAAGAGGCCCGCCAGACAGGCAAATCCAGGCGGGTTTCCTCTGGGAAAGGCAGGTGAGTCATGTAAGCAAGCGCTTTCGGGGAGATCAACTACTTGGCCGGGGCCCTCAGCCAAAAATCCGCCAGATTCTCCTCGCGCTTCGCGTCTTTCCCCCTGCACAGCTCATGGTCTGCATAGCGCAGCCCTTTAAAATGACCTCTGGGAGCGCCTCAAGAGCAGGTATTGTTCTTCTGTTAAGTTTCTGCAGGGCATGAAAAAGTGATCATAGCTTCCCCATAATCACCTCATATAATAATTTCCCAAGTTCTACAATTCTATACGGCTTGGCAATAACTCCACTAAACCCATATTTCTGGAAGTCGGCCATTATGGGGTCGTCAGAATAGCCGCTGGAAACGATGGCCTTTACCTGGGTATCGATCTTCAGCAGTTCCGCCATGGTTTCTCTGCCCCCCATGCCTCCGGGAACCGTTAGGTCCAGAATCACCGCAGCAAAAGCTTGTCCAATCCCTTGCGCCTGGACGAACATTTCTATGGCCTCGCTCCCGTCCCCGGCAAACTCCGCCTCATAGCCCAGGAGGGGAAACATTTTCCCTAATACTTCCCGCACCATCTCTTCATCGTCCATTACCAGGATCTTGCCTTTCCCAGCCAGCAGCCCTCTATCTTCTTTCGGTTGAGGATTAATTTGCCGTTCAACTGCCGGAAGATAGATAGTAAAAGTTGTCCCTACCCCTAGTTTTGACTCTACTGCAATATGGCCATGATGATTTTTAATAATCGCGAAGGCCGAGGCCAGGCCCAAACCGCTGCCCTTCCGTTTGGTAGTAAAGTAGGGGTCAAATATTCTGGGCAGGTGTTCCGCCGGGATGCCCATCCCCTGATCGCGCACCGAGATTTTTATATACCTCCCGGGGCTCAGGGGCAAATCGCTGCCTGAACCTAAAGTAAAGTTCTCTGCCCAAATCTTATTCGTTCCGCCAGCCGGCATGGCTTGAATGGCATTGATCGTGAGATTCTGGATTACTTGGACAATTTGCCCCGGGTCCGCTTCTATCAACCAGAGATTTTCTGGGAAGCTAGTTTCACATTTCACCGGAGAACCGGCACAGGTAAAAGCGGTAGATTCAATGAGGGGTTCCGCCACCGAGAAGATTTTTTTAACCGGCATCCCACCCTTGGCGAAGGCGAGTAGTTGCTGCGACAAAGCCTGAGCCCGCAGACACGCCTTTTCGGCCTGAATCAATCTGTCTTGAACCTGGGGGCTGATCTCCTCATCTCGCACGGCCAGGCTAATATTCCCAAGTATCGCCATCAGAATATTGTTGAAGTCGTGGGCTATACCCCCGGCCAGCGTGCCCACCGCTTCCATCTTTTGCGCCTGAAGGAATTGTTCTTCCAATTGCTTCCGGTCGGTAATATCCCGTGTCACCCCCATCAGGCCTTCAGGCTGGCCTTGGGAATCCGTGATGATAGAGCCATTGACTTCAATATACACGCTTTTGGACCCATCCTTGAACCGAAGCTCAAGTTGGGGAAGCAAGAAATGAGGGTAGTCCTGTCGCCCCAAATTGTCCGCAGAGAGGAGATCGGCCAGGGTCTTTTTACACAAATCCATTGAATCAGGAGTTAATAATTGATCCAGGTGCAGGCCCACGATTTCTTTATCATTATAACCGGATAATCTCTCGCAAGAAGGACTGGCATAGGTGAATTTCCAGTTCAAGTCCATGGTCCAAATGACGTCGATGACGTTTTCGGCCAGTAAGCGGTATTGCGCCTCGCTTTCCTGCAGCGCCTGCTCCGCCAGTTGGCGCTCCCCGATCTCCTGTTCCAGTTGGCGATTCTTGTCTTCCACCGCCTGCCCTCTTTCGGCAGCTTCCTGAAGGCGGGCCTGCAGAACCAGGTTGCGGGTGTTTCCCCGCACGATGACCGCCACGCCGCCCAAAATGGCCAAGGACAGGATTGCCAGGACCGCCAGCAGATGGTGGGGAGAGTTATGGCCGAGTAAGTCGGCGGCGGGCTCAACCACCACCAGAAAAAAGGGGGTGTCCGGGATGGGGACTCGAATGGCCACCATGTCAACTTTAGAGCTATTCTCCCGGCCCCACCTAAACCGCTGGACCTGCCCGGGGACCGAAGCGCAAAGCTCCTTGAGGTCGGGCGAGCCCCAAATTTCGCCTTCATGGCTCCAATCCGCCGGCAAGAATAACAGTTCCCCCTTGGCAGTGACGATATTTTCCAAACGCTTCGAGGCTCCAAGGGTGGTCTTGATGAGATGGCGGTAAACGGTATCAGCTGAAATGGTGGCGATGACCTGCCCTGCGAAGGCCCCTTTAAAGAAATAGGGGGTGGAAATCATTATTTGGCAAAATGATCCCTGGCGTTCGACCAAAATTTTTTGTTCAGGGTTTCCCGGATCGAGAAATTTCTTCAAATCCAGATTTGCCTGGCCAGGGTTATCTTTATCTACCGCCCGGTCCACCAGTTCAGTGCCGTCGCTTTCCAAAAAAGTGATGCCGGTATAGGTCTTTTCCCCGGCCAGCCTGCGTTTCTCTAAAAAGAGGTCGAAAACCTTGCTGATGCCGAACAGGCTATAACGCAAACCATATTCCACGGACATGCCCAGGGCCTTATTTTCATAAAAAGCCGAAATCTCCCTTTTCTCCACCAGATTCTTGAGATAGTCCTTCTGCTCAAAGAAAAAGTAGCCGATGGCGTCAGCCTGTTTCTCCGTGTCCAGCCTCATCTTTTCTGATCCGGACTTCTGCAACTCGATCTGGGATTTGTAGTTGGCTATTAGGAGGAAGGCAATATATCCCACGAGCAAAGCCCCCATGGCAATGACCGCAAGATTTCCTCTCAGCCGATGAGGCCGGACTGATTGCATTTCTTATCCCACTAGCAAATTGATGGGTTGCACCGGCCGGAAATTTAACCCATGGAGACCGGCTTTATTTGAAGTTCTTAAAAAGTTTAGGGAATTTACGATAGAAGTCCGGCTCATACTTTTCCGCCAGGCGCGCATAGGTCCCATCTTTTTTGCACTGTTCCATGAACTGTTGGAAGGCATCACGCAGCTTGGGGGAGGTCTTGGGGAACGCCACCGCCATCATCTGGACCTTCGAAACCGGACCGATTACCTTTACTTTTCCGGGCCATTTCTCCAAAGCGAGCAAAGCATCCAGCACATCCATCAGGGTTGCTTCAGTCTCCCCCTTAATGATGGCGGGAACCATTTCGTTCAAAGACCCTTTGAACGCGATACATCGGGGGCCATTTTTCTTTAGATCATAGAGATCCGTATCCAGGCAGGTATTAGACAGCCCCAAGACCTGGCGACCCTTCAGCAGGGCTTTAACCTTGGCAATGTCTTTTCGCAGGTTGCCGCTGGGTTTGATGGGTTTAAGGGAAGAATCGGCCCGGGCTATTAACCAGATTTGGGTGGGAAAATTCGGGACAAAATCCATAATCTTCTCGCGCCAGGGCAGGATGGTAATCCCATGGGCGGCAAGATCTCCCTTAATAGGTACTGTCCCCAGGATTTCCACGTCATTACCCTGGGGTTTCACCCTTTCCCCCGTCAGGTCTCCAACAAAATCTGGCCAGGTAGTTTTCACCCATTCATACCGCACCCCTAAATGTTGCGCAAAAAGCTTGACCAGATCCACGTCCAGGCCATCCCCGCTGCCGGTGACGAAATTAGCATACGGTACGCCCAGGTGCCGCAACACTCCCTTTTGCAAAATTTCCGGCAGATCCGAGCCCCAAACGGGTCTCCCCAACCCAAAGATGATCAAAGAGAAGATGATGGTGAAGATCAGGTGGGATACGTAAACTAAGCACAATTGCCGCCGCTTCATGGCGCGCCCCCCGTTTTTCCGCTCATGGTTTCAAGATGTGCCAAAAACCTGGACGAAAAGGTTCAACTTCCAGGGTGTAAGGGAATCAACCCCCGCAGCGGCTCACCTAAACACATTGATCACTGCCAAAGGCAGGCTTGAACACTACCAGGGGCGGATGGCTGGGGCGCCCCTGGGTGGAATGATACGGGAGTTCCATGATCTTCTCGAAGGCCTGTCGGTTAATTTGACTGTCGATCTTTTTCGGCAAGCGGCTTTCAGGCACCGCCCTACGGCCTCCATGTCCACAAAGCCCATCTGACCCGATTTTTCCCCAGCCTCTGCGAATTTCCACATCAGACTTTAATCGCAGATTAATACGTTATTTAAATATGTCCAACTGTTTGATATTTTTTCTAATAAACTTTTTTATAGAGAATTTCACAGAGGTCTCCTATTGTTATCATCAACTATACCACCTTTTCGGCCTTATCGGCATCACTTTTCTCGGGTCCTCGAATAGAGAGTTTTCAACATCTTGTTAGGCGCGGTGAGGCCATATAGGTACTTCGATTCCTGGCCTCCCTTTCAGGAGAAGTTGTTCTCTCCGGGTATCTATTAAATTTTACGGCCGCACGAAAGATGTGGAGTGACACTGCCAAGGTCTCTGCCCGTCAATGACTCAGAATGGGACCGAGGTCTAGGTCCCCCGGAAAAACTTGACACGGGGATAGGGAAAGATTATCTATTCACAGTATGAAGTTGTCGAGAGGTAGCCTCAGTCCAGCCATGGTGCTTGTGGGACTCGTTCTCCTGCCGGCGTTGGCCTTGGCCTGGCTTATCCCCTGTCATGCCGACCTCCATAGCGGGACAGGGGCTTGCCCCCACAGCGACTGCTGCGGCGGCCACTCGATGCCTCTGTTATGCGCGGCCAACCCCGCGCCGGTAGTAAGTCACTACATCTCCCCCTGCCATGCCAGCGAAGAGCAGCCGGCCGGCCTCATCTTTGCCTCCGGCATTTTCCGTCCCCCCCGGGCTTAGCCCCCTCCGTTCTCTTTAACCGCCTGTTTTTTTAACACATTTTAGTAGTCACCCGCGTAACCACGGAGGTGTATGGTGAACCTCAAGAGGCTTGCCGTGGGGGTAGTCTTTTGTCTGGCTCCCTATTGGTCCGGCGGAGCTCTGGCCGACTCCCGGACCTATGCTCTCCCGGAACTGGAGGAGATGGCCTTAAAGACGCATCCAGCTTTGAAGATTGCCGGGGCGGAGATCAGCAAGAGTGAGGCGGATCTGCGTATCGCTCGGCAGTATCCCAACCCGGAGGTGGAGGGCTTGGTCAGCAGCCAAAGGGCCATGGAAGGGGGGACGTATGGCTCTGGCTTCACCGTCGGCCTGTCCCAGACCCTCGAGTGGCCGGGGCGCCGGGGCAAGAAACAGGAGGCCGCCCGCTTCGGCATCAACTCGGCCCGACAGAAACTCACCCAGGAACAGATCAACGTCCGAGCCCGCTGCCGGGAACTTTATTACCAGGTCCTGGCCGACGAGCAATTGGTGAAGATCGCCGCGGAAAACCTGGAGTCGGCCAAAACGCTGCTGGATATTGCCGAAAAACGGGTGCGCCTGGGAGAAAGCCGGCCCATCGAATTGGTGAAGGCCCGGGTGGAGTTTTTTTCTCTGGAACGGGAAGATGGCAAGGCCAAAACCACCCTGGCCGGAGACCGGCAGGTCTTGCAAGAATTCCTGGGCGGCGGCCTGCCCGCCGATTTCGCCCTGTCCGCCGAAGCTAAGGTTGTTGATCCGGCGGTGCCCCTGAAGCGCTGGCAGGAAGCGGCCTTGGCCTCTCATCCCTTGCTGGCGGCCCAGGAAGCCCAGGTCCGCCAGGCCGAGAGCAACCTGGGGGCCGAGCGCCAGGCCTGGGTGCCGGAGGTCACGGTCAAGGCTTTCCATATCCAGGATGTGGACCTGCATGCCACCGGGGGCGGGGTCAGCCTCCCCCTCCCCTTGTGGAACCGCAAGGAAGGCGAAGTAGCCAAGGCCGCGGCCGCGCAAAGCCAGGCCAAGTCCGAACTCCGGCTCCTCAAACAAGACCTGGAGACCAGGCTGGCCGCCCAATACGGCCTCTATGCAACGGCCCGCCGGCAGGTGGAGTCTTTCCGGAGCGCCATCCTCAAAGAGGCGGCGGAATCTCTCCGGGTGGCCCAGTTCAGCTATGAGCACGGCGAAACCAGCCTGCTGGAACTTCTGGATTCCCGGCGGGTTTATCGGGGCACGGAACAGGACTACCAAAAGGCTCTGTTGGATTACCGCCTGGCCCGGGTGGAACTCTGGCGGTTGGCCGGGGGAGGTGTCAAGTGAGGCGGGTGCGTCTGACCAAGAGCCGGTGGCTGCTCTTCGTCCTGGTTGCTCTCAGTCTGTCTGGTCTGGCGGGGTGGTGGTACGTCCACGAGGGGCATGACCATGACCAACCTGCTGACCACGACCATGCCCTTCATGCTGATCAGGCCGAACTCCAGGCGCGGCCGGGCCAGGTGAGGCTGACCCCGGAGGCGGTGCGGCAGGCCAAAATCGAGACGGCCCCCGTGGTCCTCGGCCCCCTGGACAACCGGGTGTTATTTACCGGCGAATTAGTTTTCAACGAAGAGCGCCTGGCGAAAATCAGTTCCCGGGTGCCGGGCCGGGTAGTGCAGATCGTCGCGGACTACGGACAAATGGTGAAGCCTGGCGATACCCTGGCGATCATCGACAGCGTGGAACTGAGTCAGGCCCAGATGGCCGCCCGGCAAGCCGCCGCCAGGTTCAACGCCGCCCAACAGGCCTATGACCGGGCCCGGCAGCTCTTTGAGGGCAAGGCCATCAGCCGGGCCGAACTCCAGGAGCGCCAGGCCCGGCTGGAAGTCGAGCGGGCCGATCTGGATAATGCCCAAAACCGCGTCCGCCTCCTGGGGGGCGGCGGCCCCGCGCCCGCCTCTTTGCCGAAAGGTTCCCGTTCCGGCGCGATCTTCGCGTTGCGCTCCCCCATCGCCGGCCGGGTGGTGGACCGGAAAGTCACCCCCGGCCTGGTGGTCAAGGAAGAGGAGGAGCTCTTCACCGTGGCCGATACCTCCGGCCTGTGGTGCTTCGTCCAGGTCCCCGAGAAGGATTTGCCGTTGGTGAACGTAGGTTCCCAAGCGAAAGTAACCGTCACCTCTTTGTCCCTGGAGGGATTCCCGGGCCGGGTGGATTACCTGGCTGACATGATGGACAAATCCACTCGCACCGTCCGGGCCCGGGTGCGGGTGGACAACCCCGGCAACCGCCTCAAGGCCGGAATGTTCGCCAATATCGCCGTGCGCGTGGGAAGCCGCACCGCCCTGAGCATTCCCGAAACCGCAGTACTGGCCGCCAACGGTGAGCACTTTGTCTTTGTGGAAATGGCCCCCGGCACCTACCGGAAGCATCTCATCAAAACTGGTGCGAAAGGTGCGGGCCGCGTGGAGGTGTTGGAAGGTCTGGAGGCCGAGGAGCCGGTGGTGGTGCAGGGCGGCTTCACCCTGAAATCCGAACTGGAGAAGGGTGGCCGGGGCGGCCTCGGCGATGAGCATGGACATGCTCATTAACTTAAGCCGCGGGGGGACCAACGATGATTGACAAGGTCATTCAAAGCTGCCTGCGGCATCGCTTCCTGGTCCTGATCGCCCTGGCGGGACTGGTGACCTATGGGGTTTATGCGGCTTTTCAGCTCCGGGTGGACGCCTTCCCGGACGTCACCAACGTCCAGGTGCAGGTCTATACCACCTGGCCCGGCATGTCCCCCGAAGAGGTGGAACAACAGGTCACCTTCCCCGTCGAGGTGCAGATGGCAGGCCTGCCGGACATGGTGGAACTCCGCTCCGTCTCCCGCTTCGGGCTCTCCCTGATCACCGTGGTCTTCGCCGACCACGTGGATCTGTATTTTGCCCGGCAACTGGTGTTAGAGCGCCTGATCGCGGCCAAGGAAAAACTGCCCAAAGGGGTGGAGCCCGTTTTGGGCCCCATCGCTACCGGCCTGAGTGAAATCTACCAATACACCCTGGAAGAAGAGGACGCGCCGCCGCCGGCCTCACCCGGAGAGGAGACGGCCCGCCTCATGCGTCTGCGCACCATCCAGGACGCCATAGTCCGGCCTCTGCTGAAAACCGTGCCCGGCGTCACCGACATCAACTCCTTCGGCGGCTACGTCAAGCAATACCAGGTACAGGTGGACCCTGACCGGCTGCGGAAATTCGATCTCAGTTTGAAACAGGTCTTTAGCGCCCTCACCGCCGGCAATGCCAATGCCGGAGGCAATGTCCTGGAGAAGGGCAGCGAGCAGGCCTTGGTGCGAGGCCTGGGCCTGATGCAGTCCGTCCAGGACATCGAGGCGGTGGTGCTGAAAGAAGCACACGGCACCCCGGTGCTGGTCAAAGACGTGGCCAGCGTCAGCGCCGGCCCGGCCAGCCGCTGGGGCGCGGTGCTCAAAGACGGCAAACGGGAAGCCGTGGCCGGCATCGTCCTGATGATCCGGGGCGGCAGCGGCCGGGAAGTGGTGGCTGCGGTCAAGGACAAGGTCGCCCAATTGAACGCCGGCGGCATCCTCCCCAAGGGGGTGACGCTCAAGGCCTTCTATGACCGCACCGGCTTGGTCCGGGACTGCATTAACACCGTCGGCCGGGCCATTGCCGAAGGCGTCCTTCTGGTGATCCTGGTGGTTTACCTGTTCCTCCGCAGCTTCCGGGGGGCGCTGGTTATTGCCCTGACCCTGCCTTTGGTGGCGCTGGCCACTTTCATCGCCATGCGGCAGGTGGGGTTGTCCGCCAACCTTATGTCCCTGGGGGGGCTGGCCATTTCCATCGGCATGATCGTGGACAGCACCATCATCCAGGTGGAAAACGTCATGCATCGCCTGGGGGAGATGCCCCCCGGGGGCAACTTTGGCCGCACGGTGCTCAATGCCGTCCTGGAAGTGCGGAAACCCAGCCTCTTCGGGGAGTTGATCATCGGCCTGACGTTTCTGCCCATTATGACCCTGCAAGGCATGGAAGGCAAAATGTTCGCGCCCCTGGCCTTCACCGTGGTCATGGCGCTGTTGGCCTCCCTGGTGCTTTCCATCGTCGCCATCCCGGCCCTGTGCTCGTATGTGCTCAAACCCGCGCCGGACCGCGACAGCTTCCTGGTGCGGGCGGCCCAGCGGGTTTACCGTCCGGTGCTGGCCCTGGCCCTGGAAAACCGCAAGACCGTGCTGCTGGGCGCCGGGGGCTTTCTGGCGCTGTCTTTGGCCGCGGTGCCCTTTCTGGGCACCGAGTTTATCCCCCGCCTGGATGAAGGCTATATCACCAATATCACGATCCGTTTGCCGTCGGTCTCCCTGCCGCAGTCGATCGAGATGGAGCGCCAGATGCAGCAGGCCCTCTTAAAATTTTCCGAAGTGGAGTCCGTGGTTTCCAAGATCGGCGCCGCCGAGATTGCCACGGAATCGCACGGGGTGGAATCCAGCGAGCCCATCGTGGTCCTCAAGCCCCGGAGTCAGTGGCGCACCGCCCGCACCGTCGAGGAGTTGATCGCCAAGATGCGGGTGGAATTGGAGAAGATTCCCGGCGTAGCCTACAGCTTCTCCCAGCCCATCGCCCACCGGGTGGACCACCTGGTTTCCGGGGTCAAGTCCCAGGTGGGGGTGAAGATCTTCGGGGATGATATGCACCTGCTCCGGGCCAAGGCCGAAGAGGCGGCCGCCCTCCTCCGGACGGTGCCCGGGGTCACCGACCTCCGGGCCGAGCAGGTGGCCGGCATGCCGAATCTCAATATCAAGCTCGACCGGGGCAAGCTGGCCCGGTACGGCCTGACCGTGGCCGGCGTGCAGGAGGTCATTGAAACCGCGGTGGGCGGCAAGGCGGCCACCGAAATTATCGAAGGTCAGATGCGCGTCGAGGTGGTCGTGCGCTTTCCCGAAGCGCGGCGCAACAGTCCCGAGGCCATCGGCAACATCCTGGTGGCGACTCCGGCAGGAGGGTCCGTGCCCCTGACGGAGCTGGCCGAAATCATGGAGACGGAAGGACCGCTGCAAATCAGCCGGGACAATGCCCGCCGCCGCATTGTGGTGGAGTTCAACATCAAAGGGCGGGACCCTGGCAGCGTCGTGGCCGACGGCCAAAGGTTACTTGCCTCCCGCCTGTCCCTGCCGCCGGGCTACTACACCGCCTGGGGCGGCACCTTCGAGAACCAGGCCCGGGCCATGCAGCGCCTCCTGCTCATCGTGCCCGTCACCCTGGCCCTGATTTACCTGCTGCTCTTCCTGACCTTCGGGTCGCTCCGGTACGCCGGCCTGATCATGCTGAACCTGCCTCTGGCCCTGATCGGTGGTATCTTGGGCCTGCTGATTACCGGCCTCTATCTGAGCGTCCCCGCCGCGGTAGGGTTTATCGCCCTCTTTGGAGTGGCGGTCTTGAATGGCGTGGTCCTGGTCTCGCAAATCAACCAGTTGCGGGACCAGGGGCTCGCCGTGGAGGAGGCGGTGCGCCAGGGCTGCGAGCGCCGGCTGCGGCCGGTGTTGATGACCGCTCTGGTAGCCATCCTGGGGCTGGCGCCGTTGCTGTTCGCCACCGGCCCCGGCTCCGAAGTGCAGCGTCCCCTGGCAGTGGTGGTGGTGAGCGGCCTGTGCACCGCCACGCTCCTGACTCTGGTGGTTTTGCCCGTGCTCTATCATTATTTTTTGGAGCGGCAAGTTAATGATGCAAGCTAATGACTGCCGTTGGCTGCGGCCTTCAAACAGGAGATTCAGCATGAAAATTAGTCTGTGGATCGTTGGGTTTTTGGCGATGGCCTGCGTCTGTGCGTGCAGCAGCCCTTTAGAGCAGTATGGCATGAGAGGCGGCAGAGGCCAGGGCTTTCGAGTCTGCCCCTATCAATGCTCTGCCCCAGCCAATGCCCAATGTCGTTCAGCAGCAATCACTGGCAAGATAACCAAGATTGTCGTTGAAAAATTTGCCGAAGATATGGAGCCGGGCATCGCCTTTAATGTGATTGAAGCTGACGGTAACCAGGTGCATGTGCATGTGGGCCCTCTCCGGTTCATGGAAAAACGGGAGAGCGATTTTAAGGTCGGCGATACGGTAACGATTGAAGGGTTGTGCTATCACCGGGACGGCAAACACTATCTTATCGCCGCCAAGATGACCCATAACGATCATACCCTTAATTTGCGTGATTCCCAGGGGCGGCCTTACTGGGAGGACAACTCGGCAACTTATTAAATCTCTTGATATTTCATTTTTGTATGGCCACACCCTGGACCTCTGTAAACAGGGGTCTATAACCACCCCGGCCAGACCGCGCAGCCAATATCTTGGTCTTTGCGGTCACCTGCTTTTCCGGTAGCCTACCCGCATCTCCTTGTGAAGACCCCCCCGACTTTGGCCGGCCGGCGAGCCTTCGCCAGGCGTGCAACGCCTGAATTTGCCTGCCGTTGGAATTTCCGACAATCACCCGCCATTTTAATTTTAATAATATTAATGAGTTAATCGATATCGCCTATTAGTTGTTGGATTATCAGACATAAACACGAATATGTGAATCACATGGTAGCAAGAAAAAAGACTAAGTTATCAGCTATATAGCTTAATGGTCCCGGGTCTGGCATGGCACTTGCCCCCTTATAAGTTGACTTCTGGAGCAATCCCCGCCGCTCCGAGAAGCCGAGAGCCGCAAGGATCAGGTCAAAACGGCCGTAAGCAGGGCAGCCCCAGGTGGCGAGAAGAGGAGGATTACATGCAATCGAGCCAGACCCTTGATGAGAAGCGAGGTTCAGTCATGGTAGTAGGCGGCGGCATTGCCGGCATGCAAGCCGCGCTGGATGCCGCCAATTCAGGGTTCTATGTCCACCTGGTGGAAAAGGGGCCGAGCATCGGCGGCACCATGGCGCAGATCGACAAGACGTTTCCCACCAACGACTGCGCCATGTGAATTATCTCGCCCAAGCTGGTCGAGGTCGGCCGGCACACGAACATTGAGCTGCATACCCTCACCGAACTCCACGAGATCAGCGGCGAGGAAGGCAATTTCCACGTCACGCTGAAAAAACAGCCGCGCTACGTGGATGCCTCCAAGTGTACCGGCTGCGGCACCTGCATGGAGGCCTGCCCGGTGCGCTACGAAGTTCAGCTCCCGGAAACGGTTAAACTGGCCCGCACGGCCTATGCCAAAGCCACCGACGAAGAGGTGGTGGCCGATATTATCGACCGCTACCGGGAGGAGCGGGGCAATCTGCTGCCCATCCTGCTGGACATCAACCGCCAGTTTAACTGGCTGCCCCGTCCCGCCCTGGAGCATGTCGCCGATGAGTTGGGCGCGCCCCTCACCGAGATTATCCGGGTAGCCAGTTTCTACAATGCCTTCAGCCTGGTGCCCCGGGGCAAGCACATTGTCAATATCTGCCTGGGCACCGGCTGCTTCGTCAAAGGCTCCCCCAAGCTCCTGGACCGGTTGGAAAAAACCTTAAAGATTAAACACGGCCAGACCACCAAGGACTTCCTGTTTACCCTGGAAGTGGTGCGCTGCATCGGCTGTTGCGCCCTGGGGCCGGCTTTGCGGGTGGGAGCCGACACCTATGGCCGCGTCAGCCCGGAGCAGGTGCCCGAAATCATTGACTCATACAGGAAGAGCGTGAGCTTATGAAAATCCTCTCGTTAGAGCATCTGGATGAGGTCAAGCAGCGGGGCCTGGCCCTGACCTATCCCCCTAAGATCAAGATCATGGTGGGCATGGCCACCTGCGGTATTTCCGCCGGCGCGGACAAGGTCTTCAAGGCGTTGGCCGACGGCCTGGAAGAAAGCGGCCTGGATGTGGTGCTGGATACCACCGGCTGCATCGGCTACTGCCAGCGGGAGCCCCTGGTGGATGTGGTCTATCCCGGGAAGGTGCGCCTCATGTATCACAATATGACGCCCGAGAAGGCGCTGGAGTTGCTTTCAGCCATCAGCGCCGGGCAGTTCTATTGGGACAACCTCCTGTGCCGCATCGATCAGGAAGAATTTCTGATGGAGGGCAGCTTTCGTCCTTACGCCAATCCGCACCCCCCGGAACTGCCCCAGGACATTCCCCGCTACCAGGATCTGCCTTTCTTCGCCAAGCAGGTAAAAATTTCCCTGCGCAATTGCGGCTTCATCAACCCCGAGCGGATCGAGGAATACATTGCCCGGGGCGGCTACCGGGCCCTGCATCAAGCCGTCACCTCCATGACCCCCGAACAGGTCATTGCCGAGGTGAAGGCGTCGGGCCTAAGGGGCCGGGGAGGCGCCGGGTTCCCCACCGGCCAGAAATGGGAGTTTTGCCGCCAGGCGCCCGGGGACGTCAAATATGTGATCTGCAATGCCGATGAAGGCGACCCCGGGGCTTTTATGGATCGCGGCATCCTCGAAGGCGACCCCCATGCGGTCATCGAAGGCATGGCTATCGGCGCCTATGCCATGGGGGCCAAAGAAGGCTACGTTTATTGCCGGGCGGAGTATCCGCTGGCCATCAGCCGCCTGAAAACCGCCATCTCCCAGGCCCGCTCGCTGGGACTCCTGGGGGAGCGGATCTTCAACAGCCCCTACTCCTTCACCCTGAAGATCCGGGAAGGCGCCGGCGCCTTCGTGTGCGGCGAGGAAACCGCGCTCATTGCCTCCATCGAAGGCCGCGTGGGCGAACCCCGGCCCCGTCCCCCCTTCCCGGCCCAAAAGGGCTTATGGGGCAAGCCCACCACGATCAACAATGTGAAAACCTGGTCCCACATCGCCCCCATCGTGGCCCGGGGAGCCGGCTGGTACGCCGGCTTTGGCACCGAAACCGCCCGGGGCACTACGGTCTTTTCCCTGGTGGGCAAGATCAACAACTCGGGTCTGGTGGAGATTCCCTTGGGCATGCCCCTGAAAGAATTGATTTACGATATCGGCGGGGGCATCCAGGACAACCGGATGTTGAAGGCGGTGCAGACCGGTGGACCCTCCGGCGGCTGCATCCCGGCCAGCCTGATGGACACCCCGGTGGAGTATGAATCCCTGGCCAAGCTCGGCTCCATCATGGGTTCCGGCGGCATGATCGTCATGGACCAGGGGACCTGCATGGTGGATTTGGCCAAGTATTTCATCGCCTTCACCATGGATGAATCCTGCGGCAAGTGCACCCCCTGCCGGGAAGGCACCCAGCGCCTGTGGGAAATCCTCAACACCATCACCGAAGGCCGCGGCGCGGAAAGCGATCTGGACGCCCTGGAAGAACTGGGCGCTTACATCAAGGAATGTGCGTTGTGTGGCCTGGGGGCCACCGCGCCCAACCCGGTGCTCACCACCCTGAAGTATTTCCGGGAGGAATACCTCCAGCACATTGTCGATAAACAATGTCCGGCCCGGGTCTGCCGGCGCCTGTCACCCGCGCCCTGCCAGTTCGCCTGCCCGGCCGGGATAGATGTCCCCAGCTACATCGCCTTGATTGCCCAGGGACAGTATGAGGAGGCCCTGGAACTCATTCAGGAGGACAACCCGCTGCCCGGGGTCTGCGGTTACGTCTGTGCCGCCCCTTGCGAGGTGCAGTGCAAACGCGGGGTGATCGACAAGCCCCTGGCCATCAGATCGCTCAAACGCTTTGTGGCGGATTTCGTGCGGGAGCAGGGCTCCGTCATCCATTACCAGGCGCCCCCCCGAGCCGAAAAGGTGGCGGTCGTCGGCTCGGGTCCCGCCGGACTGAGCGCGGCTTATTATCTGGCCCGGGAGGGCTACCCGGTAACGGTCTTTGAGGCCTTGCCGGAGGTGGGCGGGCTGCTGCGGGTCGGCCTCCCCAGCTTTCGCTTGCCTCAAGAGGTCCTCGATTTTGACCTCCGGACCATCACCGACCTGGGGGTGGAGTTCCGAACTCACACCCGCCTGGGTCGAGACATCTCTCTGGACGGTTTGCGGGACCAGGGGTACCAGGCCTTCTTCCTGGCTACCGGCACCCACAATATCATCCGCCTGGAGATTGAGGGCGAAGATCTGCCGGGAGTAATGTCGGCACTGGATTTTTTACGGCAGGTTAGATTGGACAGGGCTCCGACTCTGGGAAAACGGGTGGCGGTCATTGGCGGCGGCAACGTGGCCATGGACGTGGCCCGCACCGCCCGCCGGCAGGGAGCCTCCCAAGTGACCATCATCTGCCTGGAAAGCCGGGAGGAAATGCCGGCCTTTCCTGAGGAGGTGGCCCAAGCCCAGGAAGAAGGCCTAACCTTCCGGTTCCTCACTCAGCCCATTAAAATCTTAGGGGAAGACAGTGTCACAGGTATCCTCTGCCAAGGCCTGGAACTGGGCAAGGCCGACTTATCGGGCTGGCGGCGCCCCATCCCGGTGCACGGTTCGGAAATCGCCCTGGAGGTGGACGGGGTGATCCGGGCTATCGGCCAAATCGCGCCGGTGATGAAATTCTCCCTGGTTGACGAACCTTTGCGCGTCACGGAACGCCGCAACATTTGGACCCACCCGATCAATCTGGCCACCAATCTCCCCGGGGTCTTTGCCGGGGGCGACGTCGTCACCGGCCCGGCCATCATCGTGCAGGCAGTGTGGGCCGGTAAACAGGCCGCCAGGTCCATCCATCGTTACCTGCGAGGGAAGCCCCTCGAAGAAACCTCCCGCATTCCCGTGCCGCGGCGGCGGGTGGCGCCCTCGGAGGTTGCGGACGAAGAACGGGCCCAGTTCCTGCGGCCGGACATGCCCAAAAGCAGAGCCATGGAGCGCATCAAGGATTTTTCCCTGGTCGAACTGGGACTCACCGAAGAGCAATGCCGCCAGGAGGCCCTAAGGTGCCTCAGGTGTGATTTAGGAGACTAGGCGATGATCAACCTGACGATTGACGGACTCCTGGCAGAAGTTCCGGCGGATTCCACCGTCTTGGAGGCGGCCCGGAAACTGCGTATCAATATCCCCACCCTGTGTTACTACGAGGCCATCGAAGCCTACGGGGGCTGCCGCCTGTGCGTGGTGGAGGTGGAGAAGAACGGCCGCTCCCGCCTCACCGCGTCCTGCACCCTGCCGGTGGAAGAGGGTCTGAACGTCCAGACCCAGTCCCCCCGGGTCCTCAAGGCGCGGCAGATGACCATGGAGCTCCTCCTGGGACGGTGCCCGGGGGTTCCCGCCCTGCAGCATATGGCCCGGCAGTTGGGGGTCTCGGAGGTCAGATATTCCCCCGGAACCAGCGAGTGCACCTTGTGCGGCCTGTGCGTCCGGGTCTGCAGCGAGCTCCAGCACGTGGGGGCCATCGGCATGGTGGGCCGGGGCGCCAAACGCCAGGTGATGACCCCCTTCGGGGAGTTCTCCGAGGTGTGCCGCACCTGCGGGGCTTGCGCCCATGTCTGTCCCACCGGCCATATGCAGGAGATCGGCAAAATCAGCGGCAAGACGCCCAGGCCCAAGGTCTCCGAATTCAACCTGGGCCTCACCAGCCGGGGCAACATCTACCGCACCTATCCCCAGGCAGTCCCGGCCACGCCGGTCATTGACCCGGCCAATTGCATCCAGTTCCTGACTGGAGACTGCGGGGTCTGCGCCCAATCCTGCGTGGCCGGCGCCATCGACTACGGCCAGAAAGAAGAGACCGTATCCGTCGAGGTGGGCTCGGTCATCCTGGCGCCCGGATTCCGCACCTTCGACCCCAAGGCCTTGCCCAACCTGTCGTACCAGCACCCCAATGTGGTCACCACCCTGGAATTCGAACGCATCCTCAGCCCGGGGGGGCCGTTCCAGGGCCATGTGCAGCGCCTGTCCGACGGCCGGGAGCCGAAAAAGATCGCCTGGATTTTATGCGTGGGTTCTCGAAGCGAGCGGGAAGGTTGCCAGAACTATTGCTCGGCGGTGTGCTGCATGACAGCCCTCAAACAGGCGATCATCGCCAAGGAGCACATCGGCCCCGAGTTGGAGATGGCCATCTTTTATATGGACATGCGCACCACCCGCAAGGATTTCGAGAAATACTACGAGCGCGTCAAGGGCCAGGGAGCCCGGATGATCCGGGCCATGGTGCACTCGGTGCGGCCCGATAGCAATTCGGGAGATCTCCGCCTGGATTACGTGACCGAAGCTGGGGAGCCTCGCCTCGAAACCTTCGATATGGTGGTCCTGGCGGTGGGCATGGAGATTCCGGCCAGCACCAGGGACCTGGCCAAGAGGGTGGGCATCGACCTCAGTCCGCATGGATTTGTGGAAGCCAGTTGCTTTGCGCCGGTGGCCACCTCCCGGCCCGGGATTTACGCCTGCGGCGCCTTTACCGGGCCGAAAGATATCCCGGAGTCGGTGCGGGAAGGCAGCGCCGCGGTGGCCGCGGCCACCCAGGCCATCGCGGCCGCCAGGAATACCCTGCTGAAAAAGAAGGAATATCCGCCGGAGCGGGATGTCTGGACCGAACCGCCCCGGGTGGGGGTCTTTGTCTGCAACTGCGGCATCAACATCGGGGGGGTCGCGGACGTGCCGGCCATTGTGGAGTATGCCCGCTCGATTCCCGATGTCGCTTACGCCCAGGAGAATCTGTTTACCTGCTCGGAAGACGCCCAGAATCTGATGATCGACAAGATCAAGGAGCACCGCCTGAACCGGGTGGTGGTGGCGGCCTGCAGCCCCTCGACCCACCAGCCTATTTTTCAGGACATGCTGCGCAACGCCGGCCTCAACAAATATCTCTTCGAGATGGCCAACATCCGGAACCACTGCACCTGGGTGCATCAGGGGGAGCCGGCGGCCGCGACCCGGAAGTGCCGGGACCTGGTGAATATGTCGATTGCCAAGGCGCGGCTCCTGCAGCCGCTGCCTTATCTGTCCGTGGGGGTCAATAAAAAGGCCCTGGTCATCGGCGGCGGGGTCGCGGGCTTAAGCGCCGCCCTGGGTCTGGCCGAGCTAGGCTATGCCGTGCATCTGGCCGAACGCCAGAGCCGGTTGGGCGGCCACGCCCTCAAGCTGCATACCACCTGGCGGGGAGAGCCGGTGGCCCCCTTTGTCCAAGGTTTAATCGGGCAGGTGAACAGCCACCCCAATATCCAGGTGCACCTGGAAGCTACCGCCCAAGAGGTCTCCGGCACGGTAGGCAATTTCATTACCACCCTGTCCGACGGCCAAGTGGTGGACCACGGCGCGGTCATTCTGGCCACCGGCGCGGAGTCGTTTAAACCTGAAGGCATGTATCTCTACAACGAGCACCCCGGGGTGCTCCTCTCGCTGCAACTGGACCAGGAACTGGCCGCGCTGAGCAGCACGGTCAAGGGTGCCCGGTCGGCCGCGTTTATCCAGTGCGTGGGCTCCCGGGTCCCGGAGCGGCCTTACTGCAGCCGGGTGTGCTGCTCCCACAGTGTGGAAAATGCCCTCAAGCTCAAGGAAATCAACCCCGATTGCGAGGTGGTCATCTTCTATCGGGACATGCGCACTACCGGCGAGCGGGAAATCCTCTACCAGCAGGCCCGGGAGAAAGGCGTCCTGTTTATCCGCTATTCCCTGGACCAGCCGCCGGTGGTGTCAGCCAACGGGGACGGCCTCAAAATTACCGCGCTGGATCATATCCTGAACCGGCCGGTATCCTTTACGGCGGATCTCTTGACCCTGGCCACCGCCATCGTGCCCCATGACAATACCCACCTGGCGGAATTATACAAGGTGGCCCTCAATGAAGAGGGGTTTTTCAACGAGGCCCACGCCAAGATCAGGCCGGTGGATTGTGCCACGGAGGGCATCTTTCTGGCCGGCCTGTGCCACAACCCCAAGCCGCTGGAGGATTCCATCCGCCTGGCCTGGGCCGCGGCGGCCCGGGCCGCCACGATCCTTTCCAAAGAGTACCTCGAATTGGGGGCCAACATCGCGGTGCCCACGGATGAAAACTGCGACGGCTGCGCCTTCTGTGTGGACGGCTGCCCCTTTAAGGCCATTACCCTGATGGAATACATGCGGGAAGGCCAGGTCAAAAAAACCGTGGACGTCAACGAAACGCTCTGCAAGGGCTGCGGTTCCTGCATGGCCACCTGCCCGAAACAGGGCATTAACGTGGCCGGCTTCTCCGTCCAGCAGTTGGAGGCCCAGGTAGACGCAGCCTTGGGCCTGATCTGAGAGGGGCGAGGACGGACTGCCTGTTGGAATAATGGACAATTGACGACAATCATGTTATCATGTGAAACCCCTGGATGAACCTGGCGGCGCCTGGCAGGAAAGCGCGCCATTGTACTCCTCTAATGGAGTTCACCATGTGTCCCGGCAAGCAGGCCTATAATCTGGCCCTGGTGGGTGCAGGGCGGCAAGGCATGGCCATCCTCGAGGCCCTGGTGCCTCTCCAGCGGGATGACCAGTTCCTGCGCGTGGTGGGGGTGGCGGATCTGAACCCGGAAGCCCCCGGCATCCTCTATGCTTACCGGCATAATCTGTTGGTCACCGTCGATTTTACCGACCTGTTCCAAATCCCCGAATTGGACATCATCGTCAACGCCACCGGCCGGCCGGAAGTCTCTTTACAGTTAGACAGCCAGCGACCCGGGAGATTGATCGTCCTCAATGTGGATCGCCCCCTTTCCTGGGAGGGATTCTGGGACCTCATCTCCATGGATCTTTCCTCGGTCCAGGCAGCCACCCCTTTAAAAATCGTCATTGTGGGGGGAGGTAAAGCAGGACATGAAGTTCTGCAGTTGATTGCCAGGGATCAGCATTACCAGCGCCGCATCGACATTCTGGGGGTGGTTGATCTCAACAGCCAGGCCCAGGGAATCATCCTGGCGAGAAATATGGGGATCCCCACCTTTACCGACTGCGCTGCCCTCCTGGGGTCAAATCCGGACCTTATTCTGGAACTCACCGGAGACCCCAAAGTGCGGGATAAAATCATTCAGCAAAAGGGGCCCGGCACCCAGATTATCGACCACAGTAAGGCGCGGCTGTTCTGGGATATTTTGTATAGAGAAGAAGACCGGCTGCGGAGTAAGGTGGAAAATGAAATCAGGTTGGCCGGCCAACGCACTCGCTTTCAGAGAATATTCAACCACCTGCCCGATCCGGTCCTCGTGCTGAGCCCCGATTATTTGGTGGAGGAAGCCAATCTCCCCTTTCTGAACCGCTTCCACAAGACGGTTCCTGAGGTTATCGGCAAGCCGTGCTATGAAGTATTTCACCAGTTCGACGAGCCCTGTGACCGCAGAGGCATGGCCTGTCCTTTGCCGAGGGTTTTGCAGAGTGGCCAAACCGTCCAGATTTCACAGCGCTCCGCCAACCGCGGCACGATTCGTTATGATGAAATCACCATGTCCCCTTTGTGTCCGCCGGAGGGGACCCAAAAAAGGCTTATCGAAGTTATCAAAGATATCACCGCTCGCAAGGAGTTGGAGGAGGCCTTGCAGAGTTCGGAAGAAAGGACCCGGAAGGATAAGGATTTTCTGGAGACCATTGTCAATGGTATTGTCGACCATATGATGGTGATCGACCTTAACTACCGGATCATCGAAGTTAACCGGACCTTGCTGGAGATGGTGGGCCTGAAACGGGAAGAAGTGGTGGGCCGACACTGTTATGAAGTGTCGCACCACTTGAAAGTTCCGTGCACTACTCCGGATCATCCCTGTCCTTTAAAAGAGGTGGTGGCTACGGGCAAGGCCGCCTCAGCCACGCATGTACACTTCGATAAGCATCGCCGGGAGCACTATTATCACGTGGTCTGCCACCCGCTGTTTGATGAGGCCGGGCGGATTCATCGGGTAGTTGACCTGTCGCGGGATATTACCCAGGAGATCATGGCCCGCATGCACATACTCCATGATGACAAGATGAGTTCTTTGGGGAAGTTGTCTGCCAGCGTGGTGCACGAAATCAATAATCCCCTGACCGGCATCCTCAACTTCGTCAGTTTGATGGAAAGTATGCTGGCCCAGGGGGCGCTCAGCCCGGAGGAATTGGGTGATTTCCGCCGCTACCTCGCCATGGTCCATACTGAAACCGCCCGGATCAGCCGAACGATTGCCAATCTCCTGGCCTTTGCGCGCAAGACCAAACCGGAATTCAAACCACTGGACCTCAACGCCATAGCCGCGGAGACCTTGTCTCTTACGGGGTATCAAATGCGGCTCCAGGGAATTACCGTGGAGCGTCAACTGGCCAAGGACCTGCTGCCGGTCCTGGCGGATAAGGGGCAGATGAAGCAGACGTTTTTGAACCTCTTCCTGAACGCTCAGGACGCCATGCCCGAGGGGGGCGTGCTCACCCTGGAGACAAAGAATTCCCGGCGCCACATGGTGGTGGTAAAGGTATCCGACACCGGGAGAGGTATCCCCAAGGAAAGTTTCTCCCAGATCTTCGAACCGTTCTTTACGACGAAAAAGACCAGTTCCGGCGCGGGGTTGGGGCTCTCCGTGGTGTACGGCATCATCCGGGATCACAAGGGAACCATTAAAGTGGATAGCGTCCTGGGGCAAGGGACCTCGTTTACCATTCGTCTGCCGGCCTTTAAGCCTGGAGAAAAAGATGCTGCCACATAAAAAGATCAGCATCCTGGTGGTGGATGATGAGGTGAGCATCCGCGAATCTTTGCACGGTTGGCTCAAACGGGGCGGCTATCAGGTGGAGACCGCGGCCGACGGTCTCGCGGCGTTGGACAAAATCCGGGAGAAGCATTACGACATTGTGCTCATCGATGTTAAAATGCCGGAGATGGACGGCCTTTCCCTGCTCAAAAAGCTCAAGGAAAGCGAAGCCGACACGGCCATGCTCATGATGACGGCCCACGGCGATATCCATGACGCCATCGAAGCGATCAAGTTGGGGGCCTACGACTATCTGCTCAAGCCCTTCGAATTGGAGGAACTGAATTTCACCCTCGAAAAAATGGTCGAGATGCAAAACCTGGCGATGGAGAACCTGATTCTCAAAGAGCGGCTGGCGACCATCACCCGCTTTGAAAACCTGGTGGGCCAGTCTCCGGTCATGCTCAAGCTGTTCGAAACCATCGTCACGGTCGCCCAAACTGACGCCACCGTCTTGATTACCGGGGAAACCGGCACGGGCAAAGAACTGGTGGCCAGGGCCATCCATGCCCAGAGCGCCCGGTGTTATGCCCCCTTTATTGCCCTCAACTGCGGGGCCTTTACGGAACATCTCCTCGAGAGTGAGCTCTTCGGGCATGAAAAAGGCGCGTTCACGGACGCCAAATATACCAAGAAAGGCCGCCTGGAAATGGCGCATGGCGGGACCCTCTTCCTGGATGAGGTGGGCGACATCTCCATGAAGATGCAGATCGACCTGCTCAGGGTCCTGGAGACCCGGGAGTTCACCCGGGTCGGCGGCACCATCCCGTTGCGCAGCAATTTCCGGGTCATCGCCGCCACCAACCAGGACCTCCATGAAGCCATCCGGCGCAAAACCTTTCGCCAGGACCTGTTCTACCGCCTGAACGTCATCCATCTCCGGGTGCCCCCCTTAAGGGAGCGGCCGGAAGATATTCCCCTGCTGGCGCAGCATTTCCTGAGACGCTACGCCACCGAGACCAAAAAAAAAATCGACTCCATCCTGCCGAAGGCCATGGAGGCAATGCAGCGCTATGCCTGGCCGGGAAACGTCCGGGAGTTGGAAAACGCCATCGAACGGGCGGTCGTGGTGGGGAAAGGCCGGCAGATCAAGCCCGGTGACCTGCCGTTTGTGACTGCCGGCGAGGTGCCGGAATTGGGGGAATTATCCCTGGAGGAACTGGAGCGCCAACATATCGCCCGGCTCCTGGCCACCAAAGGCGGCAATCTCTCCAATGTGGCCCGGGTGCTGCGCATCAACCGCTCCACGCTCTACGAAAAAATCAAGAAATACGGCCTTAGCACTTGAGGATGGGCCGCTTCGGGGCCTCCGGCCTTAAGAATTCATGCCTTCCTTCCCGTTTTTAGGCTTGGTGGCCTTGGGTCCGGTTGATCCGGAAATCCTGCGGCAGTTGCGCGCCGCGCTCACCAAGATTCTGGCTCTGCCGGCGCGCGTCCTGCGCCCCAAACCTTTACCTCAGCAAGCTTACCACGCGGTGCGGCAACAGTACCACTCCACCCGGCTCCTGGAATATTTATTAACCGACGATGACTCCCGCGCCTATCGGATATTAGGGATTACCACGGCCGACCTCTTCATCCCGATCTTTACCTTCGTGTTCGGCGAAGCCCAACTGGAGGGCAAGGCCGCGGTTATCTCCATGTGCCGGCTCCGGGGCGAAATCGAGGGTTTCGCACCGTCAAAGTCTATTTTCTTAAGAAGGCTCCTCAAGTTAAGCCTGCATGAATTGGGTCATACCTTCGGCCTGGGGCACTGTAGGCAAGACGGCTGCCTGTCGGGATTTTCGGCCAACCTGGAGATTCTAGACCGGAAGAACCTGGCATTTTGCCAATATTGCCAGGCCCTTCTGGCCGATCACTTCCGGGACCAGGGACTTGATCAAGTTAAACGGTATGGAGAAACTCCCGCACCAGGCGCTCCCATCCCAACTGCGGATAGGCCCCGAAGACATCGTCGATGATCATCCCCCCGGAAGGCATCGTCACCCCGACCATGGATTCCAGCAGGCCCAGCAGCCGGTGGGATTCATGTTCCATCCAGGCGACATTGCACTGGCCGAAGAGCATCTTTTCCAGGTCCGGCTTCAGATTGGTGGGGGTGACCACGAACAGCCAGCCCTCGCCGTAAGGGTCGTCATGCAGCAGTCTGGGAGTTTGCCGGAGCCGGGGATTCACCGCCTCAATGACGCCGTTCAGCGGCGCCAGGACCGCGGCTGGTTTCCCCTGGCGGCTTAGGGTCAAGGCCACCTCGTCGGCGTGAATCTCCTCCCCGGGGTCGGGGAGCTTGAGATTAGCGGCGGGGCCAAAGACCTTCTGGGCAAAGTCGTCTAAACCGATGCGGACCCGGCCGGCATTTTCCAGGGCGACCCAGGTATGACCCCGGTGGAGAAAGTTGGAGGTGGGCACCATGATGCCGAAAACCTCCTGCACCTTGGGTCCTTCCGGGGCCAGGAAGAAATCAAACTGCTCCTCCAGGAGCTCATCAAAGGAACATTGATGACAATGCCTGGTCTGCATGAGCTGGCACTTTTGCTGCTCCCCGAAGCGCCGGTGCATCCTTTCCTCCCAGGGGACAGCCTTCTTGGCCCGCGGCGGTTGGGCGGCCTGCTGCCGGGCCAAACTGTCGGCCGCGGCTTCGCTCATGGCCCGATCGAGTTCACAGTTCTCGCAATCGAAATTCTTATTGCAGATCTTGAAATCGATCACGCCTGCCTCCATCCAGATGCAGGGCTTTTTCCCTTGGGTAATTTCGTCTGTCATGGTCTCACCTTCCCCGTTTCACCAGTTGCACCGGCAGACGGAGCCAGGTGCGGCGTGGCTCCGTCCTGCCGGGCCCTCGGGTTTTCATAGTTTCCTCTTCCAGCCCTTGGTCGGGAGCGGCAGGAAAAACTCCCGTTCCAGAACTTGCCAGCCTAACAGGGGAAAATGACCAAAGACATCGTCAATTACGGTGCCGCCGTCCGGGAGAGTATAGTTGGGGCCCATGAGGTTCAGCAAACGGTGGGCCTCTAAATCGATCCAGGCGACATTGCCTTCTCCGAAAGCCAGGTTGTCCAGATTGCGCTGGAGATTGAGGGGTTTGACCAGAAACAGCCAGCCCTCTCCATAAGGGTCATCGTGAACCAGGCTGGGCTGCCGGCGCACCTTGGGGTTGATGGCCTCGATCACGCCATCCACCGGCGCCAGGAAGGAGGCGATGCGTTTTTGCCTGACCATGGCCATGCAAATGTGATCCTGACGGTAAATCCTGCCTACCTCGGGAAACGTAAATTTGTCGGCCGGGCCCAAGACTTTCTGGGAAAAGTCATCCAATCCCACCCGCACCCGGTCGTTGTTTTCCACCACCACCCAGGCATGCCCCCGGTGCGAATAATAGGTGTCGGTGGGCACTTGGAAGCCGAAGACCTCCGCCATCTGCGGCTGAGACCGCGCCGGAGGCCGCTCCCACCGCTCTTTATCCACGTTTATTAGCCTGGACATGATCCGTCCCTCCTTTAAGATCGTGAGTTATCAAAGCTTCGCTTCCTAGCCGCCGGACGGCCTCAGGCGCTTTTCTGCCGTTTCCCCGCGGGGCTGAGGCCCTTTTTCGTCAGGTTTTGCAGGAAGAATGCCTGGACCAGGGGCCGCCAGCCGATCTCCGGATAGTGGCCATAGAGGTCATCCACCACGGCGCCGCCATCCGGCAGGGTCACCCCCACCGTGCTGCCCATCAGGTTCAGCAGCCGGTGGGATTCTTCATTGATCCAGGTGGCGTTGGCTTCCCCGGAAAACAGGTTATCCAGGTTGGGCTGGAGATTGAGGGGTTTGACCAGGAACAGCCACCCCTCCCCATAAGGGTCGTCGTGGATCAGGCCGGGCTTCTGGCGAATCTTGGGGTTAATGGCCTCGATGACGCCATCCACCGGCGCCTCGAAGGAGGCCTTGCGCCCCTGTTTGAACAGGGCCAGGCAGGGATGATCCTGGTAATATGCCTTGCCGACCTCGGGCAGCTTGAGGTCGTCGGCCGGCCCCAGGATTTTCTGGGAAAAATCATCCAAGCCGACCCGCACCTGGCCCGACGCTTCCAGCACCGCCCAGGTATGGCCCCGATGCAAATAATAGGTCTCGGTGGGTACCTGGAAACCAAATACCTCAACTGTTTTCGTATAGTTATTCATTATGACATCCCTTTTAGGCGTTTGACCTATAAGGGAGCAATGAATATGCCAACCTCGACCTTCTACTGTATCTTATTGATAATATTGCCAATTAAATATCAGGGTGATTACTGCGGACCAAGACAACCTGTTGGATAAATCAACAGACAAAATCTCTACAACAAGCTATCTTATTGATTCTATTGATAAACACAAATTGTTGTAAATTCCTACGAATTAGGGAGAGGCCAGCAGATTGATTTAGCCCCGGAGGAAGGAGGCTGGAGACGATGTAAAGCTTTAGCTTGGCTGAGAACCTGAGAAGGAGGCCGGGGGCCAGCCGGGCGGCCGGGCAACGATTCGGCCCGCGCGGGGACCAAAAAAGCCGCCCTCCCCTGAAGCAGGCAGGACGGCTAAACTGGCATGAGCGGGGCCGCGCGCCCAGCGGCTTAATTTTCTTTACCGAAAACCGTCTTAAACCGGGGTCCCCACTTCGGCCAAGGTCTGGAAATAGACGCGACGGATCAGCTTGAGGCGCGTGTGGAAGCACAGACCCAGCTCCATGCAGGCATTATAGAAGGACTCCCGGCTGAATTCCACGGCGAGCAGCCGGGCCATGGTCTCCTGGGTGAACTCCTGGTGCAGGTCTTTGATTTTCTGGGCCGCGCCCCCCAGTCCGTGCCACAGCGGCACCAGGATGAGGTCGGCCTGCTCCTGCAACCGGGCGATTTCGCTCCGGACCAGTTGCACGGCCGGTAAGGCAGCGCTCTCGGGCCTTTCCGGGCTGGTTTCCTGGACTACTTCCACCCCCAGGCGCTCCAGGAACTTGACGAGAAATTCCTTGGGGCCCGTCTCCCAGGTACACAGGTTCCAGACGTCCCCGGGAATCCCCACGCGGGGATTGCGGCCTTTCTGGGGCAGCCACTGGCGCCACTGTTGCGCCTGGGTGAAGAGGCGCTCCTGGAGTTGCTGGAAATAATTGTTGCGCTTCAGGGTAGCCTTCCACAGGATGATGCGGCCGTACGCCTTCATTTTGGCGAAAAACAGGTCCCGGGCAATGAGGCGCTTAATCACCGAGGTCCAGCTATAAAATTTCTTCATGGCCCGGGTGGTTTCCATCTGCAGCTCATACGGCGTGAACTGACGCGGCTGGAACACGGTGTGATGACCGTCATACTGGCTCCAGTCCCGGCAGATGATGCGGTTTTGGGCCTCCATCTCCTGGTAGTAAGGCGTGCCGGGCAACGGGGTGAGGATCAGGTACTGCAAGGAGTCCAGGTCCAGTTGGCGGGAAACCTTCACGGTGTCCCGGATCACCTGGTAGTGGTCCTCTTCGGAGCCGAACACGAACATGCCGTGTACCTTGATGCCGTATTGGTGGAAATTGGTGACGCAGTCCTTGATGCCTTCCACGGTCTGGGACTTGTTATAGGCCTTCAGCGTGGCGGGGTTGATGGATTCCAGCCCCACGAAGACGATGTAGCAGCCGCTCTTGGCCATAAGCTCCAGAAGTTCGGGGTCCTTGGCGGATTCCACCCGAACCTGGGCGCTCCATTCGATCTTCAGACCTTCCGCAATGATGCGCTCGCATAATTCCTTGGTGCGCTGGCGGTCGGCGGTGAAGTTGTCGTCGCAGAAAAAGATATGGCGGGCCTGAAGGCCGTTCTGGCGAATCTCTGCGATCACCCGGTCGATGGATGTGACCCGGTGCTTGCGCCCGAACATCATGATCACCGAACAGAAGCTGCAGTTGAAGGGGCAGCCCCGGGAGGTGGCGATGGAGACCACACCCCTCCGATTCCGCGCCTTCCAGCCGTGAATCAGGCCGTAATCGGGGATGGGCAGGGAATCCAGATCCCCCAGGAACGGGCGCCAGGGGTTTTGGTGGATGGTATCGCCGTCCCGGTAACAGAGATTAGGGATCTCCGCCAGGTTGCCGCCGTGGGTCAGGACGTTGAGCAGTTCCGGCAGGGCCTCGTCGCCCTCGCCGCACACCACATAGTCGGCATGCTCCAGCCCCTCCAGGGGCAGGAAACTGGGGTGGGCGCCCCCCAAGACCACCGGCAGGCCCTGCCGGCGATAGAAGTCCGCCAACTCGTAAGTCCGGGGCGCGGTGGAGGAGATACTGGAAATACAGACCAAATCCGGTTGAAAATCCAGGGTGGCGTAATCCGGCGCGGAGATCTCTTCAATCACCACTTTGACTGCCATACCCTGCTGCTTCAGGATGGTGCCCAACAATAGCGACCCCAACCGGGGGATAGCCACCCGGCTGAAAATGTGCTCCCGGGGAGACCGGGGTTCGATGAATAATACCTTTTGAATGGGCCGCGTCATCTCGTACTCCTCATGGAACTGCACCCCTGATCCCAGGAGTGAGGGTCAATGGACAAAACTTTCCTGGGGCATGTCTCATGCCCAGGAAGAGCTTCGATAACAAGCGATGGTCAAAAATATACCTTATGGAACTGTAAAGGGGAGAGAGCCAAAAGTCAATGGAATTCTGGGGCGCTCGGCGGATGGCAAGCATAAGAAGCAGACTCCCTCCCGCAGGGGGAGTCTGCTTCGCCTGTTGCTTGAGTAGAGAGACGCGGAGAACGCTTTAGACGCAACCGGTGGGTTTCGCCAATCCGGCCATCTTGCAAGCGCCTTTGCCCGGCCCTGAGGGGAACAGCTCGTAAATATGTTTCAGTTTGTAGCCGGTTACCTTGGAAAGGATCCGGACCATGGGGGCAATGCCGTTCTTCTTGTAGTAATCCTGGAGCATGTTGATGACTTTCCAATGCTCATCGTTCAGCTCAGCGATGCCCTCGGATTCCTTAACGTAGTCCACCCACTCTTCATTCCACTGATCCAGATTTTCCAGAAAGCCGTCTTCGTCTACGGTAAAGGTTTTGCCTTTGAATTCCACGGTGGCCATGCAGAGATATCCTCCTTCGATATTTTAATCGCCGGGTTTTTAGTTTTCAAACGTATGTCATTGTGAAATTTTTGTCAAGCACTAAAAATTCCCTAAGATTCAATACTACCCTAATGAGACCGATATTGTCAAGGGGGTGGTGGACCGGGAAAAATCTTTCCCGGATTCATGATGTTCAGCGGATCAAAGGCCGCTTTGAGCCGCCGCTGCAGCGCCAGGGCCGCGGGCGACAACTCCATCCCCAGATAGGGGGCCTTGGTGAGCCCGATGCCGTGCTCCCCGGATAGGGTGCCGTTCAGTTTCCGCACCATGGTGAAGAGATCCTCCACCGCCAGGGGCACCGCCTGCCGTTCGCGCTCCACCTGCTGGTCGTAGAGGATGTTGACGTGAATATTGCCGTCCCCGGCATGGCCGTAACTGGGGATGATCAGGCCCCGGCCGCGGGCAATGTCTTGCAAGGCGCTGATCAACGCGGGAATAGACCCCAAAGGGACCACCACGTCTTCGCTCACCTTGTGGGGCTTCACCTTCAGGAGCGCCGGCGACACCACTTTTCTCGCCCGCCAGAGCCCTTCCGCCTCCTCCGGGGTCTTGGACTCCAAGACCGGGCTGGCCCCCTGGTCCCGGCAGCACTGGGCGATGCGCCCCACCCGGTCCGCCACATCCTGGGGTTGGCCGTCCACCGCGATGAGCAGCAGGGCCGCGGTGCCCGCGGGCAGGGCAAACGGCAGCATCTCCTGGACGCAGCCCAGCGTCACGTGGTCCATGAATTCCAGGGCGGTGGGGGTCAGGCCCGATCTTAAAATCAGGCTGACGGTCGCGGCCGCGGCCTCCATGGTGTCAAACCCCGCGGCCAGGGTCTGCCGGGCCGGGGGCTTGGATACCAGGCGCAGGGTGATGCGGGTGATGATCCCCAGGGTGCCTTCGGACCCCAGGAACAGGCGGGTCAGGTCATAGCCCACCACCCCCTTCATGGTGCGGGTGCCTGCTTCGATGAGCTCCCCGGTGGGCAGCACCACCTCGAGCCCCAGGACATAGTCCCGGGTGACGCCGTACTGCACCGCCACCGCGCCCCCGGCGCACTCCGCCACGTTCCCCCCGATGGTGCAGAACTCGGCGCTGGCCGGGTCCGGCGGATAATATAAGCCCTCGGCCTCCACCGCGGCCTTGAGCTTACCCAGGATGACCCCGGGCTCGACCACGGCCACCAGGTCGTTTTTGCTGATCTCCAGGATGCGGTTCAGCCGGGTCAACACCACCACCACCCCGCCTTCGATGGGCACGGAGCCGCCGCTCCGCCCCGTCCCCGCCCCCCGGGGCACCACCGGAAACCGATGCGCATTGGCCAGCCGCACGATGGCCGCCACCTCCGCCGCCGACCCCGGAAAAACCACCGCGTCCGGCATCGCCGCCCGGTCCGTGGCGTCATAGGCATAGGTCCAGCGCTCCTCGGGGGAGGTGAGGACATGTTCCGGACCCACCTGCTGTTTTAGGTAATTGATCAAGTGATCTTGCATCGGTCAGACAGGTTTCCGTCCCAGGACCAGCAGGGAAACGCCAAAAGGTAACGAAATGTGGGGCAAGAAATGCCTTTCAGCGGCAAATACCCTGGCCAAAAACCGGTTGAGCCCCGCTGGCGGCATCTTCAGGTCGTCGGTGGTTGCCCTCTGTAACAGCTTCTGACCTAATCGTAAGCCTGCGATGGCCGGGAAAAGAAGCGTATTGAAATAACTGCTGATGATTATATCAAAATTCGCCCGTTTGATCATGGCGTTCAAGGTTCCCTTAGTGTACCTGCGTTTGTGGTGATGGGACTCATCGTGCCCGCTCCACAGCCCCGCGTAGGCCGGAACCGTAACCAACAAATAACCCCTGGGCTTCAACCGGAGGTTAAGGTTTTTCAAGGACAACTCATCTTCGTCGACATGCTCCAGCACGTCGGTCAGCACGATAAGATCATAGTAATGGTGGGGAAAAGGTATCTCCTGCGGCAAACTTCCCGGAGAAACCGGCGCGATACCCCGGGCGGCGGCATAAGCCCGGGCCGTGGCGTCGATTTCCATCCCCTGCACGGCGCCGTATTGCGCCAGGAGCGGCAAATTCCCCCCGGTCCCGCAGCCTACCTCCAGGATTTGCGCGCCATTTGCGAGGTGTAACCGGTCCAGGACCATCTTAACGATGCTCCTTCTGCCGATAAACCACCAATGTACGCTTTCGAAGGCCGCGGTCTTGTGATAGATATCCAGTTTCATGGCTTATTTCGTCTCGGAATCCTCAAAACCATAGCTGTCGCTGATGATATAGAGCGGCCGATGTTTGACTTCGGCGTAAACACGGCCCAGATATTCCCCGAGGATGCCCAGACTGATCAATTGTAGCCCCCCCAGGAAGAGGATGGCCACCATAATGGAAGCGTAGCCCGGAACGTCCCGGCCAAAGAAGAGCACCAGACTTATCAAGAATAGGGCATAGGCAAAGGACAGCATGGAAATTACTATCCCTACGTAACTCCAAAACTTTAAGCCAGCCGTACTGAACAGCGTGATGCCGTCTAAGGCGAAATTCCAAAGTTTCCAAAAACTCCACTTGGTCGTGCCAAGATGCCGCGGTTGCCTCTCAAACGAGATGCCGGTTTGCCTAAAACCGACCCAGGCAAAGAGACCCTTCATAAAACGGGTGCGCTCGGGGATATGATTCAGCACCTCCACCACCCGGCGGTCCAGGAGCCGAAAATCCCCGGTATTTTTGGGGATAGGTGTTTCACTGAAGCAGTTGATAAAGCGGTAAAAAAGGTTGGCCGTGAGGCGCTTCATCAACGTTTCGCCATGGCGGGTCTCCCGCACTGCATAAACGACATCATAATTTTCCCGCCATTTGGCTATGAGCCTTTCGATCAATTCCGGCGGGTCCTGCAAGTCTGCGTCGATGGGAATCATCGCTTGGCCGCGGGAATAGCGGAGGCCCGCGGTCAACGCAATTTCCTTACCAAAATTGCGGGAAAAATTGATTATCTTGATAAAAGGATTATCTTGGCGGAATTTCAAAAGTTCTTCTAAAGTATTATCGGTGCTGCCATCGTTAATACAGATTATCTCATAACTCATATTCAAATTATTTAATATAGGCAGAAGCTTTTCAAAAAAATAATCAATGTTATTTTGCTCATTGTACATGGGCGCAATAATTGAAAGGTCACATACTGTTCCCTCCGGTTGTAAAGATAATTCACCGTCTTTGGTAAATTGCATAATTTCCCACCTGTTTTAAATATTCATACCCCTCAAAAAATGTCAAAAACCGAGGATCGTTGCAGAAATAGTCCAGGAAATTGAAATTCAATTTGCCAAATCCTATTTTGTACTTAGATTGATCTACCAACAATAACTTGGGCGGATTAATTCGTAGATCGGAGATGATGGTATCTAAAAAGAATCGTTCCTCTGGGCTCATGGTGTCCGGAGGATGATAGGAAATTTCGTCGCTGCCATTCGAAGGATTGCAATAAAAGCCCGGCAAGGGCCAAAAGGAGGGAAAATGATATGGCCAGGAGGCGCCGCTATAATTAATCATCGGAAAAGAGGGTCTCAAATGAGTGGTCAAAACATATACAGGCTCTTTCGGTGCAGACTCTTTTAACAGAGCTATTAATTGCGGTAGTGAAGCAATATTGTTGTATATATGTGCGCTTCGTCTTGTTTCTATCACCCCTATGGCAAAGAAACCCAAAAAGATAACATAAGACCACACTAAAATATACTTTTTAGAGATACGATACTTCTCAAGCAGCTTGTAGATAACCAAGAGTAATACAAATAAACAGGATGCCGATATGAGGTACAAATGATTAGGCCATCCCTTTTGTTGGATTAATGCCGATAAGAGAAAACCGGTGGAGGCGACATATAAGAGAAAAATAGCAGCCTTGTCTTCCTGGTCAAGCTTTATCAGACAGATCACGATCCCGGTTAATAGCCAGAGGATTGCTTCGTTTGAGAATATGACGGCTGAATAGCCGTTATTGAAAGGTTGATAATATTTCCCTAATAGTAGAACTAGTTGTAAATAATGAGGTTGAAAAATAAGAACAAACAGCGCAAATAGAGTGAGAAAAAGGGCGATTATGAGATTTTCTTTTCTCCACAGAGATGAAAGACTTTTTAATGAAGCCACTAAGTAAATTTCCACTAAAATCCATACTCCCAGAAAAAAGGGCTTAAAGGACAATCCTGCTCCAGCCAGTAGACCCACAGCTAAGGCTGTAGGCAGGCTTAAGTCTTTCCTCTGTAGTCTAACAATGGCGGCCAACAAATAAGGCATGAGCAGGACTATCGCAATATGTTCACGTTGCCCAAACTGAATCTTGGTAATTACCCAAATTGTGGTAATAAATACCAAAGAAACCAAAATATAATATCGACCCGACGCGTAATTTTTAGAGATTAATTTGGTTAAATGCCAGCATAACCAAAGAGAAATACCGATGACCAGAATCATATAGGAATAAAAAAGGGGGATTACGGGAAGCCCCAGATATTTTGATAACAAGGCGGGCGGGAGATTGAAATATACTGAGATGGGGGGATTAATCTCATAAACATCTACATTTAACTTGGCTCCCTCGAGTAAACGTTGTGCCGCATATAAGAGCCAGGCGACATCGAGATTCATGTAGGAATAGGACAGAGTTATGATCGTGAAAACAAAGAAAACTGCTATCAAAAGCCACCAGGGGATCCATTCATGGGTTCGAAGCATGTGAATAGCCGATTTGTGAAAGTTATAGCCCCAGAGTAATAATGAAAGTAACGGTGAATAAATTAGTATATTTTAAAATGGCTTTATAAAAATGCAAGCAAAAAAACCTTAAGTAAGCAGCAGTTTTGGGAAGGTATAATTATAACATATCCTTCTCCGCCAGACTGAAATACCCATGGCGGCCGATGATCAGGTGGTCATGTACGGTTAAATTCAAGGCGCGACTCGCCTTGACCAGGGCCCGGGTCAGTTCCTGGTCCGCGGCGGAGGGATTGAGGTGGCCGCTGGGGTGGTTGTGGACCAGGATGAGGCCGGAGGCCTTGTGTTTCAGGGCCAGTTCCAGGACCTTGCGGGGATAGACCACCGTCTGGTTAACCGTGCCTTCCTGGACGATTTCTTCGGCGATGATCTCGTTTTGGCTGTTGAGGAAGATCACCCGGAACTGCTCGTCGGGCAGGCCGCCCATGGAGGCGCGGCAGTAATCCACCAGGGTGGCGAGGGAGTTGATCTGTTGGCGTTTGAGGGCCTCGGCCTTGAGGGTGTATTCGGAGCAGGCCTTGACCAGTTTAATGAGCACCGCGGAATACTCCTTCAATCCCGTTACTTCCATAATGGCTTCCGGCGCGGCGTCAAAGACGTGGTTGAAGGAGCCGAAGTGCTCGATGAGGCGCTTGGCCAGGGGCTTGACGTCGGAGTAGGGGATGGCGAAGGTGAGCAGCAGCTCCAGCAGTTCGTAATCCTGCAGCGCGCCGGGGCCGCCGGTGAGAAAGCGCTGCCGCAGGCGGGCGCGGTGCCCATGATAGTGCGGTTTGGCCGGTTTTTCCACCATCTCTTTTCTTTTACTCCGGCAGTCCCCTAATTGCAACCGGGAAAAAGGCAGGAAACAATGGCGGGCACGGAGGCCCGCCCCACTGGTTCATATCTAATAAAAAAGCCGGGGCCAACGGTCCCGGCTTTTGCCCCACTTAAGGGGTTGGGGAGGGGGTTTGGGG
>JALNYP010000122.1 GCA_023229795.1 Syntrophobacterales bacterium
GGCCACGATCCCGGGGAGGGAAGGAGTATGTCATAGGATGCCTTTTTAGTAATATTTCTTTGAAGAGGAGGACAATCCATGATTCGACCCCGTTCCTACCCCTGTCGTATGTTGTTCATAGTTCAAATGGCGTTCCTGATCGGTGTGTGGCAACCCGGACCCGCGGGCTCCATGATCTACGAGTTAACCGCTACGCCGACCCCGTACGCGGTTGAGGTGCTTGGCTTGAGCGCTTTCTCCATCTCTTACGAGGACCAAGATAACGACGCCCGGTTCGAACTTGCAGATCCCTACACGTGGAGCCATGTGACCAGCCTGACCACTGTATATACTCAAATAAAGACCGTACCGGATAGAAATTCGACGCCCTATACCGATGGCGACGGGCTGTGGGTTTGGGTTTTCGCAACCGAGGACAACTTTGTTTGGTCTCAATTTTGGACGGATTACTGGGATTACTCTAAGGTTGCGGTACCAATACCTGCGAGTGCGCTATTGTTGGGAGCGGGCCTTATCCCGCTGGCGCTCGCTCGTCGCCGAAAACGGTTAGGGTAACCGCGACGCCGACCGATACGATCCGGCCAGCGTCTGTGTCGCCAGGCTGATCCCTGGCGGCGTGAAATGGTAGCCCAGGAAATCGAAGCCGCGTTCCACCCTGCCCATTGTGGTCTTGTCCGGGTGTTTGGCCAACTTCAAGTCGTCGAAGTTTCGGTTCAGCACCCGGATTGCTTTCTTCAGCTTCCACCTGGTGTCGGCCAGGATCAGGATGTCATCCATATACCGCAAGTATTTCACCTCCAAGCTTTCCAGCCCCCGGTCCAGTTCCAGCAAATAAAAGGCCCCCAACAGGGGTGAAAGGGAAGCCCCCCGGAGGATACCTCTCTTAATGTCTTGATACAGCCCGACCCACTCTATATAGTTATCCTAACTATATTTTAGCTCAGGGAGGGCTTTTTAAATTTTGCCCTCATTTAAGTAGGTTGCGCTCTTGCGCACATAATTCAGTAAGTTTCTGACATCACGTAACTTTCCCCAAGGCATTGAAGAAATGAGAGGATTTAATGAGAGAGATCACAGTCTCATCCGCCAAACTCCCTTTATCACAGGAAGACCGTCATCCCACCCTCCCGCCATTGCCTCTCGTTGCCCCAGACGAAGTTTGCAATCTTCTCTAAGATTGATTTATTATCCTGAAGCGATGGCGGGCCACTCTCCTTCGACCCGCCCCAACTGATCGACGCTCGGAGCGCCAAGCTAGAGCAATTGCCAAAATTCCTGCCATCATGCCCCTCTCCCCTTTGGGGAAAAGGCAAAGGGTGATAGGTTTAAAAAGCAAAACGTGGTAAAAACCACCTTAGCGCACCACCTGACGAATTGAGAGAACAACCTTATGCCCAAATTTAGCAGGCGTTTTCCCGCCGCCGCCGAAGCTCACGCCCCGGTCGGCTACACGCCCCCGGCCAACCCCGAAGCCGAGCAGTCGGTATTGGGGGCCATCCTGGTGCGCCCCGAGGCCCTGGACCGCATCGCCGACTTGATTGTGCCCGAGGATTTCTACCGGGAGGCCCACGGCCGCATCTTCAAGGCCATGCTGGACCTCTACGGCAAAAGCGAGCCGGTGGATCTGGTGACGGTCAACGCCTTATTGAAAGAACGGGGCCAGTTGGAAGGCGTGGGGGGGCCGGTCTTCCTGGCCGGCCTCAGCGAGCAGGTGGGGTTCGCGGCCAACGCCGAGTATTACGCCAACTTGGTGCGGGACAAGGCGGTGCTGCGCCGCCTCCTGGATTGCACCCAGGAGATCGCCTCCGGCTGCCTGTCGCCGGTTGAGGACGTGGCCGAGTTCCTGGACGAGGCCGAACACAAGATCTTCCAGGTGGCCGAAGCCAAGGTGCGCCCGGGGTTTTCCCCCTTGAGCGCCCTGGTGGACACCGAGATTGCCACCCTGGAAGCCATCTGGGGGCGTAAAGACGGCTCCCTGACCGGCGTCACCAGCGGTTTCACCGACCTGGACAACTATACCGCCGGGTTCCAGCCCAGCGACCTGATCATCCTGGCGGCCCGCCCCAGCATGGGCAAGACCGCCCTGGCCCTGAACATCGCGTTTAACGCGGCGTACGGGCGCCGCAGCGGCAGCGGCCAGAGCACCCCGCCGGTGCCGGTGGCCTTTTTCTCCCTGGAAATGTCCAAGGAACAACTGGTGCGCCGTCTGCTCAGCAGCGAAGGCCGGGTGGACGCCTCCCGGATTCGCCGGGCCGCGTTCCTGACCGGCCCGGAATGGACCAATCTCCAGGAAGCCGCGGGCCTGCTCCTGGATTGCCCTATCTATATCGACGATACCCCCGCGGCCACCGTCCTGGACATCCGGGCCAAATCCCGCCGCCTCAAGGCCGACGGCAAGCTCGGCCTGATCGTCATCGACTACCTCCAACTTATGCAGGGCCGGGCCGATGCCCAGAGCCGGGAGCAGCAGATCTCCGAGATTTCCCGCTCCTTGAAAGGCTTGGCCAAAGAACTGGCCGTGCCGGTCATGGCCCTGTCCCAGCTCAGCCGGGAGCCCGAAAAACGGGAGAGAAAGCGGCCTCAACTGTCGGACTTGCGGGAATCCGGGGCCATCGAACAGGACGCGGACGTGGTCATGTTCATCTATCGGGACGAAGTCTATCGCCAGGAATCCCCCGACGCCGGCACCGCCGAGGTCATCATCGGCAAACAGCGCAACGGCCCCATCGGCACGGTGAAGCTGCATTTTGAGGCTAAGTTCACCCGCTTCGATGACCTGGCCAAGGAGAACGCCCCCGAATATTATTAACCAAGGGGAGGGGACCGATTAAGGAAACGCAAAAAAACAGGGGCGGGTTTGCACCCGCCCCTGCGTCTTTTTAGGTTATCCGCCTGATCAGGCGACTTTGACTTCGATCTTCCGGGGTTTGGCCTTCTCAACTTTGTGCATTACCAGGCGCAGCACCCCGTCTTTCATGGTGGCCTCGATCTTGCTTTGATCGATGAGGCTCCCCAGGTGGAAGTCCCGCTGGTAATCCCCGGTGTAATATTCCTGGTCCACCATGGTTTCCCCGGCTCCCAGGGGCGGGCCCACCTCGCCGTAAATGGTGAGATGGTTGTCCTTGAGGTCCAGGGTGACTTTATCGCCGGTGACCCCGGGCATATCGGCCACCAGGACCAGGGTCTCGGGGGTCTCAAAAATATCCACCGCGGGCACAAAGACCCGGCCGGGCCGGACCCGTTCCCCATGGGCCGGAGCCTCCTCTTTGGCCTTGGCTTGCAGTTCTTGTTCAGCCATACATGAGCCTCCTTAGGCGACCTTTACTTCGATTTTGCGGGGTTTGATCTCTTCCGGTTTGGCCATCTTGACGGTCAAGACGCCGTCTTTGCAGGTGGCTTCCACCTTATCGCCCTTAACCTGGGCCGGCAGGGCCACGATCCGCCGGAAAAATCCGGATTCCCGTTCCCGGCGGTGATAGTTGGCCTGCTTGTCTTCGGCCGGAATCTTGCGCTCGCCCCGCAATATCAGGTTATTGTCCTGCAACGTGATCTCCAGGTCTTCAGCCTTGACCCCGGGGAGCTCGGCCCGGACATAGAGATGATCTTTGTCTTCCGAGAGGTTCACCAGGGGATAGACCCCGGCGCGCCACGGCAGCCGTTCCGTACCATAGGTGTCCTGGAACAGGCGGTTCATGCGGCGCTGGAGCTGCTCCAGTTCCCGGAGGGGATTCCACGCCGGTTCCCTGAAAAAAATAGGCATATGCTTCTTCCTCCGTAATATATGAGATTCTCACGATTTTCTGTGGTTAACAAAAGTTAAGTTAAGCACGGCCCCAAGCTCGGTCAAGGCCCTTACCGGTTGAAAATTAAGAAATTTTTCTATACATAGTGGTGAGTCGGCGATTAGCCGCAGGAAAGGAAGACTAATGGCATTTCCCTGGAATGATGTGACCTGGGTGCTCCTGGATATGGACGGCACCCTGCTGGACAAACACTTCGACGATTACTTCTGGGAGACCCTGGTGCCGGAGGAATACGCCCGGCGGCAGGGCCTTGACTTGGCCCTGGCCCGGGACCTGGTCTTCGCCCGCTATCAGCGGGAGGAGGGCACCCTCAACTGGACGGACATCGATTTCTGGTCCCGGGAACTGGAACTGGACATCCCGGCCTTAAAGGAAGGCATCCGCCATCTGATCGAGGTACACCCGGACACCGAAGATTTTCTCAAGTTTTTGAGATTAAAAGAGAAACGGGTGGCGCTGGTGACTAACGCCCACTACAAGACCCTGAGCCTGAAGATGAACCATACCGGGCTGCTGGGCTATTTCGACGAAGTGATTTCGTCCTTCGACCTGGGCAATCCCAAGGAAGATATCCGCTTCTGGGAGATCCTCCACGACCGCCTGGGCTTCGACCCCCGCCACGCCCTGTTGGTGGACGACAACGCCGACGCCCTGGCCTCCGCCCGGAGCTTCGGCATCAAGTATCCCTACTTCAAGGCCAAATCCAGCTCCCGCCAGGACGCCGAATCCCACCCGGAGTTTCCCTCCATCGAAAGCTTCTACGAACTGACGGAATAAAGGCAGTGGTTAGTGGTCAGTGGTCAGTTGGCAGTTAGAATAAGGCAGCCAGGCCTTGAAGGCCGAATCTTTTAACTGACCACTGATCACTGACCACTGGCAACTGTTACTGCGGCATGCGCTTAATCCGCGCCCCCAGGGCCGAGAGTTTTTCCACCAGGTGAGCGTAGCCCCGGTCCAGGTGATAGACCCGGAGGACTTCGGTGGTGCCCTGGGCCGCCAGGCCGGCCACCACCAAGGAGGCGCTGGCCCGCAGGTCCGTGGCCATCACCGGGGCGCCGTGGAGTTGGCGCCGCTCCCGGACGATGGCGAGGTTGCCGGACACGGTGATATCCGCGCCCAGGCGGCGCAGTTCGCTGACGTGCATAAAGCGGTTCTCGAAGATGGTTTCGGTGATGACGCTGGCGCCTTTGGCCAGGGACATGAGGGCCATAAACTGGGCCTGCATATCCGTGGGGAAGCCCGGGTAAGGCCGGGTGGCGACGTCCACGCCGGTGAGGGACCCGCCCGGCTCCACCACGATACGGCTATCCTCGGCCTTGAGGCGCACCCCGGCTTCGTGGAATTTTTCCAGCACGGCAGCCATATAGGGCACCGGGGCATTGGTGATGGTGACCTGGCCTCGGGTGATGGCCGCGGCCGCGAGATAAGTCCCCGCTTCGATGCGGTCGCTCATAATGGTATAGGAGGTCGGCGTCAGCTCCGGCACACCGTGAATGATGAGGAGGTCGGTGCCGATGCCTTCGATCTGAGCCCCCATGGCCGTGAGAAACCGGGCCAGGTCCGACACTTCGGGCTCCTGGGCGGCGTTGATGATTCTGGTGGTCCCCTTGGCCAGGGTGGCGGCCATCATCAGGTTTTCGGTGCCGGTGACCGTGGGCAGGTCCAGGGTGATGTCCGCGCCGTGCAGCCGCTTGGCTTTGGCCTCCACGTAGCCCTGGTTCAGGGTGATCTTGACCCCCATGGCCTCCAGGCCCTTCAGGTGCTGGTCGATGGGCCGGGCCCCGATGGCGCAGCCGCCGGGCAGGGACACGCTGGCCTGGCGGGCCCGGGCCACCAGCGGCCCCAGGACCAGGACCGCGGCCCGCATGGTCTTCACCGTCTCATAGGGGGCCATCCAGCCGGTGAGGCGGGTGGAATCCACCACCAGGGGCTCGCCGTCTTCAAACTGCACCCCCATGAGGCCCAACAGCCTTTTGGTGGTGCGGATATCCGCCAGGGGCGGCACGTTGGCGAGCCGATGCACCCCCGGGGCCAGCAGGGTGGCCGCGATAATGGGCAGCGCCGCGTTCTTGGCCCCGCTGATGGAAACTTCCCCGTTCAGGGGCACTCCGCCTTCAATGACGATTTTGTCCATAGTTAAGGTTTCTTAAAGTATTTGCTGATATCGAAAAAAATTTGCTGTTTGGCGCCGTGAGGAAATTCAATGGTGATGACATCGCACACCTGGTCATCGTGCCGATACACTTCTTTTTGCTCAATTTGCCAAGCGCGGTCTTGCCGGCCGAATTTCTGGGTGAGGTATTGATATTCTCCCGCCACGACCGCGACGTAATCCGGCGCCCCGGCGATAATCACCGCGGTGGCGGGGGTGTCCCCCGAGCCGCCTTGGAACGTCAGCGCCGCCGGGCCGGCAGGTGCGGCCACCACGTCGTGGGGCAATCTGACCGCGTGCAAAAACAGCCCGGCCAGACTGGCCACCAGGAAAAAAAGAATTATGCTCCGCAGAGCTTTGCCGGACATTCCGACCTCCTGATTTTCTGGAAAACTCATGATCTAATTTAAGAATCTTCGGCCAGGAGGTCCAGAAGCCCGGGCGCTAAAACTTCCCGCTTGAATTGCCGTATGCGCTTTTCCGCCAGCCGGATGTACTCGGCCTCGATTTCATAGCCCAGGTAGTGCCGCTGGCCCGTCAGCGCCGCGATGGCCGTGCTGCCGCTGCCCATGAAGGGGTCCAGGACAACGTCGCCGGCATAGGTGTAAAGCTGGATGAGCCGGTAGGGCAGGGCCACCGGAAAGGGGGCCGGGTGGCCGATGGACCGGGCCGACACCGCTGGAAAGGTCCAGACGCTCTTGGTGAACTCCAGGAACTCCTCCTTGGAAATCGTGGCCGGCCTTTTAGCCGGGTTTTTCCGGGAAAATCCCGCCTTGGAAAAGATCAGGATGTATTCGTGCACGTCCCTCAGCGTCGGGTTGGCCGGCGAGCGCCAACTGCCCCAGGCCGTGGAGGGTGAGGCACTCGAGGCCTTGTTCCAGATGACTTCCCCCCGCATGAGAAAGCCGATCTCCGTCATATCCCGCACGATGTAGGAATGCAGCGGGATATAGGGCTTGCGCCCCAGGTTGGCGATGTTGACGCAGGCCCGGCCCCCCGGCGCCAGGACCCGGTCGACCTCCTGCCAGACCCC
>JALNYP010000031.1 GCA_023229795.1 Syntrophobacterales bacterium
GATGTCGCGGCGGGACGCCTCAGGCCCGAAGACATCGACGCCGCCCTGTTCACCCGCTACCTCTATACCGCAGATATGCCCGACCCGGACCTCGTCATCCGCACCAGCGGCGAATACCGCCTGAGCAATTTCCTCCTGTGGCAGTCGGCCTACACCGAACTCTACGTCACCGAGACGCTGTGGCCGGACTTCCGGGAAGACGACTTCACCAAAGCCCTGGAAGCCTACCAACAACGGGAACGCCGCTTCGGCCTCACCCAGGCCCAGATCGAAGCCCTGAACGGCTCCGAGTCGCGGCACTAAAAGATCTCGAGGGAGGGGGCCAAGGGCAAAAGCCCCTGCCCTTACCAAAAACTCCCTCAAACTCCCTCTCCAACTCCAAAAGCAGTAGTCGCGGTGCCCGTACTATCCCTCGCCTTTTCGCCTGAGCCCTTCCTTGACATGGGTAATGGCTATCCCTACCTTTTCTTTCAAAGGAGGAGAACACCATGTCGAACCACTTCACCGGCCTGAACTTAGGTCCTCCCGAAGGGGACACTCGCCTTGACCTCACCGATCTCTATGCCTTCCAAGCGCCGGCGGACACGTCGAAGACCGTAATAATCCTGAACTGCAACTCGTTCGCCAAGGAGGCGGCGTTCCATCCCGAGGCCGTGTACCGGATCAACATCGACAACAACGGCGACCTCGAGACCGACCTCGCGCTCATTCTGGTATTCTCCGAGCCGCGGGACGGCCGGCAGCGGGCGACCGTCTACCTGGCCACCGGCCCGGAGGCCCGTAAAGATGAGCCCGCCGGGGAGCCGATCTTCAAAGATATCGAGGTGTCGCTCGGTCCCGAGCCGCACCTCCACACGTCGGGCCCCCACACCTGCTTCGTCGGAGTTCGCAGTGACGCTTTCTTCATCGACTTCGCGGGAATCCTGAACCTGTTCGACTACAAGGGGGGCAAAAACTTCACCGGCCTCGAGGGTGCGCCGGACCCGAGCCGCTGGACCGGCAAGGACCTGTTTGCCAACTATAACGTGTTCAGCATGGCGTTTGAGCTGCCGACAAGCCTGCTCGGCGCCAAGCCCGCGGTGCGCATCTGGGGGCGGGTCAGCATTCGCCGTGACGGCCAGCTCGTTCCCGTGGATCGCTCCGGCAACCCGACCTTTGCGAACTTCTTCTTCACCGACGAGATCAAACCGCTCTTCAACAAGAGCAAGCCGGCTCAGGACCGGGAGCTCTTCCTCGATCACCTGATCCACTCGATGGAGCATGTCGGCGGCTATTCCAGAGAACAAGCCAAAGCCGTGATCGATGCCGAGGGGGTGCTCCCCGACATGCTGAGCTTCGATCCCGCCAGGCCCGGCGGGTACCCCAACGGCCGCCTGCTCACCGACCACATCGTGGCGCACCGCCTGGCCATGCTCTCCAACGGCAAGATTCCGCCCGACGGGCTCAAGCCGCACACCGACCTGCTCAAAGTTTTCCCCTACCTCGGCACGCCGCACGCGCACCCCGACCCGCCCCCCGCGTAAGGGGATTTTTAGTCCGTGCCTGTGGTGACTGCCTATAGTTGGTAAGGGAATATAAGGAAGGATACGTTAGCGATGACGCCTAAATCCGACCCCACAAGGAAACAGACGACAGCTAAAGTGGCTTACCGGACCGTTAAGATCGACGGCCTGGATATTTTCTACCGCGAGGCGGGGCCGAAGGACGCTCCCGTCCTGCTTCTGCTTCACGGCTTCCCGACCAGTTCGCACATGTTCCGTAACCTGATCCCAGCGCTGGCCGACGAATTCCATCTGGTGGCGCCGGACTACCCCGGTTACGGTAACAGCTCGATGCCCGCCGTGGAGCAGTTCGAGTACACCTTCGACCATCTGGCCGAGGTGATCGAGAAATTCACCGAAAAGGTCGGGCTGAAGAAATACACACTGTACGTAATGGACTACGGCGCGCCGATCGGCTACCGCCTGGCCGTCAAGCACCCCGACCGCGTCCAGGCCCTCGTGGTCCAAAACGGGAACGCCTACGACGAGGGGCTCGACAACGATTTCTGGAAACCGCTCAAGGCTTACTGGCAGGAAAAGACGGCGGAGCGCGAGAAGCCTCTGCGCGGCTTTTTCTTGCGCGAGGCCACCATCTGGCAATACACCAACGGCGTCCGGGATAAGGAAGCGATCAGCCCCGACAACTGGAACGTGGACCAGCCGCTGCTCGAGCGGCCGGGGAACGCCGAGATTCAGCTCGCCATGTTCTATAGCTACGGCAGTAACCCGCCGCTTTATCCGAAATGGCAGGCCTATTTCCGCCAGTTCCAGCCGCCGATGCTCATCGTCTGGGGAAAGAACGATGAAATCTTTCCCGCCGCGGGCGCTGAGCCTTATAAGAGAGACTTAAAAAATCTGGAGTTTCACCTGTTCGACACCGGACATTTTGCACTGGAGGAGGACGGCGACCAGATAGCCGACCTGATGCGGGCCTTTCTTCGCAAGAACGTCAAACAGTAACTCGGAAAAGGCGCGTTCTTTCCGAAGAGCTGCATAACTATGCTGCATCGAGAGTATCGGCCGCGATAGAATCAACACCAGGAACCAACCATGGAACGCTCGGTTGAAGTGGATCACGTCTCGCTAGAAATAAATGCTGACTTTGAAGGTTTCACCCGAACCCTCGAACAATTCCTCCCTCGATTTGACGATGTTCTCCTTGATGAGTTGGAGACCGATCCCAAGCTTGTGGAAGAACGCCTCAAAGAAGCGGCTGGAGAAGAAGACCTGATGCTTTTCACCGTTTATGATCATGGAAAACTTCTGAACATCTACGGGGCCCTCAAAAAGGCGAGGCAGTATGTTCTGGGAAACCCGCTCATCGCGGCTATGATGACGCGGCATGATATAAGAGCAGGTCTTTACGCCCCTTTGAGACTGTTGGTCTACGAGGCCGACGACCGGACAACTCACGTCGAATTTGATCAGCCTTCTTCTCTCTTCGGGCAATTCAATAATCCAGAGGTCACGGCCGTAGCGCAGTCCCTTGATACAAAATTGGCTAGCCTGATTAAACAGGCTGAAGAAAGGTCAGGCGGTAACAGTGTAACTTGAGGAAAAGAGCAAGAGGATGCCTGAGGTCGAAACCTACGAAAGTCCTGCCATTGGAGCGGCCTATCGGGTAAGTGCCTGACGCGGGCCATGGCGGAGGCTGGTTTTCGCACTGCGGTGATAATCGAGCGTAAGCTGATCAGGGGCTCGCACCCTAACATTACTTCAACACCAGAATAGGAGAATAAAGCATGAAAATCGGAGAATTATACCAAACTGCTGATTGGAAGACGGAAAAACACGTTCCGGTTATCGACTGCCCGGATGCCGTGCCAGCCGATGAGATGTTCGAAGTCAAGGTGACCCTCGGCAAAGAAGTGGCTCACCCCAACACTACGGAGCACCATATCAGATGGATTCAGGTCTTTTTTAAACCCGAAGGCGACAAATTTTCCTATCAGGTGGCGAATTGTGAATTCACCGCCCACGGGGAATCGGCCGAAGGGCCGAATAAGGGCCCGGTGTACACCCAGCATGGGGCCACGGTGGCGCTGAAGATCAGCAAGCCGGGGGTTCTCATTGCCACCTCGCTCTGCAATATTCATGGTCTGTGGGAGAATTCCAAGGCGATCAAGATTAAATGATCTCAGAATGAACCCCGCGGCTCTGTCTCCGGAGGTTGGGAAAGAGATCGCGGACTGACCACCGTATGTTCCTTAGTCAGGGAAGCAGGGAAGGCCTCTTCTCCTGCCAATGCCAATTCACCCTAAGAAGGAGGGCTTTTATGGTCACGCTGAAGGATGCCAAAAGGGTCATGGCCGCAGCCGAAAAAAAGGCCGCGGAAATAGGCCAGCCCATGAACATTGCGGTAGCTGACGCCGGAGGAAATTTAGTGGCCCACGTGCGGATGGATGGGGCCTGGATTGGCAGTATCGATATTTCCATTAAAAAGGCCTTTACCTCGCGGGCCTTCGATATTGCCACCCAAGACCTGGCACAGCATTGCCAGTCAGGTGGCCAATTTTTCGGCATTCATGCGTCCAATGACGGCCGAATCATGATTTTTGCCGGGGGCATCCCCCTCAAACGAAACCATAAAGTCGTTGGCGCCATCGGCGTGAGCGGTGGTTCGGGGGAGCAGGATCAGGCCGTGGCAGAAGCCGGGGCGGCAGCATTTTAGTGAAGTCAAGTTGAGGCAGGATGGGCGGGCGACTGCAAAAGCCCGTGTTTTGAGATTATCAACAACCAACCGGAGGGTGATAGGAAATGTCCACGAAGCTCGCAGGCAAAGTTGCCCTGGTCACCGGCGGCTCGCGGGGTATCGGTGCGGCGACCGCGCGGGCGCTCGCCGACGAGGGCGCCGACGTCGCCATCAGTTACGTGGGCTCGGCCGACAAGGCTGAGGCAGTCGTTCGGGAACTTGAGGCCAAGGGCGTCCGCGCCGCGGCTTTGAGGGCCGACCAGGCCGACCCCGCCCAGGTTGAGGGTCTGATCAAGGCGGTCGTTGATCGTTTCGGCCGCCTCGACATTCTGGTCAATAACGCCGGCGTCGCGGTTCTGGGTGCGGTAGATAATCCGGAGAACGATCTTGCTAAATTCGATCGCCAACTGGCGATCAATGTCGGCGGCGTGGTGGCTGCCATCCGCGCCGCGGCGAGGGTGATGGGTGCAGGGGGCCGGATCATCTCGATCAGCTCTAACGTAGCCACCCGGGTGGGCTTTCCCGGTCTGGCCGACTACGCGGCGACCAAGGCTGCTATTACTGCTTACAGCAAGGGCGCGGCGCGAGACCTGGCGCCCAGGAATATTACCGTCAACCTCGTGGCCCCCGGCCCCGTCGTCACTGACATGAATCCGGACAATACTGATTTCGCCGCGGCGCTGAAGGCGACTACAGCCCTCGGGCGCTATGCGCGGCCCGAGGAGATCGCGCCGGCGATCGTGTTTCTGGCCAGCCCGGAGGCGTCGTATATCACCGGCGCGGTGCTGGAAGTCGATGGCGGCTACGGCGCGTAGCCGCCATCCCACAGGCCGGAGGCCTGTGCCACTGATATTCAAGGGCGGGCACAGAGGCCCGCCCCACCAAATTACCCCGCCACTCTAAGTAACCGTTTCTGTCAGCCATTCCTTCAAGCCCGCCGCCACCTTTTGGTTAAATCCCGGCAGCGCCGCAATTTCTTCGAGGCTGGCGGCCTTGACGGCGTCCAGATTGGGGAAGTGGGACAGCAGCCGGCGCTTGCGCGTCGGGCCGATGCCCGGGGCCTGATCCAGGATCGAGGCCAGCATCTCCTGGCGGGCCCGCTTGCGGTGGTAGGTGATGGCGAAGCGGTGAGTCTCGTCCCGCAGACGCAAGAGGAGCAGCCACCCCGGGGCGTTGGCCGGGGGGAGCAAGGGGTTTTTGCGGCCCGGCAAAAAGAGGCGATCCCGCACCGGGCGGCCTTCGTTTTCCCCGGCCTTGGCCAGGCCCGCCACCCGTATGTTGGCAAGACCCATCTCTTTCAGCGTCTGGGTGACTACGTTTAACTGGCCCCGGCCGCCGTCCACCACCAGCAGGTCCGGCAGTTCCTGTCCGGCCTTGCCGTAGTGGCGTGTCACCACTTCCCGCAGCATGGCGTAGTCGTCCTGGCCCTCCACCTCTTTGATCTTGAACCGCCGGTAGCGGGATTTATCCGGGACTCCGTCGGTGAAGGCCGTCAGGGCTCCCACCGGCTGCTCCCCCTGGAGGGTGGAGATGTCCAGGCACTCCAGGCGGGCCGGCAGGCAAGGGAGGTGCAGGCGGGCCTGGAGGTCGAAAAGCGCGGCCCCGGGGTCCGGGGGACTGCGGCGGCGCCGGAGGGCGTCCCGGGCATTGTCCGCGGCCATGGCGAGCAACCGGGCCTTTTCGCCGCCGGGGGCCACCGACAGGGCCACCTTGGACCCCTTGTCGTCGCTGAACAGGGCTTCCAGCAGCCGGCGGTCCGGGACGTCCACGGGCAGCAGCAGTTCCTCGGGCAACGGCCGGCCTTCGGCGTAGTACTGCCGGAGGAAGGCCCCCAGCAGATCGCCGTCCGGGGGCAGTTCCGGGAAGAAGTATTCCCGGCTGCCGCTGACCAGGCCGCCCCGCACCACCAGCACCACGATAAGCGCTTGCCCCGCCTCCTCCGCCAGCCCCAGGACGTCCTGGTCCCTGAAATTGGGCCGGGCCATATCCTGGCGTTCCAGAGTTTGGGCGATGGCCTGGATGCGGTCCCTTAAGACCGCGGCTCGCTCGAAATCCAGGTCGGCCGCAGCCTGCTCCATATCGGCCTTGAGGCGCTTCAACAGATGGCCGCCCTTGCCCTTGAGAAAGAGGACGGCCTCCTGCACCGCCTGCCGGTAGGCCGTGTCGTCCACCATGCCGGCGCAGGGTCCCAAACAATGGGCCAACTGGTACTCCAGGCAGGGACGGGAGCGGGGCGCCAGGCGGCGTTCTTTACAGGTGCGGACCCCGAAGGCCTGCTTCATCACCTTGAGGGTCTCCCGGGCCATGCCCGCGGAGGAGTAGGGACCGAAATACAGGGCCCCGTCCGGGTGAAAGCGCCGCACAAAACGCAGCGCCGGAAAGCTCTCCTTGAGGTCCAGGCGCAGACAGAGGTAATTCTTGTCGTCCCGGAGCATGACGTTGTAGCGGGGCCGATACTCCTTGATGAGGTTGCGCTCCAGGATGAGGGCCTCTCGCCCCGTGGGTGTGAGGATCACATCCACCCGGGCCATTTTCTTGAGCATCAGGGCGGTCTTGGGTTCGTGCTTCTCCGGAGTCTTGAGATAGGAGCCCAGGCGGTTCTTCAGATTCACCGCCTTGCCCACGTAAAGCACCCGGCCGTCGGCATCCTTGAACAGATAGACGCCGCTACCCTGGGGAATCCGGTCCATGGCCGCGGCCAGGGCCGGGTAAGGCGGTTTATCGGGATGGGAGTATGGGGTAATGGCGGTCATGGCTGGACTATCGGATTCAGGTTAAGCGGCACGGATATACCTGCCTCACCATGGGCAGGCGCTTTTTTCAGGATGACACAAAGCCCTGGTTTGTCAACCTCGGAGATAGGGCAGTTGAGGCGGAGAACCGCCACCGCCTGAGGAACACCAGGTGGGGCGCCCGGGGAGCCGCCCCGGTCTCCAGTCACTTTTGCCGATGTCGCAACTGCCGGGAAGATCAAGGTCCATCTTACCGTTCTTGAGGTTCTTAATAGTGACCTCGGTAAGGACAATAATTCCAGGTCAGACCCAAGAGAATTAATAATTTAGTTATCGAATAGTTTATCAGGTATGACCCAAACGCTTTGCCAACATAATTAAACCATAACTTATAATCCTTCACCTTCGTGCAGGAGAGCGGGCCGGGCACCTTCCGGATGAAAACGGCCCGAGGCCTATAATTAATGAACAGCAACATTGACATGAACCGGAACAGGGCTTACTAATTGTATTGTCAACATTTGTATGAAGCTCTAAAGCATTAAGGTTTGAGGCCGGACTTGCCTTACGGAGGAGGTTTCATGAGCTTACCCCAGAGGACCCTGGGCCGCACCGGCCACTCTGCCACCATTTTGGGGCTGGGCGGCGAGGGGGTGTTGCGCACCTTCGGCTACGACCACCAGGCCGAAGCGGTCATCCGGGCCGCCCTGGAGGCGGGGATCAATTACTTCGAAAGCGCCCGGGCTTACTCCGGCAGCGAAGCTTACCTGGGCCGCAGTCTGAAGGGCCACCGGGATAAGGTTTTCCTGACCAGCAAGACCCATGGCCGGACCTTTAACGAGGCCATGGCCCACCTGACCATCACCCTGAAGAATCTCAATACGGATTACCTGGACCTGTGGCAGATTCACGATCTGAGGACTATGGACGAAGTTGGGGCGCTGGGGGGGCCCAGCGGCGCGCTGGAGGCGCTCCATTATGCCCGGGAACGGGGCTGGGTGCGCTTTATCGGCGTCACCGGCCACCAGGATCCGGAAGTCCTGCGCCGGGCTCTCGAGACCTATGAATTTGATACCGTGCTCATGCCGATGAACCCGGCTGAACCGCATTTTGCCAGTTTTGTGCCGGTGGCTCAGGAGGCCATGGCCAAAGGGATGGGGGTCATCGGCATGAAGGTGCTGTGCCGGGGACAACTCCCCCAGTTGGCGGAAGAACCTGAAAAAGTGGTCCGGGAATTGGTGGCCTATGCCCTGAGCCAGCCCGTCAGCCTGGCGGTGGTGGGGGCCGACTCCGCCCAGCAGGTGCAGGAACTGGCCGCGGCGGCCCGGGATTTCGTGCCCATGACCATCGAGGAACAGCGCCGTCTGGAAGAGGCCGTGGCCCCGATGGCAAGGCAATTGATGTATTATAAGCCGTAACCTGAATCTGATCTGATTCATGGCATCTTTGCGGCCGGCGGACCCGATCCGCAGTCTCCGGGAATTGCATAAATGGCCATTCCCGTTTCCTTGCCCCTCCTTTCATTCTCAATCCCAGACAATTTTTGCAGGAAGAAAAACATATGAGCAGATTATTTGAGAGCACTGCCATCAACGGCATGCAGTTGGCGAACCGTTTCGTGAGATCGGCAACCTGGGAGGGTATGGCCGCCCCGGATGGCGCGGTGACCCCGAAACTGCTGGAGACCATGACCGCCCTGACCCAAGGCGGCGTGGGGCTGATCATCAGCAGCCACTCCTATGTCAGCCCGGAGGGCCAGGCCACCCCCTGGCAGATCGGCATTTATAAAGACGAACTCATTCCCGGGCTGCAACAGATGTCCGACGCCATCCATGCCTGGGGCGGCAAGATCGTCATGCAACTGGCCCATGCCGGTAACTTCGCAGCCGAGAAATTGACCGGACAACCTGCCCTGGTGGTTTCGGATTTTGACGGACTCGCCTCGTCACCGCGCCAGGAAATCGGGGCCCAAGATGTGCAAAACCTCATTACGGACTTCGCGGCAGCCGCCGTGAGAGCCAAGTCGGGCGGATGTGACGGAGTGCAGATTCATTCCGCCCATGGCTACCTCCTCAGCCAGTTTCTTTCCCCCCTGTTCAACCGGCGCCAGGATGACTACGGGGGTGATATCCGCCAGCGCGCCAGAATTCATCTGGAAATCTACCGCGCTATCCGGGAGGCCGTAGGCCGGGATTATCCCATCCTGATCAAAATGAACTGCCGGGATTTTCAAGAGGACGGACTGAGCCTCGAAGAGTCTCTCCAGGCTGCTGAACTGCTGGCCCAGGCGGGTTTCGATGCCATCGAACTGAGCGGGGGCCTGCTGACCGGGGGCAAACTTTCTCCCAGCCGCCCGGGCATCGATGCCCCGAAGAAAGAAGCCTACTTCAAGGAAGAAATTCGCGCCTTTAAGAAATCCATCCGTATCCCGTTGATCCTGGTGGGCGGCATCAGGTCCTTCGAAGTTGCTGAGCAGCTGGTGACAGACGGCCTAGCCGACTATATCTCCATGAGCCGCCCCTTGATCCGGGAACCGGACCTGATCAAGCGCTGGAAGGCCGGGGATCGCCGCAAATCGGAATGCACCTCGGATAATCTCTGCTTCCGGCCGGGGTTCAAAGGCGAGGGAATTTACTGTGTGCCCAAAAGGCGGGAGCAGGCCAAATCGACGGGGCAGCCTGCTAACCTTCCTGCCGGCGGTGCGCCGGAGGGCTGATTATTGTTGACAGATTAACCGGTGCCCCTATCGGACCCCGCCGCGATCAGAAAGGCTTGCTTCTGGAACTTCACCTCCAGAGGAGTTTGGCCGATCACTTCGCCATCCGCCTCTACATAGGTTGGCGGAATTGCCGTCACTTTCACGTTACAGGCATAACAGGTACGTAGTTTAGGATGGGGCAGATGACGGCCGGCATAAATCTTCGTCAGCAGGCCCAAAATTTCCAGGCGGCTCAGGTGCCGTCCCCACACCACCTGGAACCGGCCGGAGTGGGGAGAAGCATCGGGCGTAATCCTCATGCCGCCACCAAAATAGCGTCCTAAGCCCACCACGAAAGTCAGGACGTCACTTTGGCAAAACGTACCATTGACCTCCCCCTCCAAGAGAAAGGTTTTCAGGCTCGCCAGTTCTTGCAGGCCGCTCAAAAAATAAGCCTTTTCTCCGCCCAGATAGCTGCGGCGTTGTTGAAAACGCCGCACCACATTGGCATCGAAACCCAGGCCCAGGACGTTGAGAAAAATCCTGGGGATCCTTTGGCCATCGAGGCCTTGCAGATGCGCCAGGCCGGCGTCCACTGCCACCGCGTGTTCTCCCAGCGCGATGGTTAAGTGATCCAGAGAAGTAACGCCGATCTCAAAATTGCGGGCATAATCATTGCCGTTGCCCAAGGGGACTATCCCCAAACTCGGCATGGAGCCGTGCGGTTCCCACCACAACCCGTTGGCGGCCTCAAACAGGGTGCCGTCCCCGCCCACGGCGATCACCCGTTCGCACCCGGCGCGTCGAGCCTCTCCCGCCAGGACTTCCGCATGGCCGGGGCCTTCGCTCCACCGGGTCGAGATCTGCCCGGCTCTGTCTCCCAAAGATTTTAGCAGGAGAGGCCAGACCTTACGGGCCCGCCCCTTGCCGGCGATGGGATTAACGATGGCTACGACTTGCATGGGCGCCCTCTAAGCCTGGGGGGATAACCGCCTCGGCTGCGGCCCCGACCCCGCCAGGCTTATTCTTGGGTTGAGTTCTGTCTATTCTTCAAGTTTTCCAAACGCTTCCCCACATACCAGTCGATCTGGCGGCAGATACCTTTGATCACCTGGGCTTCCCGGGCCCTGAGGCCGTGGCGGGCAAAGAGCCGCCGCACGTTGAACATCCAATGCTCCGGGTTCTGGTGGCTGATGAAGTTGATCTTGAGCAGGGTCTCCTTCAGCATGGCGTACATGGTTTCCAACTCCCGGGAGTTGGCCAGGCGGGGCACGAAATGGGGTTTGGGGCTCACCGCAGTGAAGAGTTCATAAGCTATGACCATCACGGCCTGGGCCAGGTTGAGGGAGGAGCACTCCCCGGTGGGGATGGTCACCAGGGCGTGGCAGAAAGGCAGTTCGTCGTTGGTGAGGCCCCAGTTTTCGGGTCCGAAGAGCAGGGCCACGTCGTTGGCGGCGGAAATCTCCACCAGCCTCCCCGCCATCTCCCGGGGGGTGAAGTATTGGTTGCGGACGCCGCCGAGCCGGGCCGTGGCGCCCACGATGTACTGAAAAGGTCCCAGGGCCTGGGCCAGGTCGTCGTACACCTCCATCTTATCGAGAAGCTCCACCGACGGGCCGGTGGCCATCATGGCCATGCGCTCCCGGTGCAAGTCCAGGGGCTGCACCACCACCAGGCGGCTTAAGCCCATATTGCAGGCAGCCCGGGCCGCGGCCCCGATGTTCTCCGGCAACTGGGGCCGGAACAGGACGATGGCCACCCGGTCCAGGCAGGCCCGGGCCAGCGGCGCCACTTTGGCAATGTTTTCCGTGTCCATATTATTTTAGTATATCCCGCCTTTTTGCCAAGAGCCAGTGAGCAGTCAGCACGACTCCCCCCGGCTCGCCAACCCTTGCCATCTGGGTTATTATTATTACTATAAATCCATAAATCGGGACTGAATTGTAGGAACTTTTCGAGCCGCAGGCCGGCCAGGATGACCCGGCGTGTCGACAAGGGAGGACAGCATGGGAGCCTGGTTCTGGTTGATCCTGGGGTTGGGCCTGACCGCGGGCTGCGGCCCGGCCATCTCCACCCATCTGCAGCAGGAAGCCGGCCCCCCGGTAAGTTTCGCCGAGTTGAGCGCCCACCCGGAAAAATATCAGGGCCAGTTGGAGATCCTGGGAGGCCTGGTGATGAGCGTGCAACCTTGGGAAAACGGCAGTCTATTGGAGGTGGACCAGCGGCAGTTGGATGCGAGGCTTTATCCCACCGGGACCGCCTCCGGGGGCACCTTCCTTGCGGAGAGCGATAAGTGGCTGGATTCCAACTGGTATGTCCCCAAGAGCAAAGTGGTGGTGGCCGGGGTGGTCGAGGGGCAGAAAAACGGCATGCTCCTGCTCAAGGCCAAAGAGGTGAAGTATATCGAACCTCCCACCTGGGAAAAGTACTATTATCCCGTGCCCCGGGAGTGGTATCCGCCGGAGTTGGAATACTGGTACACCCCGCCCTATTTCGATATCTATCGCGGCGGCGGGCGGCTTTAGAGAGGCGCACATGCACATCGACCGCTATGAATTCGGGCTCATCTTGATCGATGGACAGACTTTCAGGAATGACCTGTTGATCTGGCCGGGCCGGATCAAGAGCGACTGGTGGCGCCGGGAAGGCCACTTCCTGCAACTGGATGACGTGACCGAGGCCCTGGCTGCGGACCCGCAGGTGCTGGTGGTGGGCATGGGCGACTCCGGACGCATGCAGGTGGACCCGGCTTTGGCCGCTTACCTGAAGGCTAAGGGCATTGACCTGAAGGCTCACCCCACTCGTGAGGCCTGCCGGATCATCAACGACTTGAGCGGCAAGCTGCGCCTGGCCGCGGCCTTGCATCTCACCTGCTGAAAGGAAGGCGTTTAGCCATGTCTGCCGATTTCGAGATCATCGATTGCCACCTGCACACCGGGGTCCAGCACGTTAACTGGGGTTGGGAGCAGATCCGGCCGCTTCTGCTCGAAGCTGGCATCTTAGGTGCCGCGCCGATTGCGCCGGTAGAAGACATCTACGACCGCTATGATCCCGAGTTCAACGACACCCCCGCCTGGCAGGCCTGCCGCCGCCGGGCCCACCAGTATCTCCTGGACCTGAAGGACCCGGAGATCAAGGTTTACCCGTATTTTTTCGTGTGGAACGACTTCGCCTTTGAAGAACTGGGCCCGGAGTACGTGGCCATCAAGTGGCACCGGCACCCGGTTGAGCCCGAATATCATTACATCGATCCGCGTTGCCGGGAGTTTCTGGCGGTGGTGCGGGAACGGCGCCTGCCCATCCTGCTCGAAGAGTCGTTGGAAAACACCCTGTTCTTCCTGGAGGAACTGGCCCCGGACCTGCCGGTGATCATCCCCCACCTGGGAGGCTTGAACGGCGGCTACGTGGCCCTGGACCGGGCCGGGGTCTGGCGGCGGCCGCAGGTCTTCGCCGACACCGCGGTGGCGGCGCGGCCGGAAATCCGCGACTTCATTCGGCGCTTCGGCACCGATCGCCTGATGTTCGGCAGCGACTACCCGTTCGGCGACCCCGCTACCGAGCTGGACAAGATTCTCAGCTTCAATCTGTCCGAGGCCCAGAACCGGGCCATCTTAGGCGACAACTTCCGGCGCCTGTGCCGGTTGGCTTGAGCAGGAGATTTTGCGGGCGGTCAGAAATGACAAGGAAAATCCATCTTATTGAGGACACACACCTTTCGCATCAGCGGACAGCAGGCAGGGGATCGGTAAGGTGCCAGGAGTTATCGTATCCTGGAGAACTAAGAGAAATCTGACGAAGATTTACGGCCTCTCATTGCTCCATTTCTGGTAATAATCGGGATGATCTTGGATATACTGTTGTAATACTTGCCGATCCTGGTAACTGCCCTCGGAATAACGTTCCGAGGCACATCCGGCCGCCGCTAATACCAGCAGAATAATCAAACCCAGCATTATTCTCATCTTTAGTCCCTCGCTTCTTACTCCCGCCACCCGGCTACGAGCCCGCAAGATTGATCAGGCCTGAGCCGAGGGCTGTAGTGAACATCAATGTTTAGAATTTAAGACTTCTTGCCCGGAAGTCAACTGAGTCGCAGGAGGGTTTAGACAGCCCTACCCTGCGGTCCCAACGACAAAAGGCGACCCGCGGGTCGCCTTTTTTCGTCAAATTGGCAGCAAATTATCAGGCCTGCCGCATCCTCGCCTTGAGGTTCTCCAGCATGGGCTCGAACTGGTCTTGGAGTTGCCCGGCGAAACGGCGCCATTCTTCCTGAAATTGGGGCAGGTGCTCTACGTCCACCTTGACTTTCTGGCGATATTGCGCCTCCATGGCCCGCTGCATCTGCCCGGCGCCCGCGGCAAACCGGGCCTTGAGCTGTTGGAGGGCGTTGTTGCGGAACTGGATAAACTGCTGCAGCATCTGCTCCAATTCCATTTGGAACTGCGCCATGGCCTTTTTGTTGGCCGCCACCAGGAGCAGCCCTTCGACGGCGCGGTCCTGCCGGGGGTCAACCCCCTCTTCCCGGGGCAGACCGATGTTCCGCAGGAAGACCTCTTTGATGGCCTGACGGGCCGCGGCCTGGGCCGGGGGCGCCAGCTTGTTGAGGTCCGCTTCCAGGTCGCCTTCCCCTTTAAGGTACTGGACCGCCAACTGACGGCCCTGGTCCCCGTATTGAGCCGCGTCCATCTCTTCCCGGCTGGCTTTGCCGTATTTCTCAGCCCTTTCCAGGGCCAATTCTAAGGCACTCTTGATATCTGCCAATTATTGCTCTCTTTCTCTCCCACCTGGGAGATTTAACATTTGCTTCACTTTATTTTGGGGGCAGGAGTTGCCTCAGGCTTGGCCGTGTCTGCGGGTTTGGCGTCGCCGGCGTCGCCGGCACCGCTGGCGGCCTTGGCCCCTTCCGTATGCTCACCGGCGCCCGCAGAGGGGTTTTTGCCGGCATAATCCGTGACATACCACCCACTGCCTTTGAGATGAAAGGCACAGGTGCTGATGATTTTATGCAGACTACCGCCGCATGCGGCACATTCCGTCAGCGGGGAATCGGAGAAATTCTGCCACCGTTCCACCACCTGGCCGCAGGCGTCACACTGATACTCGTAAATCGGCATACTGCCAACCTCCTTGAAGCTGACCATCATAGTATCGCATCACCGGCGACATATCCCTCACCTTCAGGGGCGCCAGGATCTTTTGCGTCAAACGGTGCACCCGCCGCTCTTCTTCTTGCTTGACCTCCTCCGGGGCCTCGAAGAGGGCCAAGAATTGGCTAAACCGCACCACGTGCACCAGTTCGTGGGTGACGATATAGAGCAGCAGGGGGAACAGGCTCAAGTCGGCGCAATGCTCCAGGGTCTTGAGGATATTGTGATCCTGGAGGCAGACCCGGTAAAAATCGAAGACCGCGGAGCCTAGCAGGCGGTCTTGGGGCCGGCCGTTGTACTTGGCCACCAGGGCCAGGGCGTGGGAGGAAATTTCCTCGGCCCACAGGCCTTCCAGAGTCAGAATATCGTAGCGGGCCCGCCGCCAGTGACTCAGAGAGAGCTTGAAGAAGTCGGAGGTCACCTCCTCGGCGATGACCGCCGCCCGATTCAAGAGCTCTTTGTGGTCCTGGTGAAAGCGCTTCGCCTGTTCCATATAACTAGGTAAGTTTAGCATTTCGCTGAATTTTGTCAATGGCATTCGGTTGGTTTGACTTTGCCTGCCAAGGCTTTTTCGTGTCAGTTTTTTCGATAATTTAGGATAATATAAGTTCAGGTCTAATCGGGCTTGGAAACCGGTATTACCGGCCTCCCGGATGCAGCCAACCGGCACCGGCGCGACACTCAAGCCCCAGAACCTAAAACCCAAAACCCAGAACCGCTTGCATATGTCTCGTTTACCTCGGCAACTGGAAGGCCTGGCCCGGATGCTCACCTATATCCTGGGGCATCGGCCGGATGAATTCGGGGTGGTGCTCTCGGATGAGGGCTTCGTGCCCATCAAACACCTGCTCCAGGTCCTGACCGGGGAGCCCGGCTGGGGCTTCGTCCGCCGCCATCATCTGGACCAGCTCGTGGGACTCATGTCACCCCCGGCCTTTGAGATCATCGAGGACCGCATCCGGGCCCTGGAACCGGCCCACCTACGCCGCGAGGCGGGGGAGTCCCCCCCTGCTCTGCTTTATGCCGCTATTCCTCCCAAAGCCCACGTGCGGGTGTGGGAGGAAGGCCTGAAGCCGCCGCCGGAAGGCGAACTGGTGCTGGCCGCGACCCCGGAGTTGGCCCTGAAGCTGGGGCGGCGGCGCGCCCCGGACCCCATCCTGGTTACGGTCCAGGCCCAGGCCGCGGCCCGGCGGCGGATCGAATTCACCGGCTACGGCGAGGGCTTCTACCTGGCCCCGGCCCTGTCCAGGGACCTGCTGCAACTGCCGACCCCGTCCCAGGCCCCGGAAAAGTCCAAAGTGGAAAAGCCCAGGCCCACAGCGCCCACTCCCGGCAGTTTTTTCCCGGACCTGCCCGGGATGTTCCAGCCCCCGGCCAAGCACCAGGGCAGAGGCAAGAAGGATGAGCCCGATTGGAAGTCCGGGGCCCGGGCCTTGCGCAAGAAGCGGCGACGGGGCGAGGAATGAACCGGGAAGGAGGCCAGGTCCATGGATAATCACCCTAGGCCTGATTCCTCTCCTTTTCGCCCCGACCTTTCCCTCGACGCCCTCATCGTCCTGGGGGCCCGCCTCAATCCCCGGGACCAACCCGGCCGGGTGGCCCGGCTGCGCCTCACCCACGCCCTGCAGTTATGGCGACATTTATGCCCCCAGGGCTACGTGCTCCTGACCGGCGGCGTCAGGCCGGGCTGCGGCGCCTCCGAGGCCCGGGCCATGGCCGACTGGGCCCTGGACTGGGTAGGAGAAGAGTGGGGGGAGGCGCTCCGGGAAGCCCTGAAATCTTGCCTGATCCTGGAGGAGGCCAGCCGCACTACCGCGGCCTCGGCTTACCATACCCTGTCCCTGGTGCAAGGCCTGGGGTTCCAAAACATTGGTTTGGTGACGGACGCGGTCCACATTCACCGGGCCGCGTTTATCTTTCGGCGGCATTTCCACCCCCGGGACATCACCGTGCATCCCCTACCGGCCCGAGGCCTGGTGCGCCACTACTGGCACAACCGCCGTTATTGGTGGTTGGGCAAAATGGCCCTGCGGGAGGGCGGGGCCTGGGTTAAGGCATTGGCCCGTCTTGCCTTCAGGACCGAAAAAAGATAATTTGACAAGCTGTTGATATTGGCCGCAGGTAAGGGTCGGGGACAATATTCTGTCCCCTTTTTTATTATCAAGGTAACCTGAATGAACCTGGCAATGAACCCGGCAACCCTGATTTTCCTCCTCACCTATATCCTGGTGGCCCTGGGGGAAAACAGTCCCCGCAAATTGGACCGCCCCACCGCCGCGCTGTTGGGCGCGGTGCTTATGGTGGCTACCGGGGCTCTATCCCGGGCCGAAGCCCGGGCCGCCATCGATATGAGCACCCTGGCGGTCTTGTTCGGCCTGATGCTGCTCTTAACCATCCTCCTGCAAAGCGGCCTTTCCCACCTGGCTGGCCTTCAAGGCTTTGGGCCGTTGCCGCAGTCCCCAAAGCCTGCTGGCCCTGGTAGTCTTTACCGCCGGCTTTGGGTCCGCCTTGATGCTCAATGATACGGTCTGTTTATTGGGCACCCCGCTGCTGCTGGAAATGACGGCCCAGGCGGGCCTCCCCGCCGCTCCTTATCTCCTGGCCCTGGCCACCAGCGCCAACATCGGCAGCGTCATGACCCTGACCGGCAATCCTCAAAATATCATTATCGGCCAGGCTTCGGGAATGAGTTGGGCCACGTTTGCCTTGCGCATGGCGCCGGTGGGCGCCCTGTGCCTGGTGGCCAATTGGCTAGTGCTGGCCCTGTTCTTTCACCGGCGTCTGGGTAAAGAGTGTTTCATCGGCACCAGAAGCGTCCCTCCCGAGCTGCACGTGCACCCCCGGCTGGCTTTGAAAAGCGTCCTGGTCTTTGTAGGTCTGATCATTGCCTTCCTCTGGGGGTTGCCCATGGACTTTGCGGCGGTGGCGGCCGGCACGCTCCTTTTGGTCTGGTCCAACCGCCCACCCCGGGAGGCTCTGGTTCGCCTAGATTGGACCCTCTTACTCTTCTTTGCCGGGCTGTTCATCGTGGTTCAAGGCTTCATGAAGGCCGATAATTTGTTGCTGTCCCATTTGGAACAGTGGATGAGGCCCTGGAGCGAGCACCTGGATTGGCGGAATATCGGGCTGCTGAGCACCGCGGTTGTCATCGGGAGCAATATCTTTTCCAACGTCCCTCTGGTGCTCATCGGCAGTCATTGGGTTGAAAAGATGGCCAACCCGCAATTTTTCTGGCTGCTGCTTTCCCTGACCAGCACCCTGGCCGGCAACCTGACTCTGTTCGGCAGTGTGGCCAATGTGATCGTGGCCCAGGGCGCTCAGAAACAATCGCCCTTAAAATTCAGGGATTTCTTGTGGGTGGGTATTCCCGTTACCGTTGTGACCACGGCCTTAGGGGTGCTGATGTTATGGGCTTTTTAGGGTAGAGCTGAAAAGCGGCGTGGTTTACCCTTCACGGGGCCGGTTCCGCTTCAGCTAAGTGACGAGGGCGCAAGGAGAAAACCCCTTGGCCGGCCTTTCCCCACCTCCCTGCTCGTTTCGACCCGCCAGAAAAAAGAAAAATTTGCTTGACACTCGGGCGGATTGGTAATAAAAACTCCTGGTAATAAAGAAATTTTTCACAAAGAAACATCTCACAATGGGTCGATAAGGATGGAGATCAAAACTCCCGTCAGCGCCGCGTTAAGCCCCGAGCAGATATCCGCTATCCAGGATGTCGTCAGCCGTCAAAAAGCCGTCAAAGGCGGAGTGTTGCCCGCCCTGCACGAAGTGCAGTCCATTTGCGGCAACTGGCTGCCCCTGGAAGCCCTGAAGCTGATCAGTGAGGGCATGGATATTCCCTACGCCTACCTTTACGGCGTCATGAGCTTTTACACCATGTACTCGCCGACGCCCCGGGGGAAGTTTATCGTCCGCATGTGCGAATCGCCCCCCTGCCACATCCTGGGGGCCGATAACCTCCTGGACGTGCTCACCGGCGAGTTGGGCATCAAGGTGGGAGATACTACCACCGACGGCCTCTTCACCCTGGAACACACCGCCTGCCTGGGGGTCTGCGAGGTCTCACCGGCCATGCAGATCAACGAGGTAGTGTTCGGGCGCCTCACCCCGGAACGCATCAAAAATATCATCGCCGATTACCGGGCCGGCAAGGTCGTGGACTACCGGACCCTGCCCCGGACCACCAATCCCTTGAGCGATTATGTGGCGAGCGGCGATGAGTTGGTGCTCCTGGCCAACGTGGATCAGATCGATCCCTTGAGCCTGGACGCGTATCTGGAGCGGGGCGGCTATGAGGGCCTCAAAAAGGCCCTGGCCATGAGCCAGGAAGAGGTGGTCAACACGGTGAAAGACTCCGGCCTCAGAGGCCGGGGCGGCGCCGGCTTCCCCACCGGGCTCAAGTGGTCTTTCACCCGGCCCAACCCCACTGTCCCCAAGTACATCGTCTGCAACGCCGACGAAGGCGAACCCGGCACCATCAAGGACCGCTATATCATGGAAGGCGATCCGCACCGGGTGCTGGAAGGCATGGCCATCGCGGGCTACGCGGTGGGGGCGAACTACGGTTATATCTATGTGCGGGGCGAATATTACCTGTGCATGTACCGGCTCAATAAGGCTATCGAGGCGGCTGAGGCCCAGGGTCTATTGGGCGATAATATCCAGGGTACCGGATTTTCTTTCCATATCAAGGTGCAGACCGGCGGCGGCTCGTATGTGTGCGGCGAAGAAACCGCGCTCATCGAGTCCATCGAAGGGAAACGCGGCAACCCGCGGGTGAAGCCGCCCTTCCCCGGCGTAGTCGGCGTCTGGGGCCAACCCACCATCGTCAACAACGTCGAATCCCTGGCCAACGTGCCGGGCATCGTGGTCAACGGCTCCGAGTGGTACAAGTCCAAGGGTACCGCGGACGCGGCGGGCACCAAGATCTTCCAGGTGGTAGGCCAGGTAAAGAACCCCGGCATCGTGGAAGCCAACTGCGGCATGACGGTGCGGGAGCTCATCGACAAATACGGCGGCGGCGTCAAAGATGGCCGGCAGTTCAAGACTTGCCAGACCGGCGGCTCCAGTTTCGGGTTCTTCAAGGACGAGCACCTGGACACCCCCATGGAATACATGGCCATGGCCAAGGCCAACGGTGCTCTCGGTTCCGGCACCATGCTGGTCATGGACGACACCACCTGCGTGGTGGACGTGGTCAGGTCTATCCTCTATTTCTTCCAGCACGAGTCCTGCGGGTTCTGCCTGCCCTGCCGCAGGGGCACCCGGGTGCTCTACGAGCTCATCAGCAAAGTAGCTACGGGCCAAGGCACCGCGGCGGACCTGGACCGGATGATATCGATCGCTCAGGTCATGATGGATGCCTCCAACTGCGCCCTGGGCATGAGCCCTTTGTTCTTCGTCACGACCACCATCGAACGCTTCCGGGACGAATACGACGCCCACCTGGCCGGGAACTGCCCGCTGGGGGTATGCAAAGCGGACTCCCATTCCCATTAAGGTGGGAAGGTTTATATAGAGGTAGGGGGGGGTACCCCCCCTACATTGGCATTAACGGGAATCTCCTTAATTCGAAGCACGGTTGCTAAGGATTAATTTATGCTGATCAACTACTTGCCGGTTTTACTCTTCATGGTTATCGCCGTCGGGCTGGTGGGGATGATTGTGCTCTTGTCCGAAATCCTCGGCAAGAAGAAGCACTTCCCGGCCAAGGACATACCGTATGAGTGCGGTATGGACCCCATCGGCGACGCCCGCAGCCGCTACTCGGTGCGGTTCTATGTCATTGCCATGTTCTTCATCGTGTTCGACATTGAAGCCATTTTCCTCTATCCCTGGGCGGTGATCTTCAAGTCCCTGGGCTGGTTCGGCTTCGTCGAAATGCTGGTGTTTATCGGCATCCTGGTGGTGGGCCTGGTGTATGTGTGGGGCAAGGGCGCCCTGGAGTGGGAGTAACAAAGACGGTTCTGGGTTTTGGGTTTTAGGTTCCGGGGTTTTTTAGCACGAGTTTCCCTGAGACTTAAGAACGAGAAACCAAAAACGACCAACAGTTTTTTTGGAGCATTGGAATGGGCATAGAAGAACACCTCGGCTATAACGTCTTGACTACCACCCTGGAGAAGCTGGTGGATTGGGGCCGGAAGAATTCGCTATGGCCCGCCACCTTCGGGTTGGCCTGTTGCGCCATCGAAATGATCTGCACCGCGGCCAACCGCTATGACATCGCCCGCTTCGGGATGGAGGCCTTTAGGGCTAGCCCCCGCCAGGCGGACGTGATCATCATCGCCGGCACCGTGGTGAAAAAGATGATGCCGGCCATCCAGCGGGTCTATGACCAGATGAGCGAACCCAAGTGGGTCATCGCCATGGGGGCCTGCGCCACCTCCGGGGGGATTTTCGACTCCTACGCCGTAGTCCAGGGCATCGATAAGTACCTGCCGGTGGATGTTTACGTCCCCGGCTGCCCGCCCCGGCCCGAGGGCCTGCTGTATGGCATCTTGAAGCTCCATGAAAAGATTTTGAAAGATCCCTTCCTGACCGAGCGCTACAAAAAAGGCCTGCAGGCCCGGCGGGAGGTGGCGGCATGAACCCAGCGGTGGCTCTGCTCGAAGAGAAGTTCCCCGAAGACGTGGTCGAAGTGGTGGAATTCCGGGGGGACACCACCATCGTGGTGAAACCCGAGCGCATCGTGGACATCTGCCAGGCCCTGAAAGACGGCCATGAGACCTCGTTTAAATACCTGTCGATGATCGCGGGCATGGATTATCTGCCGGCCAGCCCGCGCTTTGGCCTGGTTTATAACCTTTACTGCCATAAGAACCACAGCCGCATCACCTTGAAGACCTTGCTTACGGACGACCAGGCCCCGGCCGTTGATTCCGTGTCGTCGGTATGGTCCACGGCCATTTGGCACGAACGCGAGGCCTACGACATGATGGGCATCCGCTTCAAGGGCCATCCCGACCTGCGGCGCCTCATGATGCCCGCGGATTGGGTGGGGCACCCGCAGCGGAAGGATTATCCCTTAAAGGGCATGTAGCCCAACTGCGCCGGGCTGCCGCGCCGCCCCGCTGCTCAGGGGGCGAAAAGGGAAAAATTTAATAGGCGGGCGCTTACCGACCCGATATATGCTGAACCGCCAACGACATTGATTTTAGGATAACCCCATGAATCAAGCCGGAACCATGACACGCACCGAAACCATGCTGCTGAACGTGGGCCCGTCCCATCCCAGCACCCACGGGGTCCTTCGGGTCCTGGTGGAGCTGGACGGCGAGCTCATCCTCAGCGCCGACCCGGACATCGGTTACCTCCACCGCGGCATCGAAAAGATGTGCGAATACCGCACCTACCACCGGTGCCTGCCCCTGATGAACCGGGTGGATTACCTGGCCGGAGAAGTGAACAACTTCGGTTTCTGCCTGGCGGTGGAAAAGCTCCTGGGCGTCGAAGTCCCCAAGCGGGCCCAGTATATCCGGGTAATGATCGCGGAGCTGACCCGGATCGCCTCGCACCTCTTCTGGCTGGGCACCCACGGCCACGACCTCGGGGCCATGACTCCCTTGTTTTACGCCTTTCGGGAGCGGGAAAAAATCATGGACCTGTGCGAGCTGGCCTCCGGGGCCCGGATGTTCCCGCTCTATTTCCGCATCGGCGGCCTGGCCGCGGACCTGCCCGACGGCTTCATCCCCGCGGCCTGGGAATTCGTCAAGTCCTTCGACAAGAACTGGCAGGACTATGACAACCTCCTGACCCAGAACATCATCTGGAAGCAACGTACCATCGGCGTGGGCACCATGAGCGCCGACGACGCCCTGGATTGGGGCTGGTCCGGCCCCATGGCCCGAGGCTGCGGGATCGATTGGGACCTGCGACGCGACAACCCCTATTCCAGCTACGACGAATTCGATTTCGAAGTGCCCCTGGGCACCGGCGCCGGCGACACCTACTCCCGCTACCTGGTACGGATGCAGGAAATGCTCCAGAGCAACCGCATCGTTAAGCAGGCCCTGGAAAAGATCGCCCAAACCGAGCCGGGGGATATCAAGTGCGCCGACCCGCGGGTGTCTCTGCCGCCCAAGGAGAAGGTCTATAGCGACATCGCCAGTCTGATCAACCACTTCAAGCTGATTCAGGAAGGCATCACGCCGCCTAAGGGCGAAGTTTACCAGTGCATCGAGGCCCCCAAGGGCGAAATGGGATTTTATATCGTCAGCGACGGCGGGCCCCAGGCCTTCCGGCTGAAGATCAGGACGCCGTCCTTCGTGGTGCTGGGCTCCCTGGACAAGCTGGCCCGGGGACGCTTGCTGGCGGATTTGATTGCGATCATCGGCACCATGGACATCGTGCTGGCGGACGTGGACAGATAATGGTAGGGCGGGTGTCCCCGCCCGCCGGCGCTGCCGAAAATTGTCGGCGGGCCGGTTAGACGAACTCATTCCGGTGATTTATGATGTCTTGGCGAAACCTAGCCCTGATAGTAATAATGCTGGTCTTGGTCGTCGCCTGGGGCCCGGCGCCGCAGGGGCCGGCCACCCAGACCTTCACCGGCAAAATCACCGAGATCGCCAAGGGCACCGAACTGGGTCTCGATAAACATGGTAGTTTCTACACCATACACCTGGAGGAATACCCCAATATCCAGTTCCACGTATCCCCTCAGGATGCGGTGGCCTTCGGGGTGGTCGAGCCTGGCGGGACGATGGTACTGACTCCCAAACATATTAAGGGCCTGGGGTGGAAGGTGAAGTTGACTTGTGACGGCGAGAAACTCGGATCGCTCAAAGCCCCCGTCTATAAGGTAAAAAATTTGGTGAGGCTGGCCGACTAAGGCCAGGCGACTAAAGGCGGGCCTGTCCCGCCGAAAAATAAAAGGGTGGGCCTGCCACCTTCATGAAGCTGAAAGCTGACGGCTGACAGCAAAAAGCTCAGAGGCAGTTAACATAGGATCTACTTATGGTTAATTTGACCATCGACGGCCGAGCCATCCAGGCGGAACCGGGTAAGACCATCCTGGAAGTGGCCAAAGAGAACGGGATCTACATCCCCTTCCTCTGCTATCACCCGGCGTTGAAACCCATCGGCTCCTGCCGCATCTGCGTGGTGGAGATCAAGCCCGGGCCGCCTCGGCCCCTGCCGGCTTGCGCCACCACCGTGAATGAAGGTATGGAGGTGGTGACCAACTCGCCCAAGCTGAACGCCCTGCGCCTGGAGCTGATGAAGATGGTGCTCATCAACCACGCGCTGGAGTGCCCCATCTGCGCCAAAGGCGGGGAGTGCGAACTCCAGGACCTGACCCACGCCTTGGCCGTGCCCACAGTGGACCTGGACGCGGTCAAGCTGCCGCCCAATCCGGACTACGTCTCCGAATTGGTGGAGCGCCATCCGGACCGCTGCGTCACCTGCGGCCGCTGCGTGCGTATCTGCCGGGACCGGGTGGGGGCCATGGCCATCAACTTCACCCTGCGGGGCTATTTCACCGAACTGGCCAGCGGCGCCCAGCCTTTGGATTGCGAATTCTGCGGCTCGTGCATCGACATCTGCCCGGTGGGGGCCCTGATCAACAAGCAATTCAAATACCGGGCCCGGGCCTGGGAAGTGGAAAAGACCGAGATCGCCTGCCCCTTCTGCGGCGGCGGCTGCACCTATGAGGTGCACACCAAAGATGGCCGCATCATGCGGGTGCGGAACGAAGCCAGCGTGCTCCTCTGCGGCCGGGGCCGGTTCGGCTGGCCGGTGGTGGAAGCCCCGGACCGCCTCAAAACCCCGCTCATTCAGGAGAAGGGCAGTTTCCGGGAAGCCTCCTGGGATGAGGCCCTGGACCTGGTGGCCGCCAAGCTGAAAGAGACGGTCGAGGCTGGCGGCGCTAAGGCAGTTTACGGCGTGGGTTCGCCCCGGGCTACCAATGAAGCCAATTACGCCTTCCAGAAATTCTTCCGGCAGGGTTTGAAGACCAACCAGTTGGATAACCCGGGCCGTTACAACTATGTCCGGGCCCTCAAAGGTATCGCCGAGGTCTTCGGCCCGGCCAAAATCGAAGGTGTGGAGCGCAGCACCGCCTTGCCGCAGGCTTATCACTCGCCGTTGGCCTTGAAGGATGAGAGCACCGGCGGCGGCTTCCCCTTTGTGCTGGGGAAACTGGACGATCTAAACAAGGCCGATCTGGTCCTGGTAGTAGGCATGGATGTCACCCCGGAGCTGCCGCCCCTCGGCTGGAAGCTCATGGAGGCCAAAGAAAAGCCAAACTTCCGGCTGGTGGTGGCCAATCCCCGCAAGACCAAGTTCGACCGCTACGCCGGCCTGTCTCTGCGCTATAAGCCCGGCAGCGAACGGGTGCTCATCGCCGGCCTGATCAAGTTCTTCCTGGCGGACCACCCTGATTGGACGCCGGCCTTCAAGGCCGACGGGCTGGATGACCTGAAAGAGAGCGTCAAGAAGCTCACCCCCAAGGATATCGTGACCAAGACCGGGGTAGAGGAAAGCGTTCTCAAAGAGACCGTCGCCCTGCTGGCCGCGGCCCAGGCCCCGGCGATCCTGTTCGGCACCGAGCTCTTGGCCCAGGACAAGGGCCAGGCCAACGCGGTGGCCCTGGCGGACCTCTTCCTCCTGGTGGGCAAGCCCGGAACACCCGGCAGCGCCCTCTACCCGGTGGCCGAGAAGAATAACAGCCGGGGCGTCAGCGAAGTGGGGGTCCTGCCGGATATGGGCCCCGGTTATACACCGGTGGAAGGCTCGGAACCCGGCGCCACCCTCGAAGAAGTGCTGGATCTCCTGGAGAAAGACGATCCCGCGGCGCCCAAGGCCCTCTATCTCTTGGGCGGGGACCTGGTGCGCTGGCTGCCTCACAAAAGCCGGGTGCAAAAGCTCCTCAAGAAGGTGCCCTTTATTGTGGTGCAGGACGCGTTCCTCACCGAGACCGCCAAGCTGGCCCAGGTGGTCTTGCCGGTGGCGGTGCACGCCGAACAGGAAGGCACCTTTATCAGCAGCACCGGCCAGTTGGGCCTGATCAAGCAGGCCCTGGCCGCGAACGGCGTACGGCCTGACTGGCAGATCATCAGCCAGTTGGGGGCCAAGATGGGGTTTGCCATGAACTATGTCAGCCCCAAGGAGATTTTCCGGGAACTGGCGCTGAAGATGCCGTTGTGGGCCGGGCTGGCCCCCAAACTGAGTGAGCCGTGCCCGAAAATCAAGGCCGAAGTGAGCGGCAAGTTCGTGCCCTTCGAGGTGGATATCAGTCTGCCGGGGCGGCGGCCGTACACCCTGATCGTCGGCAAGTCCCTGCAACATTCCGGGTCTTTTACCACCCATCACCCCTGCGGCACCCTGGTGGTTACCAAAGAGGCGCTCCTCAAGATGAATCCCGAGGACGCCAAAAGCCTGGGACTGGCGGCGGGTGAGACTGCCAAGGTGATTTCCTCCCATGGGGAGATTACCGCGCCGGTCAAGCTGACCGGTGAGGTCCCCCCGGGCGTGGTGTTCCTGCCGGAGCATTTTGCAACGCCGGCGGCCAACGATTTAACCCTTAACTCTAACCTGGTGCGCGTGACCATCCAAAAGGGTTGAGAATTATGAATCTGCCCCTCTTAATACTGATCAGCGTCCTGAAGATCGCCGTGGTGATGGGGGTCCTGCTCACGTGCGTGGCCTATACGGTGCTCCTGGAACGCAAGGTGCTGGGTTTCATCCAGTTGCGTTACGGCCCCAACCGGGTAGGTCCCTGGGGATTGCTGCAGCCCGTGGCCGACCTCCTCAAGCTGATGTTCAAAGAGGACTTCACGCCGCCGGGCGCCAACAAGGTTCTTTTTCTGCTGGCGCCGGTGATCACCGCGGGAGCGGCGTTCCTGCCCTTTGCGGTCATCCCCTTCGCCGGCACCCTGCTGCCTCCTGAGATCACCCTCTACGGCTACAAGATCGATCTGACGGTGGCGGCCCTGAACCAGGGAGTGATCGCCGACAGCAACATCGGCTTGCTGTACATCTTCGCAGTGGGTTCCCTGGGGGTGTACGGCGCGGTGCTGGGCGGCTGGGCCTCGAACAACAAGTACTCCCTGTTGGGCGGCCTGCGCCTCTGCGCCCAGATGGTCAGCTATGAACTGGCCCTGGGGCTGTCCGTCATTGGGGTGCTGATGCTGGCGGGCTCCTTGAGCACGGTAAAAATCGTGGAAGCGCAGAAGTTCCTGCCCTTCATCTTCTATCAGCCCCTGGGTTTTCTGATCTTCATGATCGCGGCCATGGCGGAATGCGGCCGCACCCCCTTCGACCTGATTGAGTGCGAAAACGAGTTGGTGGCCGGGTACCAGACCGAGTATAGCTCCATGAAGTTCGCCCTGTTCATGATGGGGGAATATACCCACATCATCGTGGCCTCGGCGTTGGCTACCACCCTGTTCCTGGGCGGCTGGCAGGGACCGGCTCCCGTGCCTCCCGTTGTGTGGTTTCTGGCCAAGACCTTCGTGTTGGTCTTCGTCTTTATCTGGATCAGAGGCACCTTTCCCCGCTTCCGGTTCGATCAACTCATGGCCTTGGGTTGGAAGATCCTTTTACCCCTGAGCCTGGTGAACATCCTGATCACCGGCGCGGTTATCTTACTTATCAAGGGTTAATCTATGATTATTCCTTTGCTCAAAGGGTTGGCGACCACGCTGCGGATGGTCTTCACCAAGCCCATCACCCAGCAATACCCGGAAGAGAAACGGACGCCCTTCCCGCGGTGGCGGGGCCATCCGGAGCTCACCATCAATGAGGACGGCGGCCGGCGGTGCGTGGCCTGCACCCTCTGCATGGTGGTCTGCCCCAGCAATGCCATCAAGGGCATCGTGCCCGCCGAGGGTACGGAACACGAGAAGTATCCGGTAGCCTTTACCATTGACCTGCAGCGCTGCATCTTCTGCGGCTTCTGCCAGGAGGCCTGTCCCAAAGGGGCTATCAAACTGAACAACCTTTACGAACTGGCCCAATACGATAAGCAGGCGCTGATTCTGGATATCGACCGGGCCACCCAGAGCAAACCGCAACTGCGCCTGGGGGATTGGCTATGAATCGGCAGTTATCCAATCCACGCGGATTTCGGCAGGAATAGGAGGCCCGAGGGATGCAGATTCTGTTTTTCATCCTGGGCGGAGTGGCCCTGGTGGCCGGCGGCCTGGTGGTCTTTCAGAAACAGCCGATCCGGAGCGCCCTCTGGCTCATCGTCAACTTTTTTGCGGTGGCCGGCATCTACCTCCTGGCTCATGCGGAGTTCATCGCCGCCATCCAGGTAATCGTATATGCCGGGGCCATCATGGTGCTGTTCCTGTTTGTCATCATGCTCCTGAATATCCGGCAGCCGGAAGAGGACCCCAAGATTCCCTTTATCGGGCAGAAACTGGCGGGCATCATCCTGGCCGGCTTCACCGGGCTAATCCTGATTTACGGCGTGACCAAGGCCGTGCTGACCACCGGCAAGGAAGTAGCCCCGGGCCTGGGCAACACCGAATCCATTGCCCGGAGCCTGTTTACCGATTACCTGCTGCCCTTTGAAGTCACCTCGGTCCTGCTGCTGGTGGCCATCGTGGGCGCAGTAGTCTTGGCGAAAAGCAAGTTGGACTGATAAGGCACGCCGCCGCGCAGATAAAGACTTTGCGCCTTGGCGTGAGTAACCGAACCGGAGAGCTCTTATGGTAGTGCCTGTTCAATATTACCTGGCCTTGAGCGTGGCTCTGTTCGCCCTGGGGGTGATCGGGGTCCTGATCCGGCGCAACGCCCTGGTCATTTACATGTGCATCGAAATGATGCTCAACGCCGTGAACCTGGCCTTCATCGGTTTTGCCGATTACTTCAAAGCCGTGGACGGCCAGATGTTCGTGTTCTTCGTCCTGACCGTGGCCGCGGCCGAAGTGGCGGTGGGGCTGGCCCTGATCGTGGCCATCTTCCGCAACCGGGGCACCGTTTACGTAGACAATCTCAATATCCTCAAGTGGTGAGGCGAACCCCATGATGGATTATGTCTGGCTGATTCCTCTCTTTCCCCTCATCGGCTTTTTCATCAACGGCCTGCTGGGTAAGAGTCTACCCAAAGGGGTGGTGGGGACCATCGGCGCCTCGGCCGTAGGCCTGAGTTTCCTGCTCACCGTGGCGATCTTCCTGGAACTCCTTAAGCTCCCGGCGGATGCCCGCTCGGTGGAGAAGGTGGTCTATACCTGGATCGCCTCCGGGCCGTTCCAGGTGTCGGTGGCCTACCTGATCGACCCCCTATCCATGATCATGCTGCTGGTGGTGTCGGGGGTGAGCACCCTGATTCATATTTACTCCATCGGCTACATGGCAGATGACGAGGGCTTTTACCGTTACTTCGCCTACCTGAACCTTTTTGTGTTCGCCATGCTCACCCTGGTGAGCGCCAACAACTTCCTCTTAATGTTTGTGGGCTGGGAAGGTGTGGGGCTTTGTTCGTATCTGCTCATCGGGTTCTGGTATGAGAAAAAGTCGGCGTCCGACGCGGGGAAAAAGGCCTTTGTGGTCAACCGGATCGGCGACTTCGGCTTTCTCCTGGGCGCCTTCCTGATCTTCTGGACCTTCGGGTCCTTGGATTTCAAGGACGTCTTTGCCCAGGCGGCCAAGTACCCCATGGGCTCCGGCGTCCTCACCGCCATCACCCTGTGCCTCTTCCTGGGAGCCACCGGTAAGTCGGCCCAGATTCCGTTGTACACCTGGCTGCCGGACGCCATGGAAGGCCCCACTCCAGTGTCCGCCTTGATCCATGCGGCCACCATGGTCACCGCGGGCGTCTTTATGGTGGCCCGGTGCAGCACCATGTTCGTGCTGGCGCCCGTTTCCTTAACGGTGGTGGCGGGGGTGGGAGCCCTCACCGCCATCTATGCCGCGACCATCGGCATCACTCAATTCGACATCAAGCGCGTCCTGGCTTACTCGACCGTAAGCCAATTGGGGTATATGTTCCTGGCCTGTGGCGTGGGGGCCTTTACCTCCGGCATCTTCCATCTCATGACCCACGCCTTCTTTAAAGCTCTTCTCTTCTTGGGCTCCGGCTCCGTCATCCACGGCATGCACGGCGAACAAGACATGCGCAAAATGGGCGGCTTGAAAAAATATATGCCCATTACCTACTGGACCTTCATGTTGGCAACCCTGGCCATTGCCGGGATCTTCCCCTTTGCCGGGTTCTTCAGCAAGGATGAAATCCTGTTCCATTCTCTGGTGAGCGGCCATTACGTCTTCTGGGGCATTGCCACCGTGGCCGCGTTCATCACTGCGTTCTATATGTTCCGGGCGGTGTTCATGACCTTCAACGGCGAAGAAAAGTTCGACCATCACCATGTGCATCCCCATGAATCGCCGTCCTTGATGACCGTCCCCTTGATGGCTCTGGCCGGGTTGAGCGTAGTCGGCGGCCTGGTGGGCTTCCCCATTATCAAAGGGGCCAATAAATTCAAAGAATTCCTGGCGCCCTCCATCACCCCCTTAGTGCATGAAGTCCATGCGCCCGCCTGGTTCGAAATCACCATGATGGCCTTCTCCATGGCGGTGGCTATTGCCGGGATCTACATGGCCTACAAGTTTTACATGCAGCGGCCCGAACTGCCTGAGAAAGTGGTGGAGAAAATCCCGGTCATCTATGACCTGGTTTATCACAAATATTATATTGACGAAGTTTACGACGCCACAGTGGTTGAGCCCCTCAAGAACGGCTCGGATTTCTTGTGGCACAAGGTGGATGAAAACGTCATCGACGGCACGGTCAACGGCAGCGCCACTATCGTCAGTTGGCTCAGCAATCACATCAGAAAACTGGAGACGGGGTATGTGCAAAACTATGCCCTGGGTATCCTCATCGGCGCGGTGCTCGTCACCGGCTATCTAATCGGGCGTTAGGGGGGGCACATGCAACTACCAATCCTCTCCATTCTGATCTTCCTCCCCGTAGTGGGGATCGCGATCCTGGTCATCATCAACCGGCAGCGCCACCAGGCGCTCAAGCTTGCTACCATGGCCATCTGCCTGGTGGAGTTCCTCGTTTCCCTGCCCCTCTGGTTTGATTTCAACAGCCAGACCGCGGCCATGCAGTTCGTGGAACGCCACGAATGGCTGCCGACTTACGGCATCAGCTACTACTTGGGGATCGACGGCTTCTCCCTGCTGCTCATCATGCTCACCACCTTCCTGACCCCCATCTGCGTACTGGCCACCTGGAAAGACATTCAGCACCGGGTCAAGGAATTCATGGTATGCCTGCTGGCCTTGCTGATGGGCATGATCGGCGTCTTTGCCTCCCTGGACCTCTTTCTGTTCTACGTCTTCTGGGAAGTGATGCTCATCCCCATGTACCTGCTCATCGGCATCTGGGGCAATCCGGCCCGCCGGGTCTATGCCGCGGTCAAGTTCTTCATCTTCACCATGTTCGGCTCCCTGCTGATGTTGGTGGCCATTTTGGTCCTCTACTTTCACTACGGCCAAACCACCGGCACCTATACCTTTGACCTGTTGAAGCTCTACGGCGCGGGCCTGCCCTTTAACATGCAGTTCTGGATGTTCCTGGCCTTCGGATTGGCCTTCGCCATCAAAGTGCCCATGTTCCCCTTCCACACCTGGTTGCCGGACGCCCACACCGAAGCGCCCACCGTGGGTTCGGTCATCCTGGCGGCGGTGCTCTTGAAGATGGGGACTTACGGCTTCCTGCGCTTCAATATGCCGCTCTTTCCCGAAGCGGCCCATTACTTCGTGCCGCTCTTTTCTATCCTGGCGGTCATCGGCATCGTTTACGGCGCCCTGGTGTCGATGGTCCAAAAAGACCTGAAACGCCTGATCGCCTTTTCGTCAGTGAGCCACCTGGGCTTCGTCATGCTGGGCCTGTTCACCTTCACCATGCCGGGCATTCAGGGCGGCGTCATCCAGATGATCAACCACGGGTTGTCCACCGGCGCCTTGTTTTTGATCGTCGGTGTAATCTATGAACGCCGGCACACCCGCCTGATCTCCGAGTTTGGCGGTATATGCAACCCCATGCCCGTTTATGCCATTATCTTCATGATCGTGACCCTGTCCTCCATCGGGCTGCCGGGGTTGAACGGCTTCGTGGGTGAGTTCCTCATCCTCCTGGGGGCCTTTAAAACCAATATGTTCTATGCCACGGTGGCCGCCACCGGCGTCATCTTTGCCGCCTGTTACATGCTCTGGATGTTCCAGCGGGTGGTCTTCGGCGCCACCACCAACGAGAAGAACAAAGATCTCAAGGACCTGTCCTGGCGGGAGATTGCTCTGTTTGCGCCCCTGATCCTGTTTATCGTCTGGATCGGGGTCTATCCCAGCACCTTCCTGGATAAGACCAAGGCGACGACGGAGAACTTCCTGGCGATGATGGCAAAGGCCAAATCCATACAGGTTTCCCAATCCCATGTGTTTAAGGGGGAGGCGCAATGACCCTCATCATACCCAGCTTTCATCTGAGCAGTATCGGGCCGTGGTTGACGCTGACAGTGACCGCCATCCTGATCCTGGTGCTGGATGCCCTCTCCCCCAAGGGGCGGAAGGCGTGCTTTTCGTGGGTCGCTCTGGCGGGCCTGGCGGTGGCGGCGTTCCAGACCTACGGCCTCTGGGGCCAGAACGGCACCGATTTCGCCCGCATGGTTTATCTGGACAACTTCGCCTTCTTTTTCTACCTGGTCTTCATCCTGGGGGCCGGCCTCACTGTGCTCATCTCCCGGCAATACCTGGAGGATTACGGCAAGAACCTGGGCGAATATTACGCCCTGGTGCTCTTCGCCACCGTGGGCATGATGCTCATGGCCGCCGGGGCCCACATGATCATGATTTTCCTGGGCCTCGAAGTCATGTCGATTGCGATCTACGTCCTGGCAGGACTCTTCCGGGAAGACCTGCGCTCCAATGAAGCGGCGTTAAAGTACCTCATCCTGGGGTCGTTTTCCAGCGCCTTCCTGCTCTTCGGCATGGCCATGCTCTATGGGGCCGCGGGCGGCACCCTGTTTTTGAGCGACCTGCCCCAGCGCCTGGGCGCCGACCCGGCCATGCGGCCCTTGACACTCTTGGCCATCGGCCTGTTGATCGTGGGCTTCGGCTTCAAGGTGGCCTCTGCGCCATTCCACATGTGGACCCCGGACGTCTATGAAGGCGCGCCCACTTCGGTGACCGCGTTTATGGCCGTGGCGGTCAAAGCCGCGGCGTTTGCGGCCTTTGCCCGGGTCTTCTTCCTGGCCTTCCCGGCTCTGAAGGTGGACTGGAACATGCTCCTCTGGGTCCTGGCCGTGGCCACCATGACCATCGGTAACGTCGCCGCCATCGCCCAGACCAACATCAAACGCATGCTGGCCTACTCCTCCATCGCCCACGCCGGTTATCTCCTGGTGGCCCTGGTGGCCGCCAACCAGTTGGGTGCGGTGAGCCTGCTTTACTACCTCCTGGCTTATACCCTGATGAACCTGGGGGCCTTCGGGGTGGTGATCCTGGTGGGGCGGAAGAAAGACCGCTACCTGAACATCTACGACTATTCGGGCCTGGGGGCCCAGCATCCGGTCCTGGCCGCCAGCATGGCCCTGTTCATGTTCGCCCTGGCGGGGATTCCCCCCACCGCGGGCTTCGTGGGCAAGTTCTATATCTTCTCCGCAGCCATCAAGGCCGGCTACATCTGGCTGGCCATCCTGGGCGTCATGAACTCCCTGGTGTCGGTGTACTACTATCTGCGCATCACCGTGCTGATGTATATGAAGCCGGCGGAAGCCGACTTGGGTCCGGTGAGCTTCTCCCCGGCCCAGACTGCGGTGGTGGCCGTCACCGCCGCCGGCGTGCTGCTCATCGGCATCTTCCCGGGCGGCCTCTACAACCTGGCCATGAACGCGGTGAAGATCTTCCCGGGCCTATAGAGAAGACTTTTCAATATAAATACAAAAAAGGGGGCGACTTTTGGTCGCTCTTTTTTTTGGAAAGAATAATCTAATTATCTTTTATTTACATTTCCTTGGCTTTTTATTAAGGGGATTTTATCTATATTTTTTGTAAAAAACCTGGTAGAATAATTCGTGAAATATAACATTGGGTTAACCCAGCCAAAAGGAGTTGGCATGGTCCTCGACCAAAGACGTCTAGCGGACATTATTGATTTTCTTCCAGACGCAACTTTTGTTGTTGACGACGAAGGGAAGATCATTGCGTGGAACAAGGCAATAGAATCATTGACTGGAGTAAAAGCTGATGAAATGATCGGGAGAGATAACCGTCAATATGCCTTGCCTTTCTATGGCAAGAGAATTCCAATCCTGATAGACCTAGCCCTCAGCCCCCAGCAAGTCATAACACATCAGTATAGCTTTCTGGAAAAAGATAACGATACTTTAATTGCAGAAGTATATACCCCGCACCTCCGTGAGGAAGGAGTATATTTGTGGGCCAAGGCGTCTCCCCTCTATGATGAGAGCGGCCATGTTGTGGGAGCCATCGAGACGATCCGCGATATCACTAAACGGAAAAATGCTGAGAAAGCCTTGTGGGACCACCTCCATTTCTTGCAGGTATTAATCGACGCTATTCCTATGCCGATATTTTATAAAAATCCTCAGGGGGTTTATTTAGGTTGTAACGAAGCCTTTGAACAATGTCAGGGCCTGTCCAAGGAGCAGGTAATTGGCAAAACCGTTCACGAAATTGCGCCTCCAAATCTGGCTGCGATCTACCATACAGCCGACCAGGAGCTATTTCGCAATCCAGGGGTTCAAGCTTATGAGAGTACGGCGATTTTCGCAGACGGTATCAAGAACGAAGTCCTTTTTAACAAGGCCACGTTTCTCAATGCCGACGGCACCCTGGGCGGCTTGGTGGGGACAATTCTAAATATTTCCAGGCTCAAGCACGTTGAAAAGGCATTACGGGAATCGGAGAGCAAGTTGCGGTTCTTGTCTTCGCAGCTCTTGAAGGGTCATGAAAAGGAGCGTCGGCGGCTTTCCATGGAACTGCACGATGATCTTGGGCAAACGCTAAACGTTCTTAAGCTACAAATCAGGTATATCGAAAAGAGGCTGAGGAAAGACCAAGAGGATTTGCGGGTCGACTGTGAATATCTTCTGCAATATATGGATGAGATCATTGACAGTGTTCGCCGAATTTCCCGGGATCTGAGCCCATCCATTCTGGTGGATTTGGGCCTTACCGTGGCTCTGGAACATTTGATCGAAGAATTCACCAAAAACTATAACATCAAGTGCTATGTTGATATCTTTAATATCGATAATCTGTTTCCCCAGGATTCCCAAATTCTCATATTTCGGATCTTTCAAGAATCCCTAACCAACATCGCCAAACATGCAGAAGCCAGCCAGGTTAGCATAGAAATTAAGAAGCAGAATAATGCCGTATCGTTCAGCATCGCGGACAATGGCAAGGGTTTCGATTTAGAGCGGGTTTCGACGCTAAACTCCACCCAAAAGGGGCTTGGGCTGGCCGCCATGGATGAGCGGGTCCATATGTTGGACGGGAGCCTAAATATCTGGAGTCAAGAAGGCTTGGGCACGAAAATAAGTTTTGCCCTCAACGTTAAATAATTGCCGTGGCCAACAGCCCGGCCCGCAAAAAAGCCCTGGTCTCTTACCGAGACCGGGGCTGACTCACTTACCCCGAAATAAAGCTGTGAAATCTAGGCCTGGCGGCGACGCCATCTCAGGCCCGCCAGCCCCAACACGCCCGTGCCCAGGAGCAGCAAGGTGGACGGCACCGGTATCGGACTGGGGTTGACGAGGGTGCCGGAACCCATGAGCAGGTCGTTGCCGCACCCATAGGTATAATGGAAGAAATAATCACCGTTGTCCAGAAGATTAGAGAGGTCGATGGTCACCACATAGTGGTTATCATCGGTCCCATCCCCCTCTAAAGGCAAGCTGCCAATGATATTGGCGTTGACCTTGGAACTCGTGAGGGGGCCGGTGAAAACCATGCTGCCCGTCTGAGGGTTGCTTCCGCCGGAGACATACCGATAGGGATTGGAGCCCGTGTTATCGGCTTGGTTGTATTCAACAGTCATTACCTGCGAGTCGGCATCAATGGCATAGCAGGTAAAACTATCGTTGTCGAAATCCAGGTGTATGACATAATTGTAGCCGTATTTATTGGAGATGGTGGAATAATTATAATCCGCGGAGTTTTTAGCCTTCGCGCCGTAAAGCGGCGTGCCTGAGGAAATGAAGATATCGCCCGAATCGTAATGCACCCCATTCGAACTCTCGCCGTTCTTGAAGTCGAACCCGCCGACCATGGTCAAAGTGGCCTGTTTCAGATAGAAGCCTTCCAGGTCCCAACGCTGGCCAGTCTCGTTATAATACTCGACCTCGTTATCTTCTCCACCGCCGTTGGGGGGTGGGGTATTTCCCCGATTGTACCAGGTGCCGGTGCCGCCAGAGACCATGGTATCGTAGATGGTGATACTGGAACCGTAATCAGCCTGGGCGCCACTAAGGCCCAGAAGCCCGAAGATCAAAATCCCTGCCGCCACCGCTGCCATGGACTTTGCCAGCTTCCGCATAAAGATTCTCCCTCAATTTATCATGCTATTGCCATCGCTTAATACATTGCACCAACCATGCCAGACTGGTTATGTAATAATTTATCCTTAATATCAATAAGTTGCCGTTAGAAAGAGAGATCAAATTGTCAACTAATCTAAACAACCTGTTCAGAACATTAAACACATATACGGTTGTTATTTATATTTAATTAAAATAATTGATTATTATAACTAGCTTCCGCATTTCCGATGTGAAATAAAAAGAGGTCCTGGGGCATAATCCCAGGACCTCTTAGACTTTATTATCCGTAAGCCCCCTTTGGGGAGGGGGGAGCCGCCGTTCGAGCCGACGGGCGTCGCGCCCTTTAGGCCGCCTTCCGGGTCCGTTTCTTTAAACGGTTGGCCCGCCGCCGCAAGATATCGATCTTGGCGGTTGGTTCTCCGGCCGCGATGGCCTCCATCTTCTTGGCCCGCATCGCGCCGGCCTTCTCCTTCAACTCCCGCACGTTAACGGACTTGGCCTTCTTGCTTTCGTCCTTGATGCCCTTGACTTCTTTGACGGCCGCGATCAGTTCCTCTTTGTTCATGCCGTGGACGCCGGAGATCTCTCCCAGGTCCATGGCGTATTTGCGCAGTTCCGTGGCGGTCATCTTCTCCAGGGGTTTCTCTTTCTTCTCTTTCCGTTCCTTTTTCGCCATGATTGCTCTCCTGTGGTATTTCCTGGCCCGGGCGGGGTCACCCCTCCCCTGCCCTGTCCGATATTTTCTTTTGATCTTAAAATGTAACCTGATCTCCCGGATTACTCAACTAAAAAGCGCCGCCGGGTCATCGCGCTGCTGAAACCGCCCTGCCGCCCTTATTTTTCCTCCAACTTCTCCATCCGCTGGGCGATCTTGATGAAGGGCGTAATCAGGTCGATGGGGATGGGGAAAAGGGTGGTGGAGTTCTTCTCCGCGGCAATCTCCCGCAGGGTTTGGAGATAGCGCAGTTGCAGGGACATGGGCTCCGTGGCCAGCACTTTGGCGGCATCGGCCATCTTGGCCGCGGCCTGGAATTCGCCTTCGGCGTTGATCACCTTGGCCCGCCGTTCGCGCTCGGCCTCGGCCTGCTTGGCAATGGCCCGCTGCATTTCGATGGGCAGGTCGATGGACCGCACTTCCACCAGGGTAACCTTGATGCCCCAGGGCTCGGTCTGCTTATCCAGGATTTCCGCCAGTTGAGCGTTGACCTTTTCCCGTTCGGCCAGGAGATCGTCCAGTTCCACCTGCCCGCAGACGCTCCTCAAAGTGGTCTGGGCTAAGAGTTGGGTGGCGGCATAGTAGTCCCGGACCTCGATCACCGCCTTTAAGGGGTCGATGACCCGGAAATAGACCACGGCGTTTACCTTGACGGTGACGTTATCCCGGGTGATGACGTCCTGGGACGGCACTTCATAGGTCACCAACTGCAGGTTGACTTTAACCAGAGCGTCAACCATCGGGATCAGGATGATCAGCCCCGGCCCTTTGGCGAAGTGCAGGGCCCGGCCCAGCCGGAAAATCACCCCGCGCTCGTATTCGTTGAGAATCTTGATGGCGCTCATCAGGAAAAAAAAGACTAGCACTGCTAGCACGATGAGATAAGTGGGTGGCATGTTCGTCTCCTTAGGAAATTTTTGGCCCCCGGCGCACCAGGAGCTTGAGATCGACTACTTTTAAAACTTCGATGGGTTCCCCCGCGGCGATGGGTTCGGCGCTCTCGGCATGCCAGTATTCGCCGTGCACGAAGACCTGGCCCTCGGGTTTAAGATCGGTGTGGGCCACACCTATCTCCCCCACCATGCCCGCGCTGCCGGTCATAGCGCGCTGAAAATGGGTGCGGAAAACCACCCCGGCCACCACGATGAAAAACAGGGACACCGTTACTACCGTGGGTATCAAGACACTCCAGGATATCGACACGCCGGATTCTCCTCCCCGAAACAGCATGACCGCGCCCAGAAACAGCGACACCACCCCGGCCACAGATAGCAGGCCATAGCTGATGATCTTGAATTCCAGGATGAAGAAGACCAGCGCCAGTAAGATGAGCAGCACCCCGATATAATTGATGGGCAGGGTTTGGAAGGCGAAAAAGGCCAGGAGCAGGCAGATGGCTCCGATGACCCCGGGGAAGACCACCCCCGGGTGGGCTAACTCGAAATAGAGCCCCGCCAAACCGATCATCATCAGGATAAAGGCGATGTTCGGGTCGGCGATGTGCTTCAAGAGCTGGAATCGCAAGCCTTCGGGAATTTCTTTGAGGGGCGCGCCGGCCGTGTGCAGGACCACCTGTTTGCCCGCCACCTCGATCTTGCGCCCGTTGAGCTTAGCCAACAGGTCTTCCAGATTGTCGGCCATGAGGTCCACGACCTTGAGTTTCAAGGCTTCATTGGCGGAGATGGAGACGCTCTGGCGGATGGCCTTCTCCATCCAGTCGGCGTTGCGGCCCCGCTCCGTCGCCAGGGAGCGCCCGGAGGCCACCATGTCGTTGACCAGCTTCTTCTCCATGGTCTTGTCGATTTTGCCCATGCCGACGGAGACCGGGTGGGCCGCGCCGATATTGGTGCCCGGGGCCATGGCGGCCACGTCCGCGGCCATGGTGATGAACACTCCGGCGGAGGCGGCCCGGGCCCCCCGGGGATAAACATAGACGACCACCGGCACTTTCGCGTTGGTGATGGTTTGGACGATCTGCCGCATGGAGGTTTCCAGGCCGCCGGGAGTATCCAGTTCGATCACCAGGGCCTCAGCCTTCTCGCGCTCCGCCTGGTGAATGCCTTCGGCGATGAACTCCGCGGTACCCGGGTTGACGGAACCCACCACCCGCATCACGTAAACCGCCCGGGGCGCGGCCGCGGCCGCGACTCCGGCCAGCAGCAGCGTCAGCAGCACAACTATAAAGGGGCTAATCCTCTTCATGGTCAGCCAGATATTCCATGACCTGCTGCATGTCAGCCCAGGTCTTGTGCCGCTCCTGGGGAGCCCGCAGGAGATAAGACGGGTGAAAGGTGGGCATCACCCGGATGTCCCCGTACCGTTGCCAGTGCCCCCGCAGCCGGGTCAGCGGCTCTTTGGTGCCCAGCAGGGCGTGGGCCGCGATGCGTCCCAAAATCACGATCACCCGGGGCCGGATGGCCTGGATCTGCTTCTTCAGAAACGGCAGGCACGCGGCAATCTCATCGGCTTCGGGGTCCCGGTTGCCCGGCGGTCGGCTCTTGACGATGTTGGCGATGTACACCTCTTCCCGGCGCAGGCCCAGCTTGCTGAGCAGGTTGTTCAGGAGCCCCCCGGCAGCCCCCACGAACGGCAGGCCCTGCTGGTCCTCGTCGGCCCCCGGGGCCTCGCCCACGAACATCAGCCGGGCGTCCGCGGCCCCGTCCCCAAAGACCAGGTGGGTCCGCCCCGCGTACAGCTTGCAGCGGCGGCAATCCCCCATTTCGGCCCGGATCTCTTCCAGGGTAGGGACCTTTTCTTCCGGTTCGACCGGCTTTTTGGGCGGAGCAGCGACCTGCCCCGGCAGGCCCCGCCAGCCCAGACGCCGTTGATAGCGCAGCCAGTCGGACAGATTGTCCACCAACTCCCGCAATTCCACGACCGGGTCTTCAGGCACCGGCAGTTCCCCAGTCCCGGGCCTTTAACAAACCCGCCACCACCTCCAGGATCTTGGCCGCCACTTCCTCTTTGCTCAAGAGCGGCAGGGACACGGGCTCGCCTTCCCGGGGGATGATGGTGACCTCATTGGTGTCCACCTGGAACCCGGAATCCGGCCGGTTGACGTCGTTGGCCACGATGAGGTCCAGTTGTTTCTCCTGCATTTTCCGCCGGGCCTCGGCCTCCAGGTCATGGGTCTCGGCCGCGAAACCCACCACAATCTGGCGGGTTTTCTTGGGGGCCATCTGCTTCAAGATATCGGCATTCTGGGTGAGGTGAAACTGCATCTCCTCATGGCAACGCTTGATCTTCAAAATTTCCGCCTGGGTGGGCCGGTAGTCACTCACCGCCGCGGCCATCAGCAGCGCGTCCGCCTCCACAAAGCGCTCTCGCACCGCGGCCAGCATGTCCCGGGCAGACCGCACCATGACCCGGTTGACCCCATACGGCGCAGCCAGAGCGGTGGGGCCGCTCACCAGGGTAACCGCCGCACCCCGGCGCCAGGCCACCCGCGCCAGGGCATAACCCTGCTTGCCGCTGGACCGGTTGGTCAAAAACCTCACCGGGTCGAAATCCTCATGGGTAGGCCCCGCGGTGACCAGCACCTTGTAGCCGGCCAGGTCCTGGGGACTGACCAGGCGGGCCAGGGCCTCCACGATCAAGTCCGGCTCCGGCAGGCGGCCCAACCCCACCGCGCCACAGGCCAGGGACCCTGACGCGGGCTCCATCACGGTGATCCCCCGGCCCTGCAGCCGGGCCACGTTGCCCTGCACCACCGGGTTGGCCCACATCTCCACGTTCATGGCCGGGCACAGCAGCACCGGTTTGGTGGCCGCCAACATGATAGTAGTGAGCAAATCGTCGCCGAGCCCCCCGGCCAGCTTGCCGATGAGATTGGCGGTGGCCGGGGCCAGGACGATGGCGTCCACCTCCTGTCCTAAGGAGATGTGTTCCAGGGGCTCGCTCTCCGGCCCGAACATAGCCGTAGCCACCTTTTCCCCGGTAAGGGCCTGGAAGGTCAGCGGCCCCACGAACTCCTGGGCCGACCGGGTCATCACCACCTTGACCCGGGCCGAAAGACCCACCAGCCGCCGCACCAGTTCCGCAGCCTTATAGGCCGCAATGCCGCCGGAAACCCCTAATAAGATGCGCTTGCCTGCGAAAACCATGGTAGCTTTCCCACGGGAGTTGCTTTTTTAGGGGGAAAAAGCAAAAAGGTAAAAAGGGTTAGGAATAATGTCTTCCCTAAAAGGCTTTGGCAAAACTCCTTTTTCCGTCATCCTGAGCGCAGCGAAACTAAATTCTTCGGTCGCTTCGCTCCCTCAGAATGACAAGAAATACATTTTGCCAAAAGCTTCCCAGGATTTTTTACCTTTTCGCCTTTTACCCTTTTTCCCTTTTCGCCCTCGTTAAAAAAACGGGTTATATTTGCGTTCCTGGCCGACGGTGGTCACCGGGCCGTGGCCCGGGTACACGCTGTAGTTATCTCCCAGGGGGAAGATCTTGGTTTTGACCGCGTTGATCAGGGCGTCGTAGCTGCCGCCGGGAAAGTCGGTGCGGCCGATAGACCCGGCAAAGAGCAGGTCGCCCACGTAAACGTAGGTATGGCCTTCCAGCACCAGGCTGATGCCCCCGGGAGTATGCCCCGGGGTATGGAGGACCTTCAAACGGTATTCTCCGAAGGTGAGGATATCGCCTTCTTTCAGCAGGATATCCGCCTGTGAGAGGCGCAGCCGGTTGCCGGTGAAAAACATGGCCTCCGAGGAGGGTTTGATGAGCATCTGGCCGTCGGCTTCGTGGATGGCGATTTGGGCCCCGGTGGCGTCTTTCAAGGGCTGGTTGGCGTCCACGTGGTCGAAATGGCCGTGGGTGTCGATGATCAGTTTCAGTTGGAGATTGTTGCGGTTCAGGGTATCGAGGATCTCGTCTTCGTCGCCCCCGGGGTCGATGACCACGGCTTCCCGGGTCTTCTCATCGCCCAGGATGTAGCAGTTCACTTCGAGTAACCCCACCGTCAGTCCCTTTTGAATCATATATAAGCACTCCCTGTAGGGGCGCACCTGCGTACGCCTTGGAAAAGGGCGGACACTTAGGTCCGCCCCTACATTTCAAGAATTAAGCAGAAAGTTCACTCCCTGGATGCCGAAGTAGCCTCCAAAGGCAAAGAGAAAGACCCCGCACGCGGCCAGAAAGCCGCGGTAGAGGCGGTCCGAGATAAAGCGGCGGCCCTGGGCCACCGCGCCGGATACCAGGGTGTACCAGGCGAAGTCGGCCAGGATGTGGCCGATGAAAAAGAGGGCCACTCCCAGGACGCCGTAGGTCATGGAAAACAACACGTAGCCCAGGCCGATGGTCAGCCACCAGATGAGCCAGTAGGGGTTGGCGGCGCTCAGGAAGACCCCGGCCAGAATCGGGTGCAGGCCGGAAGCGGTTTGAGGGTCGAAATTCAGGCGGCTGTGCCGGGAGGCCTTGAGCAGCCCGACCCCCATCCACACCAACAGGCCGGCGCCCACTACGCCCACCAGGCCCAGGACCACCGGCCGGTGCAGCCAGACGCCCACCCCGGCCAAGAGCAGCAGGACCAGGGCCAGCTCCAGCAGGGCGTGGCCCACGATGATCAGGGGTCCGGCCCAGAAGCCCCGGCGGGCCGCCTCCCCCACGGTAAGGGTCAAAAGGGGGCCGGGCATCAGGGCCCCGGACAGGGCCACGACGAACGACGTGACGGGCACCCCGGCCAACAACCACCAGTTCATAAATTTCCTTTCCTTGCCATACGGGCCTCAATGTAATATCCTACCAAAAGGGGCCGCATAAACCAAGGTAAAATCAAGGACATGAGGGATCGCGGCGGCACATGAAAAATAATCCCACTAAAAAGAAGACCCGCACCAGCGCCTTCGGCACCTCGGGGAGAATCTCCCACGACGCCTCGTCCTTCTACGCCAGCAAGCTTTACTCGCAGGTCCCCGTAGTAGTGGCCGGCGACTATCCCGAAAAACCCGTCCCGCCGGAACTGTTGAATACAATCCTGGTGAAATCCTCCGAGGCCATGGAGGAAATCCCGGATGATAGCATCCACCTGATGGTGACCTCGCCCCCCTATAACGTGGGCAAGGAGTACGACCGGGACATCACCTTGGAGGAATACCTGGCCTTCCTGCGCCGGGTCTGGCAGGAGGTCCACCGGGTCCTGGCGCCGGGGGGCCGGGCCTGCGTCAACATCGCCAACCTGGGGCGCAAGCCCTATATCCCGCTGCATTCCTACATCGTGCGGGATATGACGGAGATCGGCTTTCTCATGCGGGGGGCAGTCATCTGGAACC
>JALNYP010000123.1 GCA_023229795.1 Syntrophobacterales bacterium
AAGATTGTGTTACAATGGGCCATAGTCCGAAATCTCCTTTCTGTTTAATGGGTTATGGCTAACACATTTTAACAGATTCACAGGAGATTTCGGGCTTTTTTTAATCAGTTAACCGGACAGAACTGACGCGGCCTATATTGCTTATCAGGAGTATGACTTAAAAAAGGCAGATAAGACGGTTAAGCCGGTCCCCAATCGCAGCCTGGATCCAGGTTTTGTCACCCGACATTTTATCGATTCCTACCATAAAATGATGCGGGAAGACGAGAAAACGAAGGGGTCAGCAGAGATTGGCTATTTAGATTATGATCCAATTATTTGTGGACAAGATTTCCCGGATAGTATGGCCGGCTCCTCTGTGGTCTTGGTCAACAATACTGAGACTGAGGCTACAGTAAAGGTTGGGATGGCGGGATTTACCCCCCCGGCTCCCCCCTTCACCGTAAAATTAAAGAAACCGAAAGAAGGTTGGCGGATTGATGCAATTGTTTGTCACGGAAAAGATTTCGATTCAGTTTACCAAGACATGAAGAAACAGGAAAAGCAGCAGAAAAAATAACCATCCTCCGAAGTTGAATTTGCCTTAAATTTGATTTTCAGCCGCAAGGCAGTTCGGCAGGAAGATGCAACGGCTTCTTACCCCGATAAAAAGTCTCATGATCATCTGGGGAGGGGTGACGCTGGCGGCGGTTATCGGGATCGGGGGTTATGCGGCTTACCAGTGGGGGCCCGCTAACCGCGACCGGATTGATACTGCCTCTCCCCATGATGTCCGGTTCATCTTGAACCGGTGCGGCCCGGGAGACCGGCGCCTGGTCCGGCTCCGGCGTATCACCGATGGGTTAAAGAACCATGAGACGCGGGCGCACTGCTGCCGCGCCACTAAAAAAATGGAGGGAAATATATGATTAAACGCCTGCAGCTGATTTCGGCCCTGGGACTGATCCTGGTTCTAACCCTGGCGGGAGCGGGGCGCGCCGCGGGCCCGACCCAGGAGGAATGTGACCTGGGCGGCTTCGATAGTCCCGCCAAGTTGATCTCCTTAATCACCAACCTGAAGAAGGCCGTTAAGAACGGCGACAAGGCCGCCGTGGCTGCGCTGGTGGATTACCCTATTGTGGTCTCCCAGGGCAAATCTGAGCGCGAGATCGCCAACCAGGCCGACTTCATTAAAAACTACGACGCCATCATGACCATGCCGGTACGGGACGCGGTGCTGAACTTTAAGATGAAAGATTACTTCATCAACCGCCGGGGACTGGTGATGTCGGACAACAGCGGCAAAGGATCGGTCTGGCTGATAAACAACACAATCTACAAAATCGAACAGGATTAGCCGCCCCCAATCTTCAGGAGGAAATATGCTGAAAAAGTGTTTGGTTTCTCTGGTGATCGTTGGATTCCTGGGGAGTGCGGCGTTCGCCGCCAAAGAGTTCCCGTATGACAAGGAACAGATCGGCGAACTGCATCTCGGCCTTGCGGCCAAAGCAGTTCAGCAGACCATTTCCGGCAAGCCCGTGCTGGGCCCGGACGAATTGATGGGGGCTGACGGGCTGCATCACCAGGAGTGGAAATACTCCCAGGCCGGGATTAGCCTCGACATGACCTCGGAGAAGAAAGGCGGTACCAAGTCCATCGCCTCGATTTCGGTAGCCAGCCCCAGCAAACTGAAGACCCAGAGGGGTATCGGAATCGGCAGCACTGCGGCCCAGGTCGCCAAAGCCTATGGCCCCTTCCGGAATAATGAGGACAGCACCCCTGAATGCTTTGTGGCCGGCTCCAATTTCGGCGGCGTCATCTTCACTTTTAAGCAGGGCAAGGTAAGCAGTATCTTCATCGGCGCGGCGGCCGAATAAAACGCTGGGTGCTTGAATTTCCTTGGGGAGGGGAGCTACGAGGATTACGAAGATGTGGTCAGTAGTGCTGGCAGCCCTCCCGGTCGGCGCTCTCTTGGCGGCCCCGGCCCAGGCGCAGTTGGACCAAATAATCACCACCACCCGGACCGCCACCCTCGGCCAGGTACGGGCGATCCTGTCTTACCAGGAGAAGACCTTTACCAATCCCCTGGCGGATTGGCGCCTGTACCAGCCCCGGCTCCAGGTGATCCGGGAGGGGCAAACCGTCCTGGATGAGGCCTTGCCGGGCGTCGGCCCCGACGGGGTCCAGCAGATCGACGGGCCGGAAGTGCGCCCTCTGAAGGGCTTAGCGGGTACTTTTGATGAGGTGTTGAATCGCGACGTCAAGAATCGCCAGGAATTCTTCGCCATGTTGCGCCGGCAACTGAAAAAACACGGCTATGCCAGATAACTTTTCAACCATCTAAGGAGGGAATCCGATGCCGCGTCTTGTAAGGGTCCCAGTGGGCAAATTGCTCGCCCTGCTGCTGGCCGCAATGTTTGTCAGCCTGTCCTGCTCCGAGAAGGCGGCGCCGCCCCCGGCAGGGCCCGCCGTCTCCCTGCCGGCCGTGAGACTCCAGGGTTTCGGCGCCTTGCCGGCCGCCAAGCCCGCGGCCGTAACCCCGGCCTTGCAGGAGCAGCCCGTGCCCCTGGCCAAGGCCATCAACTATAAACAGGTCCTGGAATTTTGGGGAGTCAAGCTCACCTCGGAGCAGCAAAAGTTTTTGGAGCAGCACCGTTTCCTGCTCCTTTCCAAAAGCGCCACCAGATACAAGGGACAGGTGGACCTGGAGGGGGGGATCTTGTCTAATGATGAGATGCTGGACCTGTTTGACGTGGTCAGCGGCGGCAACGAAGCCTGGGAACGCCTGCCGGAAAATTGTCACTTGGTCAATCCGGATGTGGTGCTGCACGCCTTCCACAAATATTTGGAAAATGCCCTGCAGTTTCTGGAAAAGACGGAGCTGGCCGGGACCCTGAAGCGTTTTATGACCAATCTTCAGGCTGCGGCCCTGCAGCACAAAGCCGCAGCCTCCGGTCCCCTGGCGGCGCATTATGAACTCATCGCCGCCCAGCTCACCGTGCCCCTGATCATCCTGGACAATGCCCATTGGCCCACCGCCAAGGAACTGGAAGAAATCGCTGCGCACCCCGAGAAGCCGGTGCCCGATGAGAGCGACACCCTGGCCAACGCCCTCAAGATCCTGGATAGGTACAAAGGGAAATTCTCCCCCCCCGTATTCGACCGCATGGCCACCGAATTGCGGCTGATCTATGGGGCCAAGGATGTCACTCCTTCTCCCCTTTACGGCCAGTACGCCAAAGACCAGACCTTCAACGCAGATTACACCCAGTTCACCCCCCGCAGCCACTATGTCAAGACTTCCGTTCTGCGGAGTTATTTCCGGGCCATGATGTCCCTGGGGAGAAACAGCTACCTCCTGGGGAAACCGGAGGGGGTCAGCGACGCCATGCTGGTGACCCTGCTGTTGGCCAGCCCGGGCCCCGACGGCAAGCCACTCCTCCAGGACTGGCAGCGCCTCATGGAGATCACGGGCTTTTTTGCCGGACAGCCGGATGATATCAGTTACCCGGAATGGCGCAATTTCCTGGTCAAGATCCTGGGTACCGATAAGCTCGCCGCGGGGCAGGCCCTGGACCCCGCCATCCTGAAACAGATCAGCCAGCACCTGGGGGAACTGAAGGGTCCCCGGATTCTCTCCGACGTGGTGATAGCCCCGGAAGTGCTTGACTCCACCAAAGCGCAGTTATTGATCGCGTCCAAGGGCTTTCGCCTTTTTGGACAACGGTTTACCTTCGACGCCTGGATTTTGAACAGTCTCACCGCCGGCGAGGAGAAGTCGCCGCTGCGTCTCCCCTCCATGCCCTCGGCCCTCTTTGTCCCTGCGACCTTCGGGGATAAGACCGCCCAGGGCTTTACCGACCAATACCTGCAGCGCCTCTCCTCGCCCTTCACCCCAGCCGAGACGGCCAGCTTCAACGGTCGCCTGGCTGAGGTATCTGCGGACCTCAAGAAGGTCAAAGACTCGGAGTGGTTCAACTCCTTGGGGTCCGCCTGGCTGAAGGTGCTGGGCACCCTGACCTCCGTCTACGGGCCCGGCTACCCGCTTTACATGCAGGATCAACTTTTTCCGGTCAAACAGGTGGAAAGCTTCCTGGGTTCCTACACCGAACTCAAGCATGACACCCTGCTGTACGCCAAGCAAAGTTACGCCGAAATGGGCGGCGGCGGGGAAGAAAGTCCCCCGCCCCCGGTGCCCAAAGGGTTTGTGGAGCCCAACCTGCCCTTCTGGCACAATCTGGCCCGGCTGGTGAATTACGTCGAAAACGGCTTTAAAAAGTACGGTCTCTTTAAAAACGATTTGGAAAAGGACGGCTCCCTCAGCAGCTTTAAGGAAGATGTAGCCTTCTACGCCGTGGTGGCCGCCAAGGAACTCCAGGGTACGCCATTAACCGAAGAAGAATATGAAAAACTGCGGACCAAGTCGCTGGGATACATGGCCAAGCCACGGGACCCGACCATGGTCTTGCAGGAAAAAGACAAGCGCTCCGGCCTGATTGCCGACCTGCATACCGACGCCAAGACGGTGCAGATCCTCTATGAAGCCACCGGGGAGCCTTATGTCATGTTGGTCCTGGTGGGTAATGAGGGCACGACGCGCCTGACCGTGGGCGTAGCTTACAACCACTACGAGTTTACGGGGCCTCTGGCGACCCGTTACACCGACGCCGACTGGCAGGGCCGGGTTTATGAACATCGCTCCCCGCTACCACCGAAGAACTTCTGGTATCAGAGTCTGGCCACCAAATAAATGCGCCGGCTCGCTTTTTTAACCCTGATCCTGCTGCTGGCCGGGGCCTGTTCCGGCCCTGACCAGCCACAGGGTAAAGGGGCCTTCCCGCCCTTTTACCTCAATTCAGGGCTGTTTCTGGCGCCCATCCATCACTGCCGGGTCCAGCCCCGGCCGCAGCAGATCAATGGGGTCACCGTGCCCCATCATCTGCTGGCCGCGGACCTCATTGCCGCGGCCTTTGCCCGGCTCCAGGGACATCATTACCGGCGTATCATCATTCTGAGTCCGGACCATTTCCACCGCAGCCGGAGCGCTTTTGCCGTGACTCTGAGGGACTTCGACACGGTCTTGGGCCGGGTCGCCAACGACCGGGCGGCGGTGCGCCAGTTACTCAGCAATCCCTTAGTTTCAGAATCTGCCCTCTTTTCACAGGAGCACGGGGTCCGGGCGTTGCTGCCCTTCATCGGTCATTATTTCCCGCAAACCCCGGTTGTCCCCCTTGCCATCCGCGGCAACAGCCGGCCGGCGGATTGGGACTCCTTGGCCCGGACCCTGACGCCGCTCCTCACCCCGGACACCTTGCTGGCGCAGAGCACGGATTTTTCCCATTACCTGACCCCAGCGCAGGCCCGGCGCATGGACCAGGAAACCCTGCGGGTCTTGAGCCGTGGTTCCCCCCGGCAGGTCCTGGCTCTCACCGAACCGGACCATTTGGACTCCAAGGGCTGCCAGTACCTGCAATTGCTTCTCCAGCGCCGGGTCTATCACGCCGGGCCCATGGTCATCGCCAACCGCAACTCCCAGGAATACACCTCCGAGCCGCTGCAAAGGACCACCAGCTATATCGTCCAGCTTTACAGCGCCGAGCCGCTGCCAGCGGAAGGGGCTCAGTCTTACTTCTTTGGAGGGGACACCTTTTGCGGCCGTTATGTGGCGAAAAAACTGTCCAACCCGGCTTACCGGGCAGCTCTGGTTAGGCAGGTTTTGAAGATTACTGGGGGCCGCCCCTTGATCCTCAACCTGGAAGGCGTGCTTGCGGAGAAGTGCCCGAAGTCACCGGGGCCTTATACCCTGTGCATGCAAAATGCTTTGACCCTGCCTTTGTTGAAGGAGCTCCACGTCCGGGCGGTGAGCCTGGGCAACAACCACAGCCATGACCTGGGGGAGAAAGCTTACGCGGCTATGCGCCGGCGCCTAAGCGAGCAGGGCATTGCCTGCCTGGAAAACCGCCAAGTCCTGGACCTGGGCCCCTTTGACCTGGCCGGCTTTACCGATGTGGATAATCAATCGGAACAAAAAACCGCCCTCCTTACCAGGATGGACCTGGCAGGACTGGACAGCCTGAAGAAAGACAAACCCTTCTTCACCCTCATCCATTGGGGCCGGGAATTTAGCGATACCGCCGGTCCCCGGGAACAGGCCCTGGCGGCACTGCTGGAGAAAAAGGGGGTGGAAGTCATCATCGGCTGTCACTCTCACCGTGCCTCCGTTCTGGAGGGGGCCCGCCACTCTTGCCGGATCTTTTCCCTGGGGAATTTTCTCTTTGACCAGGCCAGGCCGCCGGTTTCAGGAATACTGCTGGAAGCGGTCTTTTTTCGCCAGGGCACCTACTTCCTCAAGGTTCTCCCCCTGAATAACCTGTACGCCACCCTCCACCGGCAGTGAAACTACATGCAGGGTCAACGCGGGAAACGAGCTAAATCTCGCCAACTGAGCCTAAAAATCACTTTAGTCGTCCAAACGAAACTACTGGGTCATTGCTATCCTCCTGATGGGCTACCAATGCGCATTTTACTGCGATGGATCAAGCGGGCCCGGATTGACTTATTACTCAGTGCAATAAATAGTTCCCATTTATCTCAAATTAATGTAAACTATTATTCATGGAAAAAGTTGATGCCCGTTCACTGTCACCGAAAGCTCAAGAGAGACTCCGTCAACTTGCCGTCCAGGCCGTATTGAGTGGCAAAAAGCAAGTTGAAGCCGCCAAACTTTTT
>JALNYP010000124.1 GCA_023229795.1 Syntrophobacterales bacterium
CCTACACCATCTGGCCGCCATGCGCCTTATGTCCGATCTTCATGATCTCGATCGGGCCATCGGCGACAAGAGCGGGGAGTGGTTTGTAAAGAAAGGGAAGGAGCCGCGAGCCATCGCCAATTATGATGCCGCCGGGGAGAACTCACGAATCGACGCCTTTGACCCAACCATCTTTCTCTTTGACGCCTACCCGGGAGGCATCGGTTTTTCCGCCCTCCTCTACGAACAGCACCTGGATCTTCTCCATGGCGTCGGGCAGTTGCTGCGCAGTTGCCCCTGTTCCTACGGGTGTCCCTCCTGTGTCGGCCCTACCCTGGATGTGGGGCCGACGGCCAAAGAAGTGGCCCTGTCCATCCTCGCTCAAATGGGAAATTAGGGGACGATAGTGGACTCTTCAATAAACCGGATATTCCGGCTTCCACTGCAGCCGGGCGACGCGCCGGCGGAGTTCGTCCTCGCAAGCCCGCGGAGCCACGCCGTCCTTGACGGCCTGCATGCCAACGGCCACGGCGATCTTTGCCGCAACCTCTCGTACATCTTTGAGGGCAGGAAGCAGTGAACCGTTGGGGTCCTTGATGGCCGGGGAATTTTTCCCGAGTTCCTGGGCAGCGGCGATCATCATGACGTCTGTTATGCGCGTGGCCTGGCAGGCGGACAGGGCCAGGCCGATGGCCGGGAAAATGTAGACGTTGTTGCACTGGGCGATGGGGATTTCCCGTCCGTTGCATTCGACAGGGGCGAAGGGCGAACCGCTTGCAACCAGCGCTCGGCCGTCGGTCCAGCGCATGAGGTCCTCTGCCTTCGCCTCGGAGTTGCTGGTGGGATTCGACAGCGGGAAGACGATGGGGCGGTCCACGTTGGCGGCCATGGCGCGGACTATGGATTCGCTGAAAGCGCCGGTTACGGTGGACAGGCCGATGAGCACGGTGGCGTTGGTCTGGCCGATGACATCGGCCAGACCAATGGTGCCGTTCATTGTCTTGGGCCAGCCGGAGACCTTGTCCCATGACTGGGCGTAGACGACCTGTTCGGGAACGAGATCCTTGCGGTTGCTGTGCAGCAGGCCGTCCCTGTCGATGATGAAGAAGCGGGCTCTTGCCTCGGCCTCGCTCAGACCGCGCTCTACCAGCGCCACTCGCAGGTAGTCTGCCACGCCAATGCCCGCCGAACCGGCACCGAGAAAGACAATCTGCTGGTCCTTAAACGACTGGCCGGTAACATTGATCGCGCCTATGATCGCGCCGAGCACGACGGCGGCGGTGCCCTGGATGTCATCATTGAAGGTCAGCAATTTGTCCCGGTACTTTTGCAGGAGGGGGCGTGCGTGCGGTGTGGCGAAATCCTCCCACTGCAGGCACGCCGAGGGCAGGTCGGCCTTTACGGCCTCCACGAACCGGTCGATGAAACTGTAGTATTTGTCGCCCGTGATGCGTTCGTGGCGCCAACCCATGTACATGGGATCGTTGAGGAGCTCCTGGTTGTTGGTGCCGACATCGATGATGATGGGAAGGGTGCGGCTGGGATGGATACCGCCGATGAGCGTGTAGAGCGAGAGCTTGCCAATGGGGATGCCCATGCCGCCGACTCCCTGGTCGCCGATGCCTAGGATGCGCTCGCCGTCCGTGACGACGATTACATCCACATCGCGGTGCGGCCGGTTGGCGAGCATCTGGCGGATGCGGTCGCGGTTGGGGTAGGCGATGAACAGTCCCCGCGGCCGGCGGTAGATGTGGCTGAAGCGCTGGCAGCCCAGGCCGACCGTCGGGGTGTAGACGATGGGCAACATCTCCTCGATGTGCTCGGAGAGGAGCCGGTAGAAAAGCACCTCGTTTGTATCCTGGAGCTGGCGCAGGTTGATATGCTTATGGAGGTCGGTCTCCATGTCCTGAAAAGCGTCGTAGGTCCGCACCAACTGTTCCTGAATCGAATCAACATGCGGTGGCAGGAGGCCACGCAGGCCCAGCTTGTCACGCTCCTTCTCGGTGAAGGCCGTTCCCTTATTATATAGCGGGTCGTCGAGAAGCTCATGGCCGCGGAGGTTGGCGGGAAGAGTGTGTACGGGTGTGTCGGTATTCATAATAGTTATTGCCATTTATCGAAGTATAGGGCTGTTCTCCTTTAGACTCATGAGTTTTTTGGGCTCGCAAGAGAAAATGGTTGCGCCCCCGCCAGAGCCATACGCGAATGTCATCTTTTTATTTAGCCTTTTCAAAGGCTTCCCTGATGGTTTCGACGCGCTTACGGTTGACGCCGAAATCGGAGTAGCCCAGACGGGAGGCGGAACGGATCTGGATGTTCTTGTCGGCGCCGTCAAAGGCAAATTCCACGTCATCGACGAAACGGAAAACCCGGGATGCGAACTCGGCATGGATGTAGTCCGGCGTGGCCGTTACTACCTTAACTCTGGGCATGGATCCAAGCAACTTCAGCAGGCGCTCGGAGGCCTCAAGCGGGGTTCCCTGATAGGACAGGGGACGGATAGCATGTCTTGGATCCGTGCTTTGGGAAGAGACACAGTTGGGGCGATCCGGGCAGGGACGGAGGCGTCCGTTTTGAGCACCCGAATCAGCCGACCGGGTACCGGTGCAGGCACAAAGAAAAAAAAGACTGAAAAAGGCAAGGCCGATAGTTCCTTTCATTGTCCATCCTCCCATAATTTTGACAGCATAGATCGAATAAAGACATCCGCCAGCTCCGGGTCGAAGATCTTTCCCGTCTCCGCCTCGAAATAGGCCAGTATTTCATTCTGGCCCAACCCCTTCCGGTAGGGCCTGTCTTCCCGCAGGGCGTCGTAGACATCGGCAATGGTAAGAATCCGTGCCATGAAGGGAATGTTTTCCCCTTTGAGACCTTCCGGATAACCCCCGCCGTCCCAGTGCTCGTGATGATACAGGATGGCCGGACGCACTCCCTCATAGGCCGGGATGTCGGCAATGATGTCCGCCCCCGTTTGGGGGTGTTGTTTGGCTAAGTCGTATTCCTCCTCCGATAAACATCCCTCTTTATCCAGGATTCGCCCCGGAACGGCGATCTTTCCGATGTCATGGAGGACAGCGGCAATCTTGAGCTCTTTGCTCGTTTTTTCGTCCATATGCAATGCCACGGCCAGCTGTGCCGCATAATCGGTGACCCGTTCGCTGTGGCCTGCCGTCCAATGTGATTTCGCATCGACGGAACGGGTCAGGGCCAGCAGGGTCCCCAGCAGGAGTTCCTCCCGTTCCCTGATGTCGGTCCTGACCCTGGCGACCAGCGAATTCAGTGCTTCGGCAAGGGCGCCGATCTCATTCTTCTCCCGGGTATGAAACACTCGGTCAAAGTCCCCGGCCGCCATAGCCTCGGCCTCCCGGGAGAGGGAGATGATCGGCCTCGCCAGGAAGGCGCTGAAAAAATGACCCAGGAGGTGGGATACCAGGAGGAGCAGCAAACCGAAGGCCATAATTTTGTAAACATTCCGGTTGAAAAGCGTCACAATTCCCAGGCGATTGACTTGCAGATTGAGGACATAGCGATGACGATCCCCCGGCCGGGTGATATCGCTCATAAAGGTAATCGTATCCTGCCTGCCCCAGAAAACATCGTGGGCTTTCAAAATGGTTTTCGTGTACAGACACCTTTGCAATTCCGAGACGAGCCCGGAGTCATCGACGTCCCGGGTGCGGAAGACATTGTCCGTATCCACATAGATCTCCCGCCATTTTTCTCCGGCCCCGCCCTGAACGTAAAGATTGAATCTGGAAAGGGTATAGAGTCTTAAAAATAAGTTCTTCGCAACGCGGATTGTATCCTGAATATCCTCCCGTTGCACATTGACAAGAGACATTAGCCTGTCTCCCCCTCCGGGCGGCGTCATAGCCCGGAGGCGCTCCTCCATGATCCTTCCCGAGAAGGAGACAAAATCTCTGGTGAAAGTCATGGTCAGGGTAATGAAGGTCAAATAGCCGATCAGGAGACCGAAAACGGTAAAGGCGATAGTCATGCGCCGGCCGAGGGACGGTTTCCAGAAGGTCAGCAGACCGGCTATGAAACTTGAAACCCTCTTGTTGTTCATAAGGATGCCTTTACTTTCCGGGATAGGTTTTATGATGGGAAAATGATCGCCTAAACTCGTAAAGAAAGGATCGCTAAAAGTCAACCTCGAAAAAGGACGGCCCGGGTTATTAATCCCGTTGAGGTGGCTTGCTTCATCGTTCCGTAGGACTTTATATTAGCTGATAATAATTACATAATTGTCCTTTTGAGAGGATTCAAAACAGATTTCCAGGGATGCCCGCCGCAACCGCAAGCTCTGAGAACCTGTCCAGGCCCTGGACGGGGTGACGATTCTGAAGGCCCACCCAGGCAGAGAGCTTTTGCAGGGGTCGGGCCGAGGCGATTTCCTCCCGGGCCATCTGCACGCCCCGGCCCAGGGAATCGGCCTTTCCCGCTGCCCACAGGATGACCCCGGCGTTGAGTCCCACTATATCCATGCGGGCTTGCCTGCCCCTGCCCGCCAGGACCCGCACGGCCGCGACGGCTTCATCCCGGACCTCTGCCATGGGGATGATTTCATTGTAACTTCCCCGGGAGATCCCCACGTCCTCCGGTTCGATCTCAATGAATTCGCGGCCTCCTTTTCCATCAAGGATTCCCAGCCGCGAGGGGCCGAGGGTGGACAGTTCGTCCATGCCCCGTTCCCGGTCTGCCGCCCAGCCGTGAAAGAGAATCGCCTTCCGGTAACCGATCCTTGCCATTACCTCCAGGATCGGCTCGATCTGCTCCGGTGCGCCGACGCCCCTTACGCCGATGGCGGGGAGGGCGGGATTGGCAAGGGAGGCGGCGATGTTGAAGGTGGTGCCGATGCGAAGCTGAGAAAGTATCCGCCCCAGACCGCCGGGGTGGACTTCGGGGCTCATGCCGTTGAAGAGGCCGATGCCGCAGGTCTCGATGGATTGGCATACCACATCGACGCTGCATTCCACATCGACACCCAAGGCTTCACAAAGATCCACCGTACCGCAGCGGGAGGTGATGGCCCGGGCGCCGTGACGGGCCATGGATACCCCGAGGCTTGCCGCCACAATGGCGGCCAGGGTGCTGATGTTGAAGGTCTTCAGGGAATCCATGCCTGTTCCGCAGTTCTCGACAATCTCGCGGCCGGAAACCGTCACCCGGCGGGTGTCATGTTCATAAATAGACTCAAAGCAGCCGACGATCTCATCGGCCGTCTCGCCCTTTATCCGCAGGGCCGCCAGGAAGGCCCCGCAGGCGAGATCCGGTTGTTCTCCCGCCAGGACGCGGCGGAACATCTCCCGGGAGTCATCACGGCTCAAATTTTCCCCCGCCATTACTGCCGTGACGGTGGCGGCGAATTCTTTCAGCTCTCTTTCTTCCATAGTCATTACTCCTTTCACGTTATTAAAAGCTTGTGATGATTACTTTTTTCGCCCGCCGTTCCTCAAGAAGTCCCACTCCGTCCATCACTTTTTCAAGGGAGATGGTAACGGGGCGGAGGAAGGAGACGTCCACAACCTGACGGGACAGCATTCCCAGGGCGTCGGCGAAATCGATGCGGTTACAGCCGTAGGAACCGGCCAGGACCAGTTCGCCATAGTGGAGACAGTTCATGGCAATCTCTCTTTTTCCTGCCCCTTCCATGCCTGAAAAGACGGATACCCCTCCCCCCGGGGCCATCGCCTCCCAGAAGGGCCAGTCGAGGCCGCCGGGACAGGCCGGGATGAGCAACCGGAGAGAAGCGGCAAGGCCTATTTTCAGAAGTATTTCGGGAAGCTCCATAGTTGTCGATGGCAGTTTTTCCACCCCTGGCGGAATCTCGCCGCCGAGTCTGGCCGGATCGCTGTCGGCAATGAGGACTCGCTGCCAGCCTGAGGAGACGAGGAGGGCCGCAAAGAGGCAGCCCACGGCCCCGGCCCCGACGACCAAGGCATTGTCCCGCCTAACGCCGGGAAATTTCCGGAGCGCCGACAGGCAGCAGGCCAGGGGTTCCGCCAGGACGGCGACCAAATGGTCCATCTCCGGTGGATAGTGAAGAAGGGAGGAAAGCTCCTCCCGGTCAAAGGGGACGATGGTCCGGAAGAGACCGTCCCGGTTGAACCCGAAAATGCTCAGCGACGGGCACCGTGCCGTTTGCCCCTGCCGACAGGCCGGACAGATCCCGCAGCAATGGCCGGGATAGACGGCGACCATCGTTCCCGGGGGCAGGGCGGGAGCGTCGCTGGCAATGACCTCGCCCACCCCTTCGTGGCCGGGAATGCGGGGCAGGACGAGATCCCGGTGGCCCTGGCGGATCATCTTGATATCGGTGCGGCAGAGGGCCGCCGCCCGCATGGCGACCAGGACGCCACGGGGCGGCAGTTCCGGCCGGTCCGTTTCGATGACGTCCAACATATTGATACCTCGTAGTAAAACCTGCTTCATTCTCTCTTCCTTCCGCAAATAAAAAAGCCGCCGGGAACATGAAAATCTTCATATTCCCGGCGGCTCTGGGCGTTGCCGCTTTTGCATCGATCAGGCAGGTCTTCTGGCTTACCCCTTTCCCGCTCGCCTTCCCAACCCTTTAGGTCAGTGACTTTTTTACCCGCAGACCTTGTTTGTCTCCGGGACGTTGCGGAAAAACATCAACAACCGGTTTCCTTAAACCGGCGTCGGGGGGCTTACAGCATCGGCCTCCATGCGGCGGATTTGCACCGCCTTCCC
>JALNYP010000032.1 GCA_023229795.1 Syntrophobacterales bacterium
CAACCGCCAATTCCGGGAGATTTTCGGCGATCATTCGACCGGTAAACAATGTTACGAAGTATTCTATGGCAGACACGAGGTTTGCGATCACTGTGCCCTGCCCCAGGTGTTGGAGACCCAAAAGCCTATTGCTTATGAGTGGACCAAGCCCGATGGCGCTCGCACCTATCAGCTCCACAACCTGCCTTTCTCCGACATTGACGGTTCCCCCCTGGTGTTGAGCCTGGGTATCGATATTACTGAACGCAAGCACGCCGAGGAGGCCCTGCTGAGGCAACAGCAAGATCTTCAGGTCATCCTGGATTCGGTCCCGGCCATGATCTTTTATAAGGACCGGGAGGACCGCTTTGTCCGCATCAATCGGGCCATGACCGAGGCTACGGGCTTGCCCAAGGAGGCTATCGAAGGCAAAACGGCCTCGGAATTATTTTCTCAAGTCAGGAACTTCCGGGAAGACGACCGGGAAGTGATAACCACCGGAGCTCCCAAGCGAAATATCTATGAGGCCTTGGAGACACCCAGGGGATTGCGCTGGATGCAGACGGATAAAATCCCTTATCGGGATCCCAAGGGCAATGTCATCGGGGTCATAGGTTTCTCCATTGATATCACCCAACGCATGGCCGCGGTGGAGGCCTTGCGGCAGAGTGAGGCTCGGCTGGCCGAGGCCCAAAATATCGCTCACCTGGGGAACTGGGAATGGGATATCCAGAAAGACCAGGCCTTCTGGTCCGACGAACTCTTCCGCATCTTCCATCTGCCCCCCTGCCTCCGGGGCCTGAATCATGAGGAATTCTTGCAGTATGTCCATCCCGAGGACCGTGAGATGGTAAGGGAAACCTTTGCCGCCACCCTGGCCCTCCGGAGACCGCACGGGATTGATTTTCGCATCGTTTTAGACGATGGCACGATCCGTTTTCTCCGGGCCGAAACCAGGGTTCACTGTGACAATGACGGGAGTCTAGTCAAGTTGTTGGGAATTATGCAAAATATCACGGACCGCAAACACGTCGAGGAAAAACTGCGGGAATCCCACCAGAATATGCGTTATCTTGCCTCCCAGTTGTTGTCCGCCCAAGAAACCGAGCGCCAGCGCATCTCCCGGGATTTACACGACGACTTGGGGCAATCCTTGATGGCCCTAAAAATGCAATTGCGCGCCATCGGGAAAAAATTGCCGCCGGATTTGCAGAGGCCAAAGGCAGACATAACCGCCGCGGGCAATTATGTGGATGAGATTGTAGAAAATGTCCGCCGTCTCTCCCGGGCCTTACGTCCCGCGGTGATTGAAGATTTTGGACTCCCCGTGGCCCTGAAATACCTCAGCGAGGAATTCAGCAAGCAACATGAGATCAAGGTGTTTCTGGACCTGGAGGATATTAAGGATTTAATCTCCCCGGAGGCCCAGATTATTATTTACCGGATCTTTCAAGAATCTCTTACCAACATCGGCAAGTATGCCCGGGCCGCGCAGGTGAATTTAAGCATCAGCAAAGGGGAAGGCCTGCTGCTTTTCAGTATTCAGGATAACGGCGTGGGCTTTGATTTGTCTCAGGTCCTGGGTCAGGACGCCTTACATCGAGGTGTGGGGCTCGCGGCCATGGAAGAGCGCATGCGCATGTTGGGCGGATCTCTGGAGATAACCTCCCGCCCAGGCGATGGCACCCGCATTTTCTTTACCATTCCCCTTGCCTGAGAAATTTAGCCATTCCCGTCGCAGCCGTCTGCCGTCCCGTATACCTTCAGGTATTGTCGATATCTCTGTCCCTTGGCGGTCCTTTGGATCGTCCCCCCCGTGAACTTCTGAAAAAAAGTCTTAACCTAAAAAAAGGCCGTCAGGCTTCCGAGCTTGATCAGTTCCCTTTTCCCCTTTATCTCGGTGGCCGGCGTGGTCTGATCATTTCTTTAATGCGAGGATACCCATGCAGACCTGGCTTTGGCTGTTTTTGATCACCCTGACACTCATGGGCGGCTGCGCCCCGGGTTACTACGCCACCGGGCCGGCCTACCAGACGCCCACCCCAAGCCTGTCAGGCATGACTTTTCAAAATCCGGAAACCCGATCAGAGTATGACCTGAGGATATGGCGGGAAGAATCGGGCCGTTGAAGGCGTTGGGCGGTGTCCCGTTCTATGGTATAAACTTCTGCGTTACGGGAAATCATCTGCTGCTGCACGGAGAACCACATGCTCAAAGGTTATACGCTGCCTCGCACCCCGAAAGGCGCCTCCAGCCTGGCTCCCACGCCGCCCTGGCATTATGTCGGCACCTGCCTGGCGGTGGAATATGAGGCCGATCCGGGCGCGGTGCGGGCTTTTTTGCCGCCAGGACTGGAGTTCCATTCCCCGCAATGTGCGGCTTACTTTGTGGAATGGCAATACGCTAGTGACACCGGAGAAGAATACCTCGATCCGGTGCGCAGCCAGTACCGGGAGACCATCATCCTGATCTCCGCCAGCCACGACGGGGCCCCGGTCGCCTATTGCCCCTTCATCTGGGTGGATCAGGACGTCTCCCTGCTGCGGGGCTGGGCTCAGGGCTGGCCGAAAATGATCGGCTCCACCTGGATCACCCGAGCTTATGACCTGCCGTCCCCGGCCACCCCCGTGGTGGGGCCCGGCGGCAGGTTCGGCGCCACCCTGGCCGTCAAAGACCGCCGTCTGGCCGAAGCCGTGGTCACCCTGAGGGAGCCCGCCTCCCAGCTTCCCAGCCCGACTTTCGCCGGCGCGGTCAACACCCGTCATTTCCCCGAGTTGGCAGCCGGCTTGCACCATCAGCCCGCGGTCCACGAACTGGTGCAGCTCAAATCCCGGGATGTGCGGATTTCGCCCATCTGGAAAGGCGAAGCCACCCTCACGATCTTCGATCATCCTTACCTGGAGCTGCCTGACCTGCGGCCTACCCGGGTGCTGGCGGGCTATCGGTTCTCCTGCGCCTTGACCGTGGATGACCTGGCCCTCCTGCGGGATTTGAGAAGCAAGTGACATGTCCCTAACCCGCCAGGCTCCTCCCTCCTCACTGTCCAAAGGCGCCGAGCTCGATCTTGGCATCGACAAGCTGGCCTTTGGCGGCAAGGCCCTGGGCCGGGTGGACGGCTTCGTGGTGTTCGTGGATCACGCCCTCCCCGGCCAGAAGGTTAAGGTCCGGATCACCCGGAAAAAGTCGCAGTTCGCCGAAGCCCGGGTCATCAAACTCCTGGCGCAATCCCCGGCCTATACGCCGCCCTTCTGCCCCCATTTCGGCGTCTGCGGCGGCTGCCAGTGGCAGGACCTGGCCTATGAGGAGCAGTTGCGCTGGAAACAGGTCCACGTCCAGGATTGTCTGAAGCACCTGGCGGGGCTGGCCCCCGAAGACATCTTGCCGCCGGTGGCCTCGCCGCAGCCGCGTTATTATCGCAACAAAATGGAGTTCACCTTTGCCCCCCGGCCCTGGCTGCCTGCCGAGGAGAAACCATTCCGCGGCAACGCCTGCGGCCTGGGGCTGCACGTGGCCGATGCCTCCCGGGGGGTCTTTAACCTGGAGACCTGCTTCCTGCAATCTCCCCAGGCCCCGGCCATCGTCGCCGAGGTGCGCCGCGGCTGCGGGGCCAGCCGGCTGCCTGCCTACAACCCCCGGGACCATCGGGGCTTCTGGCGCTTCCTGGTGGTGCGGGAGGGCAAGCGCACCGGCCAGACCCTGGTGCACCTCATCACTGGCGGCCGGGACGACGCGGCCGCGGTGGACGCCCTGGCCGCGCCTCTCAAGGCCCGCCTGCCCTTCATCACCACCCTGGTGCACTCCCGCAGCCGGCACAAAGCCCAGGTGGTGGCCGGCGAGTCCAGCCGCACCTTATGGGGGCCGGGCTATATCGAAGAAGAACTCGGGGGGCTGCGCCTGCGGGTTTCGGCGCACTCGTTCCTGCAAACTAATACCGAGGCCGCCGAAGCCCTGTATGCCGCCATCGGCCGCCTGGGCGAATTCACCGGCCAGGAGACCGTCTGGGACCTCTACTGCGGCGCCGGCAGCATCGCCCTGGCTCTCGCCTCCCGGGTGCGCCGGGTGGTGGGCTTCGAACTGGTCCAGGCCGCGGTGGACGACGCCTACGTCAATTGCCGCCTCAACGGCCTGGACAATTGCCGCTTCCTGGCGGGCGACTTGAAAGAGGTCTTGAAAGCGGCCCAAAGGGGCCCCCACCGCGAACCGGTCCCCGATGTGGTGGTCACCGACCCGCCCCGGTCCGGCCTCCACCCCGACGTGGTGCAGGCCCTGAAAGAGCTGGCCCCCCGCCGCCTCATCTATGTCTCCTGCAACCCCGCCACCCTGGCCCGGGACCTGGCCCTGCTCCAAGACCGCTACACCATCCTCACCGTGCAACCCTTCGACCTCTTCCCCCACACGGCCCATATCGAATGCCTGGTCCACCTGGAAAAGATGTAGGCCAATTTGTTTGTAAAATCAAGAGTGCTTAATATTCATTAACTTTTGGGGGAAGTTAATCAAATATTAAAAATTGTGGACCCTATGATTTTGATAATGGCAAGTTAGTTAGTATTCTGCCAGAGCTCAGATTATTAAAGTCAATAATCTCTGAAAGATATCAATTTTGAGAGAAATTTGTGCTATCCTGCTTTTAAAAGACGATTGGCTATAAAAAGAAAAATTTTTGGGGATTGAGATCGGAATAGGAGTTGCCAAAACTAATTTTTAACCGCGGCGGCCAAGGCCGCCTCATAATTTCGAATAAATATTGTCTTTTTATTCAGAGTATGAGGTGCTTTATGAAAAGATCTTTTCGTTTAATTACTTCATTACTAGTCATTATAGGTTTAAGCGCATTCACGGCTCTTGCCGGGGCTCAAACAGTTGCAGACCTGATCCCAAGTGGAAAAACTTATAATCGGGCTCAAGTGGTGTCTTGGCTGGATGGTAACCGATTTCTGATAGCTCGCTGGGATGGAACTTTAACAATATTCAGATGTCCTTCATCCACAGAATTCGGCCCTATACTGACTCAAGCTCTAATGTTACCTTCAGGCTTGCCGGTTGAGATGGTTTATCCCTTTTCCCGAACCACCTTTATTACATCCAATAATGACAGATCCCTGGCGGTTTGGAGAAGTAATAATTCAAAATACCACTTATCTTACCTTAAACGATACAACTCAAGGTGCGGAACTGCCAATAGTGCCTCAATATTGGCGTCGGATGGTAAGCAATGGCTGGTCACGGGCCATTCGGAGGGCTATATAAATATCTGGCGAAAAGAGGGACCAAACCTGCAGTTGCATCGTACCATCTCCGTACGGTCAGATAATCCCATTCCGAGCCCATTGAAACTATGGAATATCCGGAGCATTGTTCCATGGAAAAACGGAACCATAATTACCGGTTCAGAAGATGGAGATATTTGTATTATCAGTGTACCTCACGGGATCATTCTGAAACGCATGAGATATAATCCTACGGCTCAACGCGGCATCAATTCCATGTCAATCTGTAAGGATTACTTAGCCTTGGCCAACTGTTCGGTAGGAACGGATGACAAAAATTTTTGGCTATATAAGTTGGAGACAAATCAGATCTTAATGCTGGATAGCCTAAATTTAATAAATGACTCTAATCTTAAGCAAGTTTTTAACTTCAGCGTTCAACTTGCTTCATTCGGAAATGATATATATTATTTCGCAAGCACTCAAGAAGGACTACTGTGGATGGGGAAAATAATAAATAACAAACTTACTCCATTAAAGAAGATTAAAATTGCCGGTGATGGGGGAGGAGCTTTAGCTTTTAAACCTCAACTATCGATGTTATCAGTAACGGCTTTCGATATAGAACTCTTTAGGCTTGCCCTTAAGCCTTGAGTGAAATGGCTCTGGAGGCCATGGACACTAGATTTTACCCACTGTGTCGCATCATACCCTAGCAGAAGCGGTGAAGCTCTTTAAGGAGGCCAGCGCCGCTATCTGTGGCTATTCAATGGCGATCAGTGTCTCGGTGTGGAAGACCCCCTTTTTTCTTAGATCCTCGGCGAGTTCACTCAGCGCTTTAGAATCCGGGCAATCGCATGTGACAACGCCATCAAATCTGCCATAGCAATGAACGAGAGAGATATTTTTAACACCTCGCGCCGTGGCTCGTTTTGTCACTTCCTCAAGGACCTCATACGCTTTTTCTTGGAAGCCGGGATTAGTCCTAAGAAGTATTACAGCTTTCATCTGGCTGTCTCCTTTGGCTCAGTTGTTCAATATGACTACCAAGGCCGGGCGTCCATTGGGCAGTCTATCAGCCCGGTTGAACAGGACGTGATCGCCCCACCATGTCCTGGACTAACAACGATGTTTTGTTAGCCACCCTTTACGCGGCGAGAAGCCTAACTTATATATTTAGCAGAATCTACCTTTTCGCTAAACTCATGGATAAGCAAAATATAAGATCATCTGGTTCGAAAAACAAGGATGTGCAAAATTTTTTTAGGTCCTATCGTATGCTCATGTAGGTAAATGATCAAGGGAAGTATTCGTCCTTCAGCGCTTAGATTGTTCTATTCGCCTCGGCCTGGGCCTTACAGCATGCCCATCGAAGTACCACGATTTCCCGAATGCTCGCGACTTTTTTACCTCTTTCCAGGACATGCTGGCCGATAAGCAGGCCATAACCTGCATCTTCAAGCCTGACTTGGTAACCGCGAAGCACTATCAACTCTCCCAAGGCTGCCATCGGAAGTGCTGAGTTCTGCTATGCTCAGGAACTTATAGCGGTTCTGAAAACTTCCACTCGCCAGATCATATCTGCCTTTCTGGCTTCTTGCATGCTCCAGAGATAAGCCCCCGGCTGGCAAGCCAATAAGCTAAAGGACTCCATCTCATCGACAACGAGGTTGAAAAGCTCTTGGCCGCCTCAAATCAAAGGATATTCGCCATACCTTCATTTTTACGGCGGCGAACCCGGCGAGGTTCGAAGAGCTTCGGCGGCAGGAAAGAAAAAGCAATAGAGTCTCTATTGTGGCATTTTATGCTTGACGATTGACAAAACTACGGCTAAGCAGTACATTATATGCATGATGGCGCTTTCGAATGGGATGACGACAAGGCCGCAAAAAATTACGCCGCCCATGGCGTCAGTTTTGAAACGGCTCAGGGCGTCTTTAAAGACCCCTTTGCGATTGAATGGCTCGACGACCGAGAGGTGTATGGCGAAGACCGGTTTGTCATCATCGGCATGGTTGAGGACCACCTATTATATGTCGCCTATACTATGAGAGGCGATGTGATTCGCATTATTTCGGCCAGAGGAGCCGAACCCTATGAAAAACGTAGATACCACGAAGAGAACTCCCGCTAAGCACGATTGGCAGCGCTTCGATGCGATGACCGAAGTAGAGCGCCATGCAGCTGCTTTGAGTGATCCAGACGCACACCCCATCACGCCTGAAAACATAAGGCGCATGAAACGTACCCCGCAAGTGAAAGTTATTCGTCGTGCGCTTGGCTTAAGCCAAGAAGATTTTGCAGCGCGTTTTCACATTCCGCTCGGTACGCTGCGGGATTGGGAACAGAGCCGCAAAGAACCCGATGCGGCGGCGCGTGCCTATCTCACCGTAATTGCCCGCAACCCAGAGGCTGTGAGCGAAGCTTTGCAATCCGTTCCTTGAAGGGCCACAGCCTGAGTGGATAAGGGAGATGACGACATGAGCGGGAAGGAGGCTCGATGACTTCTTGCACAAAGAGGGTATTTACGAGGCGGCGAAGGCGATCCGGTTTTTAAAAGTTGTGGCGGTAGAGGGGAAAATATATCGAACGTTTGCTACCATAGATCTACGATGCCCATATCTTCACTTCACTTTTTCCCCTGAAATGAATCATTCCCTGTATTTCATCCCAGATCCTGCCTTTCTCCCATTTGCAAGTACATGAAATGATCCTCTCCACAAGGGCCTGGAGAGGATATGCAAATCATTTACGCTGCTTTTGCTGTCTCGGTGATAAGCGTGGTGTCTGGCAGGTTATCAGCAATGAGCATGCATGGTGGGTAAAGGTAGTATCGACAGCATGAGGCTCTCCCCTGGAGCCTTGGCATTGACTTTGATGTCCGGCTATGAAATATTGATAGCGTAAAATCAGCCCTAAGGCCAGAAGGTCGCTATGAGTTGGGGTTCTGCGCGGAAAGCCGAGTTGCCTGGATAAAGGTCCCTCGGTTTTTTTTTGCAGCAACTGAATATATTGAAGGGCTCCGGTCGATTTTAGGAAATCATCAATGTCAGGCAAGCTGAAAGGCCACATGGGGGATGGACACTTCAAGTCAGGGCCTCCGGATGGCAAGGCGTGAGAAAAATATTTCTTTACGGCATCTTGCTGGTGGTTCTCGTAAGTACGGGGACCGAAAGCGCCGGCCGGGTCGGGTGGCTGAGGCTGCCGGAGGCATGGTATTATGACCTTTGGCATCAATTGGCTGGCCGGCGCCATGAGCCCCAGCATGTGGTCATCGCGGCTATTGATGACCAGACCCGCCTGGAGCACCAGGACGAGCCCCTGGTCTTCTGGAGCCCCCACTTCGCCCGAGCGCTGGCGGTCTTGCGACAGGTCGGGGTCAAGGTTATCGGCTTGGATTTTCTCTTTTCGGTCAGCGCTGAATCTTGGCTGAAGAGATTGAAATTGCCGGGAAACGACCAGGGCCGCACCTTCGACCTGCCGTTCAGGGAACAACTGGCCGCCGGCAAGACTATACTGGCGGCAGAAGAGGTCAGCGCGGCGCCGGGCCAGGCTAAAATCCTCCTGCCTCTCCCCGACTATTGGGGTTCACTGCCGGGGCAACTGGAGGACGTGGGGTTAGCCAATTTTTTCCATGACCCAGATGGGGTGATCCGCCGGTTTCTGCCCTCCATCCCCACGGATAAAGGCGAGAGCTGGATCACTTTTGCCGCACTCCTGGCGCAGCGGGCGGCATCCGGAGGCACCCTCCATAGCTGCCCGCCCCTTTCATGCATCGGGTTTAGCGGCCCCCCCGGCACTGTCCCCCGGGTCCCTTTCCGGCGTTTGCTCCGTCCCGGGGCTGAATCTGATCCGCAAATCCAGGGCCTCAAGGACAAAGTCGTCATTATTGCCTATGAACCTACGGGTGTTCAGGACATTCATCAGACCCCGTATAGCCGCGGGTTTATAAATTTTCCGGGCCGCTTTATGAGTGGCCCGGAAGTGCACGCCAACATTGTGGAAACCCTCCTGACGGGACGGTTTCCCCGGCCGGTTGCCGGTCCCTGGCGCCTGATTTACCTGCTTATGGTGCTGGCGGTGGGAACCACAGCGTTCTTCAGACTTACTCCCCGACAGGGATTGGTGGTCCTGGGTCTGTCGGCAGTCATGGTGGCGATCTTCGCCTACCTGTGGTTTTGCAGCTACTGGCTGATGCCCGTGGTCACTCCTCAACTGGGCCTTCTGGCCTGCTACCTGGGGGTTCTGGGACTGAGGTTGACGGGGGAAGAACGGGAGCGCACCCGGCTCCGGCAGATCTTTGGGCGGTACGTCTCCGATGAAGTGGTGGAGAAGCTGCTGGCTACCGGTAAACAGCCCAATCTCGGAGGGGAGGCGGTCACAGTGACGGTCCTTTTTTCCGACATCCGGAATTTTACCCCCATGTCTGAGTCCCTGGCCCCTCAGGAAGTGGTGGAGCTGCTCAATAATTACTTCAGCCGGGCCTGTGAGCCGATTCTGGAGCAGGGCGGCACGGTGGACAAGTTCATCGGCGATGCGGTCATGGCGGTGTTCGGTTCGCCGGCTCCCCACCCCGACCACGCCCGGCGGGCGATTACCGCGGCTCTGGCCATGGCCGCAAGGGCCTCGGACTTCCAGGCTTGGATAGCCCGGCGTTTTCCCGGCCGGGATTGGCAGGATTTCCACATCGGCATCGGACTCCATACGGGAGAGGTGGTAGTGGGCAATGTCGGCTCGCCCCAACGCTTCGAATTCACCGCCATCGGGGATACGGTCAACACCGCGTCACGCCTGGAGAGCCTGACCAAAGAATTAGGCTGGACCATTGTGGCCAGCGCGGCTACCATAAAGGCAGCGGGGGCGGGGGTGGTGACGGGCGGAGCGAAGCAAGTTCGGGTCAAGGGCCGCCAGGAACCGGTGGAGGTATTGGAGGTTAAGAGTCTGAATCAAGGTCAAGATAACCCGAGTCACATTCCTCATGGAGGGGGCGCTCATGAAGGCCAAACGTAGAATGAAGCACACCGGTTTCTTTTGCCTGGCGGTGTTCGGTGCTTTCCTGACGGCAACGGTGGCGGCCCAAACATCCTTACCGGACGTAGGGCTGATCACCAAACTTTCTGGGGGAGCCACCTACTGGAATAAAGACGAGAACAAAAAGCCGAGCACGGTGCAGGCCTTTATGAAGGTCCGCCAGGGCGACCGCCTCAAGCTCCCGGTGGGTGCCTCGCTGACGCTTCTCTACTTTGCCAGCGGCCGGCAAGAGACCTGGAAAGGACCGGCAACTTTAATGGCCGGGGACCGAGAGAGCCAGGTTTTGGGCGGCAAACAGCCGGCACCCCAGCCGGAGGTGAAGATCTTTCCGGCCAAAGCCACCAAGCAGATAGCAGGGGCGCCTCTGCGCCTCTCCCCTGCCAGTATGAACAAATCAGGAGTCATTCAGACCATGGGGCCCAGATGCGAACCGGCGGCCAAGAGCGCGGCGCCATTCTCCAGTGAGGCGCAGAGAAAAATCAAGGCAGCCGAGAAAGTCTATCGGGACTTAAAGAAAAGCGCCGCATCCGACGATGTTACCCCGGAATTGTATTTTTACAGCGTCCTGGCCGAGTATAAGCAGTTTCCGGAAATGGCTGAGATGGTGGATAACATGCTGCAAAAGAGGCCGGAAGACGCAGCCCTGAAGGATTTGAAGGCCTGCGTTCGGGCCCAAGCAATTAAAGGAGTTCAGCCCTGATCCTGATAAAGGATTTATCCTGTTAGATGACGCTGAGAGGCTCTTATGCATAAACTCACCGCTGCCTGTCTTTGGGTCCTGATCGCCGCCCTGACGGCCACCCCCGGGTGGGCTGGAAAAATGGGGCCGCAATCTCATTCCTCCACTCTGTCTGAGGACGACTCGAGTCCGGGACAACCCGGAGATGTGCCCGAAGCCAGGGAATTGATGCAAAGGGCCAGGGCTTTTGAGGCCCAGAGGAACAATTATAAGGCATTACCCTTGTACGAACAGGCCCTGCAGCTCCGGGAGAAGGCCCTGGGACCGGAACACCCCCTCACCGCGGCCAGCATGGCCCGTTTGGCGAGGGCTTATGCCCTCCTGGGTTTCTTTGACAAAGCCCTGCCCCTGGCCCAGCGGTCCTTAAGGATCAGGGAGAAGGTCCTGGGGCAGGATAACCCCCAAACCGCCCAGAGCCTGATGCTCCTGGGCTTCCTTTATGGGCAAATGGGAGCCAATGACCAGGCCTTGCCACTGACTCAGCAGGCCCTACGGATCAGCGAACAGGCCTTAGGGCCGGAACACCGGCAGACCGCGACCGCCCTGCATAACCTGGCAGCCCTTTATGCTCAGATGGGCCTCTATGACCAGGCCCTGCCTCTGGCCCAGCGCGCCGCCCAGATTAGAGAACAGGCGTTCGGACTAAATGACTTTCGCACCGCCGGAAGTCTTACCCTTCTGGGATATCTCTATCTGCGCCAAAAAGATTATGGCCAGGCGGAATCTTGTTTCCGCCGGGCCTTACGGGTGAAGGGCGATTTCGGCATGGTAGAACTTTACCTGGCTAAAGGACAATATGAATCCGCCCTGGACACCTTAACTTCTCACGCTCCCAAGGCGTGGAACCGACCTCAATACCAGGCGTTGTATTATACACAAAAGGGGCTGGCGCTTCAGGGACTGGGACAACGGAGGGAGGCGTTTGGCGCATTCATGGAGGCCATTAAGACCATTGAAGGGTTGCGGGGCCGGACCTCGGGAGAACGCATCAGCTTTTTTGAATCCGGGCTTCTGGGCGGCTATTCTCGGGCCTATCAGGGCATGGTGAAGGTTTTGGCAGAGATGGCCCAAAAAGGCGGGTCCGACCCTCCGGCCTTAAGAGCTTACGGGCAGGACCCCGGGGCCGCAGCCTTTTACTTTGCCGAGTCTATCAAGGCCCGAGCGCTGTTGGAGGCGATGGCGGCCGGAGCGGTCAGGTTGAGCCCCCAATTACCCCCGGATTTGGCGGCCAGGGAAAAGAGCCTCCAGGAACGCCTGGCGGCTCTGGAAGCCCAGAGGTCGGAGCGCTTGGAGGAACGAGGCAAAGGTTGGGATCGAAAAGAACAACCCGCGGAGGAATTCAACCTTAGAGTAGAGGCATTGCAAAAAGAACGGCAGCAGTTCGTAGAGGAGTTGCGCCGCCGGGTCCCTCGGTATGCCGCCCTGGCTTATCCGCAACCCTATAAGGCCCAGGAGTTGCCGCTGAAACCGGGAGAGGTGATCTTGGAATATGCCTTGGGTGATAAGGAGAGTTATCTCTTTCGGGTGGAGCCCGGGGGCAAGACCCAGGTTTTCCGTATTCCCCTGGGGCAAGAGGCGTTGGAGAAGCGTCTGGGCGCAATGCTGGCCCCGTTCCGGCAGAGCGTCTTGCGGCGGGAAGATTTGGCGCGATTTTCTATCAGCGACGCGTCTCACCTGTATGGGGAACTCCTGGCGCCGGCCCTGTCCGGCGTGGCCCCGGGAACCCGCCTGATCATCGTGCCGGATGGGGTGCTGGGGGCCTTCCCCTTTGAGGCGCTGGTGGTGCAGGCGGGACCGGGGTGGGATAAGAGCGTCCTGGTGGCGGACTGCTGGCCGGTTACCTACTCCCAGTCAGCCGCTATCCTGGCCCTGAACCGGCTTTTGGGCAAATCCCGAGCCTCCCAGCCTCTCTTTGCCCTTGGCGATTGCATCTATGATAAGAGTAGTTCCCGTTACTTAGCCTATGAGGCCCATCAGGGGCAGGCGGGGGAGCTTAAACACGCCGGGCCGGAGAAGGCCCTAACCATGGCGGCGACCGGCGCTCACGGGGGCCGGCTCATATTTCCGCCTCTGCCCGAGACCCGGAAGACGGTGGAGGATCTGGCGGCTCTGTTTGGGGAGGCGGTGCGGCCCCCGGAAGTCCTCCTGGACGTGCAGGCCACCGAGACCCAAGTGCGCCACACCCCCTTGGGGCAGTACCGCTACCTCTTTTTCGGCACCCACGGTTTTTTGGCGGACAACCTGGCGAGGGTGCAGGAGCCGACCCTGGTGTTGACCCAGGTGGAAAACAAGCCACCCGACAACGGCTTTCTCACCTTCAGCGAGGTCTTGCGGCTGAAACTGGATGCCGACTTGGTGACCCTGGCAGCGTGCATGACCGGGGTCGGCCAGGTGATGCAGGGGGAGGGGGTGCTGAACTTCGCCCGGGCCTTCCAGCAGGCGGGAGCCCGCAGCGTCATGGTATCCCTGTGGAATATCCCGGTGGATGAATCCATGAAATTTTACGTGACCTTTTATAAAGCCCTGAAGGAGGGGAAATCCAAGATCGAGTCTTTAAAGGCGGCCCGCCAGGCGGTGCGGACTAAAGAACCGCATCCCTACTTCTGGTCTGGGCTTATTTTACACGGGGAGAGCTGAATAGAAGATTACTGCTATGATTCCTAACTTATCAATGAGCCAATAGACCTTCCATATCCAGAACAAATCGACTCTTTTCGACCTTATGGATGTCGCTCTTTCCACCCTGCGAGATCGTGTACCGTCAGCGCGGCCCTTGAAATCTTCCCCCCCCACAACTGCCCCTGAAGTATATGAAGGTCATAGGTTTAATTTTTGCTGGACCGCGGATAAGTTTTTGGGTTGGCAAGCACTTCGCATTTTTGAGAATTTAGAGTTTCCGGCCGGCCGATAGAGGCCAGATGAGCATAGAGGTGTGGTTCCGAGACTATGAGGGCGTAGGGGTGAGATTTTCCCGCGCAACTCAATGGCGCCACTGATATCTTTGGTGACAGAGATACCAGACTAATCAGCCAGAGGACCTTTGGGAACGAAAATGCAATTCAGGAGAAGGAACTGCTTTTCAGGATAATGAGACTTGGGGTTGGCCGCCAAAAACAAGCGAATTCATCTCAATGTTTTGACTGCTTGCGAATCCCGGAGCCGGATGAATGCTTCTGTGGTGACTCCTTTTGGGTGTCGGCGGGAGGTTGAGTCTGAGCCCTACTCTCTAAGCGTCGCACTGCTTCTTGTGCCGCTGTCAAGGTCGGATTAAACAAGAGAGCACGCTGGTATTGCCGTAAGGCCTCGGCCTTTTCCCCCCATGCCTCCAAAATACGAGCCACCTCATAGTGGTAGAGCCCGAAATCTCTTTCTTTGAAAAAAACAAAATTGAAGGAGTCGATGGCCTTGCGGCGGTCACCCTTAAGGGCATAAACCCGCCCCAGGTCGAAGTGACCCTCCACGTTGTCCGGGGACAGCGCCAACCCCTGTTTCAAGTAGTCCACTGCTAAGTCCAACTTTTTGGGCTCGTAAGAGTAAAGCCGCCCCAGCAGGATCATGGCTACGTAATTCTTGGGGTCCAGGGCCAGCACTTTTTTGAACTCTGCCTCCGACTTGGGAAAGTTCATCTGGAACAGATAGACTTTCCCCAGCCAGAGGTGGGCTACAGGGGATTCGGGGGCCTGTTTGGTCACTTGCTGAAGTTCTGCCAGAGCTTCAGTCAGCTTTCTTTCTTGTAAATAATTTTGCGCCTGCTTGAAGTGTTCCAAAGTTGCCGGGGACAGGGGTTTTTCCGCAGACGTGTCGGGCCCGGCAGTCGGCTGGCAGCCCTGCAGGCCAATTGTCAAAACCAGGCTCAACATGGTTAGGGACGCCGCTGCCAAAAGTTTCTTCATCAGCCCTCCCGCAATCTATTACTGCGAATCTCATGAATCTTTCTAAAAATTTGCTTCATAAACAGTGTTTTCTATTCTGGTCTCTGAGCTCCAGGATAGCAAGAATTTTCCGGGGAAGGCAAGTCTTCCAACGATCATTCTGCTATCTCTGCCATCTTGGTGAGCCAGAGGTTAGCCTGGGCCCTTGAGAAGAAGGTCTCTCAGAATATTCATAAACATATTTATCCAATCGTTAAAAATGCCGATAGATAACAAACAAGATAAAGCTACCGGAAACGGCAAACTCCTTCGAAAGGGGAAGACGCAAAGCCATCGGTCTAAAGCCATCGGGTTAAGGCAGCAAGGTTGCCGGAATGAGAAAATATCTAGTCATTCTTGCGTCATCAGTCTTCAGCGGCATTCTCTCCAGCATCATTAAGAAACAAACTGAAAAAGTTGCACCAATCCTTAAGTTAAGATGGCCGTCAGGGCCACTGGCGTTTTATAGGTTGGTCTTCATTGCTATTGGCTTGTTCTCCCGCCTGAAGGCGATTTCACAACAGATAATCTGCAGGACTGAATTAACCGGAAGCGGCCCAAAAGTTTGGTTTCTACCCCTTGCCCTGATGTTGGTGATAATCAGCCTGACCCTTCGGCCGGCCGGGGCCGACATCTATACGTATGGTCTATGTTCTTGGGCCGCTGGTCAACCGGGGTCAAACGGCGGCTTTAACACGTATGTGTTATGGGGCCAGGGAGGCGACGGCGGGGGCGGCGGCACCGGTCCGACAGTCAACTGGGCTTCTCCGCCCATCATCCATCCCTGGACTCAGGGCAGCATCCAGGCCAGCGGTCCCGGCTTTTGGGGACAGAGCACGGGGGGGCAAGGCGGCGACGGCGGCACCGGCGGGGGATTGATTTACGCCATCGGCGGTGGTGGCGGCCAAGGCGGGGACGCCGGTTCCGTCACAGTTGTGAACAGCTTCCAGATTACCTCCAGCGGCAGCTACGTCTACTCAATCCCTCCTGATAACGTTCCCACTGCTTACCCCGGAGTCGGCGTCTGGGGGGTCAGCCAGGGCGGTCAAGGGGGCAGCGGCGGCGACGGCTACGGGGCCGGCGGTCAAGGAGGCAATGGGGGTGCTGCCGGCAACGGGGGGACAGTGGCCATCACGAACCAGTCCGGCGCCAATATCAGCACGTCCGGCGACAACAACTGGGGCATCGCAGCCCAAAGCCTTGGAGGGAACGGCGGCAGTGGTGGGTCCGGCGGGGGAATCTTTGGCGGCGGTGGGTCCGGCAGCAAGTCGGGCGGCGGCGGCAGTGTGAGCATTACAAATTCAGCTTCGGTCAGCACTACTGGAAATTCCAGCTACGCCCTATTCGGTCAGAGCGTGGGCGGCTACGGCGGCAGTGGCGGCTCCGGGGACGGGGCCTTCGGGTACGGCGGCAATACCATGAACTGCGGTGACGGCGGGACGGTGGCCGTCACCACAACAGGCAGTGACGTGATGATTTCCACCTCCGGGCAAGGTGCGGATGCCATCCGGGCCCAGAGCGTGGGAGGTGGCGGCGGTTCGGCCGGGAGTGCAACGGGGCTCGTCGCCCTGGGCGGTTCCGGCAGCGCCGCGGGCAATGGCGGCACCGTCACGGTGAACAATGAGAACTGTCTTGAGGCCCAGGGCGCTTTTTCTTATGGCATTTATGCCCAGAGCATGGGCGGGGGCGGCGGCAGCTCAAATCCCGTGGTGGGTGCACTCACCGCTATCGGCGGCAGGGACAGCTCCGGGGGTGACGGCGGCAGCGTCACTGTGGTCAATTCCGGTCAAATCAGCACCACCGACAGCGCCATTCTTGCCCAGAGCGTGGGTGGGGGCGGCGGCAGCGGGGCCATGGCGGTGGGCGCCAGCATCACCATAGGCGGCAGCAGCAGCAACGGGGGCAATGCGGCGCCGGTCACGGTGCAGAATTCAAATTCAACCTTAGAAACTTCCGGCCTCAATGCCAGCGCCATTTATGCCCAGAGTCTGGGGGGCGGCGGTGGCAAGGGCGGCAGCGCCGTGGCGGGTGGCGCCGGCCTCAGCGTCGCCATCGGTCAATCCGGCGGGCAAGGCGGCTGGGCCGGCCCCGTGACGGTGGATGTAACCGGTTCATCGATGCAAACCAGCGGCCTGATGTCCGACGGCATCAACGCCCAGAGCGTGGGCGGGGGTGGCGGCAGTGGCGGTTTTAGCGTCGCGGTGGATGCCTACGGCGTCTTGGCTTTGAGCCTGGGGGGCTCGGGCGGCAACGGCGGCTACGGCGGGGAAGTCACCGTCAACTACGCCGACACGACCATTCTCACCACGGGTAATTACCAATCCCACGGCGTCTTTGCCCAGAGCGTGGGCGGGGGTGGCGGCAGTGGCGGTTTCAGTGCCGCGGTCAGCAATGGCCCGGTGAGTGCGGCAATCAGCCTCGGAGGCAGCGCCGGCTCCGGGGGCGCTGCTGGCGCCGTAACCTTTACCGACACCAGCTTAAACACTTTGAACAGCGCGATTCAGACTGCGGGGGAGCAATCCCATGGCCTCTTTCTGCAGAGCGTGGGAGGCGGCGGCGGGCACGGCGGGTTCAGCATCAGTGGCAATGCCACCCTCGCCGGGGCGGCGGTCAATATTGGCGGTTCCGGCGGTGATGGCGGCTCGGGCTACGCCGTTACCCTGCAAGACACAGGCATCGGTGCACCCATTACCACCACAGGATCGAAGTCCTGCGGGATTTTGGCCCAGAGTGTGGGCGGTGGCGGCGGCGATGCCGGTTTTTCCGTGGCCGGATCTCTGGGCGTAGAAGGTTCGGCGGCGGTGAGCCTGGGAGGGTCAGGGGGCCTTGGCGGTAACGGCGGGAATGTCAGCGCTGAATTGAACCGCACCATCACTACCGAAGGCGACGCCGCTGCTGGCATTCTGCTGCAGAGCGTGGGTGGCGGCGGTGGCAACGGCGGCTTTTCGGTGGCCGGATCCATGACGGTGAGCCCTCCCTCTGGATCCGGGGCAACCATCAACGCCGCGGTCAGTTTGGGGGGCTCCGGCGGTTCAGGGGGGAACGGCGGCCAGGTGTCGCTGTCTGCATCCGAAGGCTCAACCGTTACCACTGGCGGCCTTGGTTCGGTTGGGATTCTGGCCCAGAGCGTGGGTGGTGGCGGCGGCAACGGTGGTTTTTCAGTGGCCGGCGCCTTATCCTTCAGCGGTACGCCAGCCGGAGCGACAGCGGGAGTCAGCCTGGGCGGCACAGGAGGCAGCGGTGGGTCCGGCTCGCAGGTAACGGTTAGCCTCGCCGACAGCGTCACCACCACCGGGAACCTGGCCTCTGGGGTGCTGGCCCAGAGCGTGGGCGGGGGCGGTGGCAACGGCGGTTTTGCCGTGACCGGCTCCCTGGCCTTCGGGTCTAACGATGTTACCGGCGTTGCGGCTGTCAGTGTCGGGGGCAGCGGCGGCAGCGGCGGGACCGGCGGCGACGTCAATTGCACCAGCAGCGGAACCATCTCCACCCAGGGGATAGGAGCTGACGGCCTCGTCGGCCAGAGTGTGGGCGGGGGGGGCGGCAACGGTGGTTTTGCCGTGGCGGCCGGGGCCAGCGTTATCGCAGGTTCCACATACCAGGTGACCGTGGGCGGAGGTGCCGGGGGCTCCGGCGGCAGCGGCGGGGATGGCGGCCAGGTGATCCTGGCCAACAGTGGCCAGGTTACCACCCGGGGCGGGCAGGCAACCGGCGTAATGGCCCAGAGCGTGGGCGGAGGCGGCGGCAATGGCGGCTTTGGTGCAGCCGGCATCTGCAATTTTGACCCAAACTCATCCAAAGGCGCAACCCTCTCGGCCATGGTGGGCGGTTATGGCGGCAGTGGCGGGGACGGCGGCCAGGTGGGCCTGACCAACAGCGGCCAGGTTACCACCCTGGGTGAGCAGTCAACCGGCGTGCTGGCCCAGAGCGTGGGCGGCGGCGGCGGCAATGGCGGCTTCAGTGCCAACCTGACCTTTAACAAGCAAACCTTCTCAGCTTCAGTAGACGTGGGCGGTTCCGGCGGCAGCGGCGGCCAGGGGAACTCGGTGAGCGTCACCAATACCGGTACCATCATCACCCTCGGTGGGCAGTCAACCGGCCTGCTGGCCCAGAGTGTGGGCGGTGGCGGCGGCAACGCCGGCTTTGGCGCGGCCGGCAACATTGACCCGGGCTCAACTACTAACATGACGTTCGACATGAATCTGGCCATCGGCGGTAACGGCGGCAGCGGCGGGGACGGCAAAGATTCGACCGTTTACTCGCACGGTGACGCCATATCCACAATGGGCGACTCGGCCAACGGCATCTTCGTTCAGAGTGTGGGCGGGGGCGGCGGTAACGCTAATTTCAGCCTGAATGTGGTCGGCTCGGGCAGCAATGCCATGTCTCGCGGCTCATCCGATGTGCCCCTCTTGCATCTGGGCAGCATTGGCGGGGGCGGCGGCAATGGGGGCACCGCCTTTCTAGAAAACTACAGCTCTATCAATACCGGTGGCAGCATGTCCGATGGCATCCTGGTTCAGAGCGTGGGTGGCGGCGGCGGCAAAGGCAGTATGGAAATCAGCGGCAGAGTCTCGTACAGCAGCGGCACGGGCACGTTAAAACTGGGGGCCTCCGGCACTGATGGAGCGGGCGGCGGCAATGGCGGTCTGGTGACGGTAAACGATATCCTCGCACCAGGCCAGACAAGTAAAAACATCGTTACCAGGGGATATGAGGCGGCCGGCATCGCGGCCCAGAGCATCGGGGCCGGCGGCGGCAAAGGCGGCGACAGTTATTCCCTGGCCATCAGCAACGACAATGGCTGGCTGCCGAGCACCAGCCTGGCCCTGGGCGGTTCCGGCGGGGCGGGCGGGCAAGCCGCGGACGTGGCGGTGACCACCGTCAGCGACATTTCTACGCAGGGCTTCATGGCCTATGGCATTTTGGCCCAGAGCATCGGTGGGGGAGGCGGGGACGGCGGCAGGGCGGTGAGCGCCGATATCAGCGGCCAAATTTCCAAGATGCGCATTACCGGGGTCAGTGCGGCCCTGGGCGGCAACGGCGGGAACGGCGGCCAGGCCGGGAAAGTGAGCGTTGATGCCAGCGGGGACGCAATCCAAACCAGCGATGCTTGTGGCATCCTGGCGCAAAGCGTCGGCGGGGGTGGCGGCAGCGGCGGCGCCAGCATCAGCCTCAATGCCGCTCTCAGCAGAAGTAACTTGGGGGTGTCGGCCAGCGTCAGCCTGGGCGGCAACGGCGGCAGCGGTGGCCAAGCCGATGCGGTAACGGTCACCAGCAGCAGCGTCATTAACACCTTTGACCCCAATGCTTTGACGCCTGGTATGCCGAGCCTCTGGTCTCCGGGCATTCTGGCGCAAAGCATCGGCGGCGGCGGCGGGGCCGGCGGCTTCAGCATCGCCGGCGATTTCAACGCGGTTTTGGGCCAAGCAGATGTCAGCGCCGATTGCACCTTTTCTCTGGGCGGCAATGGGGGCGATGGCAACACCTCGGGGGCGGTGAGCGTTACCAGCACCGGGGCCATCATAACCACCGGATTCGATATCAGTCCGGGCATCCTGGCCCAGAGCGTGGCCGGAGGCGGCGGCCATGGGGGCTTCAGCATCGCTGGTGACCTGAATGGCGCCAACACCAAAAACTTCAACGGCGAGATGTCCATCAGCGTAGGCGGCAGTGGCGGCACGGGTGGAGCAGCCAGCAACGTCACGGTCAGCAATGCCGGCAGCATCAACACGGGTTTCGTCGATTCCCAAGGTAATGTCTGGGGCTACAAATCCCCAGGTCTGGCGGCCCAAAGCATCGGCGGCGGGGGTGGCGATGGCGGCTTCAGCGTGGCCGGCGATGTGAATTTTCAAGGCAATCAGGCCATCAGTGGAAGAATCGGCGGGGCGCTTGACGCGAGCGGTGACGGCGGCAGCGGCGGCCAAGCCGGGAGCGTCTGCCTGACCCACAGCGGGGCAGGGATCACCACGGTAGGCGACAAAGCGGCAGCCATCGTGGGCCAAAGCCTGGGAGGCGGGGGTGGCGACGGCGGTTTCGCGGTGGCCGGCAACCTGATGATTACGCCGAGCAGCGACTCGGGTCCCAATTCCATGGGGTGCAGTTTAAGCATCGGCGGCAGCGGCGGCAGCGGCGGGGCCGGCGGCGACGTCACCGTAAATATTACCAACCCCGGCAACACCCTGGCCACCCAAGGCTATCTGTCTCCCGGGATTCAGGCCCAAAGCATCGGCGGTGGCGGCGGCAACGGCGGGTTTAGTGTGGCCGGCGGGCTGAACATCAATGGGCCCGGTCAGCTATCGCTGGCCATGGGAGGGGAGGGCGGTTTCGGCAACATCGCCGGCAAGGTGACCGTGGCGGATCAAGGGGCGAGCATCAGCACCGCCGGCGACGTGGCCCCCGGGATTCAGGCCCAAAGCATCGGCGGTGGCGGCGGCAACGGCAATTTTGGGATCGGTTACGGCTTTGGCGCCTATTCCATCGCCAGTGCTGTGACTACCTCGATAACCAGCCTGCTGGCGGGGACCGGCGGCAACGGCGGCGGCGGGGGCAATGCCGACCAGGTGCAGGTGACCAGCAGCAGCTGGATTGTCACGAAGGGCCAGGACTCGCCTGGCATAATAGCCCAGAGCATCGGGGCCGGCGGCGGCAACGGTGGTTTTTCCGTGCGCGGACAGATGACCAGCGAGATGCCAGGCTTCCTCAACGTGGGGGCCAGTAACGGGGCCAGCGGCAGCGGCAACAATGTGACCGTTAATGCAGGGCAAGCTGGCATCACCACCAGCGGTGAACGGGCGGCAGGCATCCTGGCCCAGAGCATCGGGGGCGGCGGCGGCGTCAGTTGGATCAGCATCGACAGCGACGGCTTCCAGGCCGGAAACGGGACCCTTGCCATCGGCGGGCAAAACAGCAGCGGCGACGGCGGTACGGTCTTGGTCCAGAATCAAACGGGCAAGCCCAGCCAGGCAAACGCTATCAGCACAACCGGGGTGAACGCCATCGGCATCCTGGCCCAAAGCATTGGCGGCGGTGGCGGCGTGGGCAGCAATGACGCCTTGGGAAAGAGCAGCGTGACCATAAGCGGCTCTAACTCGGCCTCAGGAAACGGCGGTCAGGCGTCCGTGGTAAGCCAGAGCGACATCACCACCAGCGCAATTGGTGCCTATGGCATTATGGCCCAGAGCATCGGCGGCGGCGGCGGTCTGGCCTTGAATTATATACCGGGATCTCTCAACTCCCTCCAGACCACCATGCCGGCAGGGGACGGCACCAATCAGGGTGATGGCGGGGCAATAAACGTCACAACGACCGGGACCCTGAGGACCAGTGGGGGGGCCGCCATCGGCTTGGTGGCTCAAAGCCTGGGGGGGGGCGGCGGCCTTGATGTCTCAGGGGGCAATGCCGGCAGCGCCGGGGGGCAGGGCTCCGGCGGCGCTATCAGCATCGATAACACCGGGACGATTAGCACCAGCGGCACTTATGCGCATGGCATTTTTGCTCAAAGCGCCGGGGGTCAAGGCTCCGGCGGTTCGGTAACCATCAGCAACGAAGGCGCAATCGCGTTAACCGGCACGCTGGCCCACGGCATCGTAGCCGTGAGCAGTGGTCAGTACGGGGCGGGAGCCATCACCATCACCAATTACGGCACCGGCAGCATCCTCGGGGCGACGGACGGCACCACCCCGATTTACCTGGTGGGAGGCAGCCAAAATACTATTTATAATTATGGCTCCATAACGGCGACTGGCGAACCGGTTCAGGGCTCATATCGTTATTTTTATCAAAACGGCACCCTGAAAGCCGGCAGTCTGAGCGTGGACAATAAATTTACAAACACAGGCACTCTGACCGCCGGGAGCATTGTCGTAAACCCGGGCGGTATCTTCACTCAGAGTGGCGGCACCCTGGCTGTCAGTTCAGACTCTGCCCCGGGCGGCGGCGCCCTGAATATCAACAGCGGCACCCTGCAAGCCAGCGGTGGCTCACATACTTTGGGGAACGACCTCAAGGTGAGCGGCGATTTTGCCTTGGGAGGCACTAATAACTTCACTCTCGTTGGTGCCGTCGATCTGGGGGGCGCCACCCGCACCATCACAGTTACCAATCCTGGCGATACCAACCTGTCAGGGAGCATCAGCAACGGCGGGCTCAGTATCGACAACACGGGGGGCGGCAGTCTGACCCTGTCCGGGGCCAACACCTATACCGGGATTACCACGCTTAACTCTGGAACGCTGCTGGCTGGCAACAACAAGGCCTTTAATCCCACTGACGGGGCTGAGTTGATAATCAAGGGTGGCACCATCGGCGCCAGCGCCCCAGTCATTACCATCAACATCCCCGTGATGATCGACAGCGACTTTAACATGGGCGGCCCGGTTGGCACGAACCTGAAACTCACTTCAGATATGAACCTGTCTGGCTTTCTCCTCACCCACAGTGGCGCCGGCAATGACATCCTCTCGGGTGATCTTACCTGCTCTGCCGTTGCCGGTACGGGGATCTGCGTAACCGGTGGCACCCTGAACCTGACGGGGAACAACGTAAACTACGTTGCAACCTCGACGGTGAAGGGCGGCACCCTGAACCTGCAAGGTGCCGCCAACTACACCGGAGACAACGTAGTGTCGGGCGGCATCCTGAACATGAACAGCGCCGTAAACCATGGCAGAGCAGGTGGCACCAACACTATCACCGGCGGCATCGTGAATATGAGCGGCACCGAGGCTACCTACCTCAACGACAGCACCGTCACCGGCGGCGTCCTGAACCTGAGCGCCGGTACCTATAACGGCAAATTAGACCTTGGCGCCAATGGCACTTTCAACTATACCGGCGGCGCCTTCGCTCCCACCGGTGGTGCCAATATGACTGCCGGCGCGGGGTCCACTATCACTCTTGCCTCGGGTCTCCATCTGAATCTTGGGGCTGGGAATACCATGACCCACAATGGGACCTTTAATATCGGCAGTGGCAGCAGACTGACCGGCACCGTGATCGGCAACGGCGGCGGCACCACGACCGTGAACGGCACCGTGATCGGTGACGTGATCAACAACGGCACCCTGATGGGAAGCGGGACCATCAGCGGTAACTTCACCAGCAATGGCATCGTCAACCCCGGGAATTCCCCCGGCACCTTGACGGTGGGCACCTATACTCCCGGTGCTGGTAACACCCAGGTGGTGGAAATCGCCTCGGCCAGTAATTACGACAAGATCGTCACTACTGCGGCGGGCGGCGCCGTCCTCAACGGGACGTTGTCGCCGAGACTGTTGGGCGGCTATCTCCCTTCAACGAACACGGAGTTCAATGTCATCCAGACCACCGGCGGCGGAACCGTTTCGGGAGCCTTCACCGGCATAGACAACACCCGGGTGGGCAGCAGCCGGACCCTGTTCTGGCAGGCACTGTATACTCCGACCACTGCTGATCTGAAAGCAGTGGGCAATTACACCCCGCCGGATCTGGCCCTGTCCCGCAATCAGCGGTCCGTGGGTAATACCTTGAACTCCTTGGCGCCCTCAACGACCGGCGGTGATATGCTGACGGCCCTTGACGCCATCAACGCCCTGACCACCGATTCGGGCGTGCGGGCGGCCTACAATGAAATCTCTCCGGGAAAATACGCGGCCCTGGCGAGCATGAGCATGCCCATCACCCATCTGCAGTTCCAATACCTGCAGAACCGCCTGGCCCGGGAACGCTGGGAAGGTGAACTCGGCAGCGAGTCGGTCAGCGCCGGCGGCGGCGGGTTCATGAGGAACGTTAACTTCGGTTATGAAAGCAACACTAAGATGATGCTGGCGGCCAGCAACATGACCATCTCGGATGCCGGCACCCGGATGATCAACCATGGGGTGGAGCAGCGCTGGGGGGTTTACCTCGAACCTATGGCTAACTGGGGCAACACGAGTGCCACCGCCAACATGGTGGGCTACCGTTACAAGAACTTCGGCTTCACCCTGGGAGCAGAATACTGGGTGCTGGACAATCTGCTGGTGGGCGTGAACACCGGCTACAGCAAGACCCTGGGCAGCAGTGGCGGCTCCGGCGGCGATCTCAACGCCAACGTGATTCCCGTTAACGCCTACGGCGCCTTCTTCCACCAAGGTTTCTATGCCAACGCAGCTGTGGGATATACCTATAGTGGCTACGATATGACCAGAAACGTGGTCTTTGGCACGATCAACCGCACCGCCCAGGCCAGCACCAGCGGCAACCAGTTCCAGATAGGAGCGGAGACCGGTTATGACGCCAAAATCGGCAATGCTGTGGTTGGCCCTGTGCTCTCCCTGCAATATGTCACGCAGACGGTTGGGGGTTTCACCGAAAGCAATGCCGGCGCCCTGAGCCTCAAGGTCGGGAGTCAGAGTGCGGATTCAGTGCAATCCGGCCTCGGGGCCCGGGCATCTTACAAAGCTAAGCTCGGCAATGTCCCCGTGAAGCCGCAACTCTCGGTGACCTGGCAGCATGAGTTCTCGGACAACACCCGAGGCCTCAATGCCAGCTTGGCCGCAGGCGGCAGCACCATAAACTTCCAGACCGACAGGATTGGTCAGGACTTCGCCCTAATCAGTCTTGATGTTCCAGCTAAAATCACCAAAAACCTCGTGGCCAACGTCGGTTACACCGCCGAAGTAGGCCGGGACAAGAGCACCAACATGGGAGTGAATATCGGACTGAAACTTAAATGGTAATGAATTTAATATAACTGTAATTAAACTTTAACCCTATTGCCCTCTTTCCCTGGTCTCGTTGGGGAGCGGGGGATCTTGCATGGTGAGGGATAAGTTGCATATAACTGCTATCCTGAGAAACTTATCACTCCGCCAAAAAGCTTTTATAACCAGAAAATACCTTCAATTTTCGCCCATCAAACGATAAGTCTCCCGGATGGCAAGCTATGTTGAAGGACAGTTAAGTTCTCATAGTCCTATGGCTTCAGGTTATGTCGCAGAAAGGTCAGACTGATAAATAAAATGGTGGGTGGTCCTCTGTCCCCAGCCATAACCCTGCCTAAATTATCCATCTAGATGCTGAGTTGGGACCTGCGCCGCCCAAACGGTGCGCCTGGGCGGCTAGGATTATTTCTGCAAACCGGTGAAAGAGGAAGTGCTCCACCAACTGGCCCAGGAAGCGGAGCGCGTCCGCGCCAACCTATCTGGGCTTTTTTTATTAGCCAAAATGTTCTGGTCGTGCTAATAGAAATTCACAAAACAATCTTAAAATCTTTTCCCTTAAAAGGGCGTCTCCCTCTATTTTCACCAAAGTTCTCCTTATATATTTTTTGGCAGTTTTAGCGCTGCCCTACCCGGCTGGAGCCGGGGAAGCGGACCGGCCCAAGCGCGTCCTGGTGCTCCATTCTTTCCACTCAATCCTGACGCCCGGCTATCTGGAAATTGACCGGGGGCTCAAGGCCGGATGGCGGGCCGCCGGCGGCCTCCCGGTGGAATGGGATAACGAATACCTGGACCTGGTAAGATTCGGCAATCCCGGTTATCAGGATCTCATCCAGGACCTCCTCAAGCGGAAATACGGCCAGGGTCGGCCCCCGGTGGACGTGGTAATTCCGGTATTTCCCGCGGCCATTGAGTTTTTCCTTTCTCATGGAAAGAGTATCCTGCCCGGGGTCCCGGTGGTGATCTGCGGCCAACTGGCGGGGGATCACCAAAATGTCCCGATGAATCCTGCGGTTACCGGCACCGTTATGAATATTTTAGCCTGGGATAACCTACCATTGGTCCTCAACCTGCATCCGGGAACCCGCCGGATAGTATTCGTGGCCGGTTCCGGCGCACTTGACCGTAAAATCTTGCACTTGGCTAAAGTTCTCCAAAAAGCTCATGCCATCAACGCGGAGATCGCCTATCTCGACGACTTTTCTTTCAAAGACCTGGGGAAGAAAATTGCCGAACTTCCCCAAGACACGGTGGTCATCTGTTTAACGATTACCCGTGACAACCAGGGGAACCCGACGATCCCTCGGGATGGGGTGGCGATGGTGGCCCAGGCCGCCAAAGTCCCGGTCTACAGCCTGTGGGAAAACGTGTTGGGAGACGGCATCGTGGGTGGTTATCTCATCAGGTTTGAAGAGGTGGCTCGCAAAACCGGGGAACTGGCGGCCCGGATTTTGAACGGGGCCAGGCTGGAGACCCTGCCTCCCATCCCAGTCTCCAGTACTCCCATGTTCGACTGGCGGCAGCTTAAGCGCTGGGGTATCCCCGAAAGCCAGCTTCCGCCCGGCAGCATCGTGCGTTTCCGGGAGCACACCTTGTGGGAGGAGCATGGCGGGAAGATAGTAGGGGTAATCTTACTCCTGGCTTGCCAGAGCTTGCTGATCGCCGCCCTGCTGATTCAGCGCACCAGGCGCCGCCGGGCTGAACTCGAGGCCAGACAGCGCCGGGACGAGTTGGCCCATGTGAACCGGGTGGCCACGGTGGGGGAACTCACCTCTTCCCTGACCCATGAACTCAACCAGCCGCTCACCGCCATTGTCACTAACGCCCAGGCAGCCTTGCGGTTTCTACTGCGGGAAATACCAGACTTCATGGAAGTGGAAGGGGCGCTGCGGGAAATTGCCAAAGACGGCAAGCGGTCGGGGGAGATCATGCACCGATTGCGGAATTTACTCAAGAGATCAGAGATTGACCAAGCTCCCGTGGACCTCAATGCAGTGGCTCTGGAGATAGTGGCCCTGGCGCAGGCCGATTTTGACGCAGCCGAGGTCTCCCTCATCCACGATCTGGCCCGAGATCTTCCCCTGGTTAGGGGCGACCGCATTCAGTTGGAGCAGGTGGTTCTCAATCTCCTGGCCAACGGCCTGGAGGCCACTAAAGACCTCACCGCCAAGGCCCGATCGGTGCAGGTTACCACCCGGAAGGAGGACGATGGCGGGGCCGGGCTGACGGTCCAGGACTCGGGCCCGGGATTGTCTCCGGAAATCCTCAGCCGCCTGTTCGAGCCTTTCTTTACCACCAAGGCCAAGGGGATGGGGATGGGATTGGCGGTTAGCAAATCCATCGTCGAGGCCCACAACGGCCGTCTGTGGGCCGAACCCATCCGGAATGGAGGGGCTGCCTTCCACCTCAGCCTGCCGGCCGCGGCAGAGCCAGCGCCATGAGTCCGGAGAAAGGCACTGTTTTCATCGTTGATGACGACCCCTCCATTTGCGCCGCCCTGGCCAGATTGTTCAAGTCGGTGGGATTGCCCGCCCGGAGCTTCGCCGGGCCCCGGGATTTTCTGGACCAGGCGCCCCAACTGGGACCGGGTTGCCTGGTTCTGGATATGCGCCTGCCGGGTTTAAGCGGCCTTGACCTCCAGGGAGAACTGGCCCGGGCCGGGATCGGGCTGCCCATCATCTTCCTCACGGCCCATGGTTCCGTACCCCTAAGTGTCCAGGCCATGAAGGCCGGGGCGGTGGATTTCCTGGAGAAGCCGGTGGAGGACCAGACCCTCCTGGATGCGGTTTCCCAGGCCCTGGAAAGGGACCGGCAGGCTCGCCTGATTCAGGCCCGGAGACAGGCCCTCCAGGAGCTTTTCGCCACCCTTACCCCTAGAGAACGCCAGGTTTTCCAAATGGTGGCCACGGGCAGGCTCAATAAGGAGATCGCCTTTGAGCTGGGCACAGCGGTAAAAACCGTCAAGGTGCACCGGGGCAACCTCATGCGCAAGCTCAACTGCCGGTCCCTGGCCGAACTGGTGCGCCTGGCCCAGGAACTGAAGACCAACTGACCCTCCTTAAGATACCGTTTTCGATTCCCGGTTCGAAGATTAGGGCTTCCCTAGGACTAAGGTCCAATTGACAGGGCCTATTTTCTTATCATACCATCGCAACGTGGACCCGGCTGAAATCACCATCTTCGTCGTCGATGACGACCCGGCGATCTGCGCCGCCCTGGCCAGACTGTTCAAGTCGGTGGGGCTGGCGTCCCGGAGCTTCGGCTCCGCCCGGGAATTTCTGGCCCAGGCGCCGAACCTGGGCCCGGGCTGCCTGCTTCTGGATATGCGCCTGCCGGGGTTAAGCGGCCTGGAGCTCCAGGCAGAACTGGCCCGGGCCGGGATCGGGCTGCCCGTTATCTTCCTCACGGCCCACGGCTCCGGGTCTCTGAGGGCAAAGGCCCTGCGGGCCGGGGCCTTGGGTTTCCTGGAGAAGCCGGTGCAGGACCAGACCTTGCTGGAGGCGGTTTACCAGGGCCTGGCCAGGGCTCGGCAGGCCCCCGCGGCCCCCGGCTTGGGGCCCCCGAACTGGGCGGGATAGAAGTAAATTTTTATTTGGTCATGGTTGCCTGGATTCATGGATGAACTCGGCCTGCAAATGGTGATTAATTCATATTGAGTGGATATCCGGAGACTGCGGTTGTGTCAAAAAAAGACCTGAGGCCAAGAAAATCTATCGCCACCTTTCCTGACTGGCCGTTAGTCTGGATCTTCATTCTGGCAACTCTGACCGGAGTCGTCCCTGGGCCGGCCGGGTCCTGTCTGGCCGCAACCACTGACCCGGTCATTAGCGGGGGCACCGCCACCTACACCGGGAACCCGCCGGCCCCTATCGACCCGGCTGGCGAAGGCTACCCCAATATTTACAATATCGTCGTCAACAGCCTGACCTCGAACGTCGGCTCATCGAGCACCGACAAATCCATAATCCTGACGAATACCGGCGCCGACGGGTCCGGCGCTAATTCCCAGGCCCTGTCGCTAACCTATACTGGCGGGACTTACTCTCTCCTTGGCCAAAATTACGGGGCTTATGTCAACACGACCGGCGGTACCGGCAAGTCTGACGGGGGCACTGGGGGAGCCGGCGGGACGGTAAACAGCAGCGGGGTGGTAACTGGGGTCACTATCGGCACCAGCGGGGCTATTCAGGTTTCGGGCATTGGCATCGGCGGCTTCAGCTACGGGGGGGCCGGGGGAGTTGGCAAAAAAGAATCTTCCGGGCATGTCACCGGTGGAACTGGCGGCGCGGGAGGCGCCGGAGGCATTGTCCAGATAACCAATAATGGTCCCATCACCACCACTGGCACGAGCAACTCCTACGGCATTTACGGCCAATCCGTCGGTGGCGGGGGCGGCACGGGCGGCGAAGCGTCCGCAAACGAATGGTGCACTGGCGGCACCGGCGGACAAGGTGGCGCGGCGGGCAGCGTTAATATCACCACCAACGGCGTCATTACCACCGGGGACTCCTACGGCATTTACGGCCAATCCCTCGGGGGCGAGGGCGGCACGGGCGGCGAGGCCGACGCGCACGGCACCCAAGGCTGGGGCGGCACGGGCGGAGCCGGGGGGGCGGGCGGTAGCGTCACGGTCACCAACAACGCCGCCATTAATACCGGTGTGTATTTAGGCGCCTATGGCATCAACGCCATGTCTAACGGGGGCAGCGGCGGGCAGGGTGGCGAGGGCCAAAATGGACCCCAAAGCAATGGCGGTGATGGGGGTAACGGAGGAAAAGCCGGAGCGGTGACGGTAAACTGCAACGCCACCATCGACACTGCCGGGCTGGCCTTAGCGGTCAATGCCGCCAGTACCGGCGGTAGCGGCGGCAGCGGCGGCAGTAACAATGGCAAGGAAGGGACATCGGACAACGGCATTGGCGGCATCGGCGGCGGCAGCAGCCTGGTCAGCGTCAAGGTCGCCCCGGGAATCACCCTCACCGGCGGGATTTCGGCGGCAAGTATTGCCGGCGCGGGTGGGACAGGCTCTGAAGGTTCGGACGATGGCGGCGGCGGGGGCAACGGGGGCGTCAGCGGTGGCATGCAGGTCAATTGCCAGGGGGATATCGATCTCTCTACCAATATCTGCAATATAAACGGTATCTGGGCCCAGAGTATCTCCGGCGCCGGCGGCACTGGGGGCAAAGCCACCGGCAGTGGAGAATCATACGGCGGCGACGGGGGCAATGGGGGCGCCGGAGCTTCGGCTACCGTTACCTGCAGCGGCAGCATCACCATTAGCGGTGGTTATGTTCATGGCATTTTGGCGCAAAGTTGGGGAGGCGCCGGGGGCGCCGGCGGCAACGCCGGCCATAATCCCGGCAGTGCGGGCGGTAGCGGCGCCGGCGGCGCCGTGGAAGTCGACGTAAGCGGCAGCATCGCAACCAGCGGGACCTATTCTTACGGCATCATGGCCCAGAGCCTGGGGGGCGCCGGCGGCAGCAGCGGCGAAGGCACCAAGGTAATTACCTATGCCGCCAATGCCACTAACGGCGCGGACGGGGGCGAGGTCACCATCAACACGGGCAGTTTTGCCGGTGGCGCAAATTCCTCGATTACCACTCAAGGTGTTGGTTCGACCGCCATCTGCGCCCAAAGCGTGGGGGGCGGCGGCGGCACCGGCGATTCCGCCTCGGGCGTCATCTTTTCCGTGGGCGGTGCCGCCGGCAGTGGCGGCAATGGCTACACCACGATCAATAATGTGAACACGCAGGTCACGGTCAATAACGGCTCCCAAATCATCACACAGGGTTTTGGCGCCCACGGCATCCAGGCGCAGAGCGTCGGGGGCGGCGGCGGCAACGGCGGCGGCACCGTCACGGCAGGGGTCGGCCTCAGCTTCGCTATCGGCGGCAGCGGCGGCGACGGCGGCGACGGCGGCCAGGTCAACGTAATTACTACCGGCAGCAGTATCTCCACTGCCGGCGCTTTCGCCCACGGCATCCTCGCCGAGAGCATCGGCGGCGGCGGCGGCAACGGCGGCTACGCCATCAGCGCCGGCGCCGGCTTGCAGATGTCCACGGGCGGCAGCGGCGGCAGCGGTGGCGACGGCGGGGAAGTAGACGTCGGCATGACCCCTACCGGCGTTATTACCTATTGCACCACCCCCATCAGCACCACCGGATTTGATGCCAAGGGCATTTTGGCCCAGAGCATTGGGGGGGGCGGCGGCGCCGGCGGCTACAGCATCGCCACGGGACTATTGAGCGCGCCGATAGCCTTCGGCGGCGCCGGGGAAACCGGCGGCGCCGGCGGGAAAGTCTATGTCTATAATGCCGGGGCCATCACCACCAGCAAAGACCTCTCCCAGGGGATTTTCGCCGAAAGCGTGGGGGGCGGCGGCGGCAACGGCGGCTACAGCTTCGCCGGCAATGTCACGCCTTTGCTTTCCACCAGTTTTTCTTTTGGAGGCAGTGCTGCCCAGGGGGGCGCGGGTGGGGCGGTGACGGTCTATAATACCGGCACCCTTCAAACCGGTTCAACCTCCACCCAGAATGGCGTCACAGAAACTCTGGGAGTCGATGCCCACGGCATCCTGGCTCAGAGCATTGGTGGCGGTGGCGGCCACGGCGGCTGGGCCGGGTCGGGCGCCGCCAGCTTCAGCCTGCCCGATGTCCCGGTTTCCGTCAGCCTGGCGTTGAGCATGGGCGGTACGGGCGGTACGGGCGGCGACGGCGGCAACGTCACGGTCTATAATCTCGCCCCCACAGAGGGCAGCAGCTTTATCAGCACCTTGGGCGACCACGCTTACGGCATCCTGGCCCAGAGCCTCGGCGGCGGTGGCGGCGCCGGGGGCGGCAGCGTGGCGGCGTCCCTGAGTTTTAGCGGACCCGGTTCATTCAGTATGAACTGCCCGATTGCCATCGGCGGCAGCGGCGGTCCGGGGGGCGCGGCTGGAACGGTGGAGGTCACCAATGAGAACGCCATCCAGACCAGCCGTTACGACTCCCTGGGCATCATGGCCCAAAGCATCAGCGGCGGCGGCGGGGACGGCGGCGTGAGCGCCACGTTTGCACTCTCGGGCGCCCCCGCCAACTCAGTAAACCTCAATCCCAAGATTACCATCGGCGGTGATGGCGGCGACGGCAGTGCCGGCAACACGGTTACCGTGACCAATACCGGCGCCATCACCACCACCGGCGGGGCAGCCATCGGGATCGAGGCCCAGAGTGTCGGCGGCATCGGCGGCAACGGCAACTGGGGTTTTGCCGGCAGTATGTTATTGGGAAAAAGTTCCGGGTTCAACCCCACTGTGACGGTGGGCGGGACCGGAGGCAAAGGCGGCGACGGCAATACGGTCACGGTGACTAATGGGCAGGAGGGCTATGCTGACCTCGGCGCCATCTCCACCGGCGGCCCTATGGCCCATGGCATCCTGGCGCAGAGCCTCGGGGGCGGCGGCGGCAACGGCGGGGCGGCGGCCACTCTTAGCCTGGGCAAAGTTGCCCTCCTTGATAATTCCTCCATCAACCTTTCTCCGACCGTGACGGTGGGCGGCTCGGGCAACGCGGCCGGCCATGGCGGCGAGGTTGACGTTTACAATTATGCCAATATCACCACCAACGGATTCACCGGGTCATGCGGCATTTTCGCGCAGAGCGTCGGCGGCGGGGGCGGCACCGGCGGCGCCAGTCACACCATAAATGCCAGCACCGCGGCCACCACAGGCGATCTAACCAGTTTTAAAATGCCATCAAGCAATATCACGGCCAGCGTCGCCGTCGGCGGCAAGGGCGGCGACGGCAGCTACGGCGGCGAGGTAAACGTCACCAATACCGGGCAGATCGTTACTCAGGGATTCGAGTCCTACGGCATCCTGGCCCAGAGCATCGGGGGCAGCGGCGGCGTCGGGGGGGCTGCCTACGATTTCAGCATCATTCTGGGGCTTTCCCAGGCCGGAAATAAAAATAATAACGCCTCGGGGCTTAATATCAATGAATCCGTCAGCGTGGGCGGCGACGGCGGCACCGGCAGCTACGGCGGCGCGGTCACCGTCAACAATAGCGGCGCCATCTACACCCTGGGTTCCAGCGCTTACGGCATCCTGGCCCAGAGTATCGGCGGCAGCGGCGGCGTCGGCGGGTCCTCTACGACCGGCCTGGCCGTGCCTTCCAGCGATTATAATTCCTGGGCCAGTTGGCTAATTCCCAGCATTAGCCAGCTTACTTTCGAAGTGGGCGGCAACGGCGGCAGCTCCAGCAACGGCGGGCAGGTCACTGTCAACAATGGCGGCGCCATCACCACTTTAGGGAACGGCGCCTTTGGCATTTATGCTCAAAGTATCGGGGGCGGAGGCGGGGTGGCCCACTATGACCAGAGCCAGATGTTCACCGACTCGAACAGCAATGGCGGTCAAGTCAGCCCCGCCATTTTGCCGGGTACGATCGAAATCGGCGGTACGGGCGGCGCCGGCGGCGACGGCGGCACGGTTCAGGTCACCAACGGCGGCGTCATCACGACTTACGGGAATCAGGCCAGCGGCATTTATGCCCAGAGCATCGGGGGCGGCGGCGGTAATGGCAGTATCATCGGCGGACCATGGAATGGTATTAAATTCCTGCAATATTTTGGCTTTGCCATAGATATGGGCCGGACGGGCGGCAGCGGCGGTACCGGCGGCTGGGTCAACGTTACCAACTTTGCCTCGGACATCGTCACCCGGGGAGACAACGCCAACGGCATCTTGGCCCAGAGCATCGGGGGCGCCGGCGGCAGCGGCTCCCAATCCACCCAAATCATGCAGGGGTTTTTGTGGAATGGCAGCTTCTTGACTGGCGCCAGCGGCAGCGGCGGCCAGGTGAATGTCAGCCAGACCGGCAATATCACTACTTACGGCACGGATGCCCACGGCATCGTGGCCCAGAGTATTGCGGCCAAGGACGCGGGCGGTCTGGTGCAAGTCGTGCTCAATGATCCCTTCGTACTCAGCAATCCCAAATATAACGCCTCGCCGGGCAACATTATTACCACCGGACTCGGCTCCTGCGGCATCGTGGCCCAAAGCCTGGGCGCCAGCGGCAACGGTAATATCGAGATCACCATCAATCAGCCGAGCGCCAACACCGGCCTGGTGCAGGGGGGCTACAGCGGCACGGTAACCTACTCCGACGGCACCACCGGCACATACAAGGCCTACGGCGTCCTGGTCATGGACGGGAACCAGAACACCTTGACCAACTATGGTTCCATCAGCACCCTGGACGGGGCAACCGGCACCGCCATCATGCAGCAAGCCTCTTACGGCGCTCCTTATCGCGGTAACCTGACGGTCAACAATTACGGGACCATCATCGGTTCGGTGAACCAGGGCGACCAGGCCGCCTCGGCCATGAACCAGGGCCTGAGCTTGCCGTCGGGCCAGAGCACCATAACCGTCAATAATTATTCCGGTGCCACCTTCAATCCCGGCGCCACCCTCAATCTTAATGGCGGCACCCTGACCAACCAGGGCACCTTTTCCCTGGGTGCGGGGCAGTCGACCCTCAACGGCAATTTCACCCAAACTGCCGCCGGCACCTTTCAGGCCACCGTCAACGGGGATGGCAGCGGCGGACAGCTGAAGGTTTCAGGGATAACTACTTTAGCCGGCAAATTGCAATTGCTGGCAGGGACAGGGGTCTTTAAAAATGGGACTTGCACCTCTATCTTGACGGGAACCACCGTGGGTAGTTTTGATAGCATAATCTTACCGTCCAGCCTGCTGGTGAACTTTACCGTGAAGTACGGCAGCATCGATATAATAAGCAATGTCAAAAGTTTTACCACGGTTTCCACCAATCAGTTGGAGGGGAGGCTGGCCGCTCACCTGGATGAATTGCTGACGGGTTACAGCGACCAGTTCGGTTATGTGCTAGAGGCCATTCAGTGGCTGAGTTCCGAGGCTCAATTCCGCAATGCCTTCAGGAGCTTGAGTCCTGAGGTTTACGGCGCCGCCACTGATACCACTTTAGAAAACAGCCGCTACTATAACCGCACTATTCAACAACGCCTGGAAGGATTGCGCTCGGGCCGGAATACCGAGGCGGCATCGGCGCAGCCTTGGAGCCGACAGCCTTTGCTATTGGCTTTTAATGGATATAATTCAGACTTAGGAAAGCTGGTGGGACAGGAACCATCTGCCGCAGCGGTTCGCCGTTTGGGAATCTGGCTAAGCGGACTGGGCCAATGGGGCGGCCGGAGCGAGACGGACGGCTTCAGCGGCTATAATTATAACTTAACCGGCACCACCTTGGGGATCGACTACGCCTGCACCGATAATTTGATCCTAGGCGCCAATTTCGGTTACGGTTACAGCCGTCTGAACCTGGACAATGGTTTTGCCTCAGGCACCATCAACAACCTTTACGGTTCCCTGTACGGTACCTACTTTACCGAGCGAGCTTATGTTGAAGGGATCTTCTCCTACGGCAATCATCAATATCATAATAGTCGGCTGATCAATATCGGCTCTCTACAATCCCTGGCCCAAAGCGACCATAACGGCGGTTCTTTTTCCATGGTGACGGAAGGAGGTTACAAGTTTAAGCTGAGAGATTGGCAATTGCAGCCTTTTGCCGCTATTCGCTACGCTAATCTCAGTGAAGGCAGCATTCAGGAAAGCGGGGGGACGCCCAATATCAGGGTGAAGGGCCGGCAAATCAATTCCTTAATTTCGGAAGCGGGATTGCGGGTGGAGCGGACTATCCAAACTTCTAAAGGTACTTTGGTGCCCCTGGTCAAGGTGGGATGGCAGCATGATTACGGGGTGGAGAAAAATACTCTGCCGATCAATTTTGACAATCTGCCGGTGGGCCTGACGATTAATACTCCCCGGGGAGCGCAGGACAGCGCCGTGGTCCGGGCCGGCTTTAACTTCACCTCGAAAGGCGGCATCAGCACCTCCATCCAATATGCGGCAGAATTGAGCGATAAACAGCAGAACCAGGGGGTGATGGGGCAAATCCGCATCCCCTTTTAAGCGATAGGAAAACACGGGAACTTACTGTATGTTCGCCCCGACCTTTTAATTAATTATTTATGAAATGAGGGCTCATGAAGGACCTTCCGGTAACTATTCTGTTAATCGTGTTAACTCTGGGACTCTGGTGTGCGGCGCCGGGATGCGGCCAATCCGCAGAATCAACCAAGACCGGGGAGGAAGCACCCCTACCTCCTGAGGCCATGAAGCATTTTGAAAAAGGGCTCCAAGACTTACGGCAAAACAAAATCTCCGATGCCCTGGGAGAACTTCAGCAAGTCACCCAATTGGCCCCGAATGCACCCGCAGGTCATCTCTGGCTGGGAAAGGCTTATCTTTCAGAAAAGAAATTTCCCGAGGCGGAAACCGAATTAAAAAAAGTCCTGGCCTTGGCCCCCAAGAATTATGCGGCCCTGGTCTTGTTGGGCCGGCTGTGCTCTTATGATCCTAAACGGGTTAACCAGGCCGAGGACTATCTGAAGCAAGCCTTGAAGCTTGCCCCCGAGAGTATCGAGGCCCATTTTGACCTGGGCCGGGTTTATGCCCTCAGGGGTGAGCGCCAGAAAGCCATCGAAGCCTTTAACTTCATTTTCTTCAAAGAAAGAGATTTTCATATTTACCACTTTGAAGTGGGCCGCATTCTGGAGGGGTGGGGAGATAAGGGCGAAGCTGCGCGGCAATACCGCCAGGCCCTCCTCTTCAGCCCCAACTTTGCCAAGGCCAAAGAGGCGGTGCAACGATTGGCGGAGGCCCAACCTGAACCCGCCTCTAATGCTCCTGAGGAATCTAAGAAACTCAAGAAGGGCAAAATTAAGCAGGGTAAGCCGTAAGCGGGGAGCGTCCCGTTCATTAGCCCCACACTCGCTGAGCTATGGTTAGGTTGTCACGAAGAAGTTTACCTGTCTTGGATCAATTATAATCTGGTTCAGAAATTATATTTTTCGAACAGAAAAATGAGGGGCAGGTATCCGGCGATCAGCATCTTCAGAGGAGGATTTATGGAGGGAAGGAAGTTATTGCTTTGTGCGGTTTTGGCCCTGAGCCTCGGCCTGGCCGCCCACCCCGGCAATGCTACGGTTGTCACTTCCATCCCAGGTGGAACGGTCATATCCATGCCCAACGTCAACTACCACGGCCTGGGACCCAAGACCTTCTGGCCGGGGATTACCTGGACCTCTACTTACTCCGAATCGAATTTCGGTTATTCTGGTGCCTATAATTACTCGAGCAACGGCGGTTGGACCGGCGACCTCGGACCAATGGCGGGCCTCAATGCCTCCACCGGCACCATGACCTTCACTTTCAGTACCCCGGTGTCGGCCGTCGGCGGGTTCCTTAACTACTCCCCTGGCAGCGACAACCCCACCATTATTGCGGTCTACGATGCGTCTAATCACCTGATTGAGAGCTTTAATCTCACTTTCACGACCGATGGGGGAGTTGACACTGGGTTTTTCTATGGGTTTGAGGAATCTGCCAATCTTATCAGCTCCTTCACCTTGACCGATAATTATGTCGGCATCGTCAACCTCACAACTAAGGCCAGTCCCGTGCCCCTCCCCGGGGCTATCTGGCTCCTGGGTTCCGGGTTGTTGGGCTTGGCCGGGATGAGAAAACAGGAATCTCGGATCAAAGATAATCCAGGCCAAGAAATTAATGCTGGTTCAAGGCCGAAAAAATTCGGATTTTGGAGGAACCGTTTGGGGACAAGAGCACTCGTCGCAATAATGCTGCCATTCGTCCTGGCCACGCCCCTGGGAGCCGGGCCGGCCCACGCCGGGAAGAATCCTCTCCGAAATGTGTATTTTGGCGAAACCCACGTGCACACCGGCTGGTCCTTCGATGCTTACCTCTTTGGCAACAAGCTTACCGGACCGGAAGAAGCTTATAAGTATGCGCTGGGCAAGCCGATCAAGCACCCCGTGGGATATACCATCCAACTTAAGCATCCGCTTGACTGGGTGGGGGTGACCGACCATTCGGAATATGCGGGCACGGTTCGGCTGGCCAATGAACCCGGGTCGGCGATCAGCAAGCTGCCCATCGCGGAGAAGCTCAAGGTCCGCAGCAAGGCCGATATTCAAAGAATTTTCGCGTGGCTCGGCGATTCGCTGGCCAAAAACCAGCCGGTCAAGGAGTTGGTTGACCCTCAGGTAGCGGGCGCCGTCTGGAAACAAAACGTGGCCTTTGCCGACCGGTTTTACCGGCCCGGCAAGTTCACGACCTTCCCGGCCTACGAGTGGACCTCCACTCCGAACAACTGCAATCTGCACCGCAATATCCTGTTCAAAGACTCCAAGAAGGTGCCGGAGGTGCCCTTCAGCTCTCTTGATTCCCGGCATCCCGAAGACCTGTGGAAATGGATGGACGGCCAGCGCCAGTCGGGCCATGAAGTGCTGGCAATTTCACACAACGCCAACCTGAGCGACGGCCTGATTTTTCCCACTGAGGTGGACAGCCAAGGCCGGCCCCTAGACGCAGCCTGGGCCCAAGAGCGGATGCGCAATGAACCGCTCTCGGAGGTGAAGCAGATCAAGGGCCAGTCAGAAACACATCCCCTGCTTTCTCCTAATGACGAGTTTGCCAATTTTGAGGTCTTGGATTATTTGCTTTTTGTCCAGCAGAAGCGGCCCATACAGGTCCACGGCAGCTATATCCGGGAAGGCCTGGAGAACGGCATGGCGATGCAGGACCGCCTCGGCTATAACCCCTACAAGGTCGGCTTCGTGGGCGGGTCCGATTCTCATGACACCGGGTCGCCGTACCGGCAAAAGAACTTTTTCGGCGCCCATGGGTCCATCGATGGGGGGCTCAAGGAGCGGATGTCAGGCGTCAACATGGTCGGCCTGGATATTTTGCAGGAAAACCCGGCCGGACTCACCGGGGTGTGGGCGGAGGAAAACACCCGGGAAACCATCTTTGCTGCCCTGCAGCGCCGGGAGACTTACGCCACCAGCGGACCACGCCATAAGCTGCGCTTTTTTGGCGGCTGGGGGTTTAAAGGACTGAAGCCGCAAGGAGGCTTTGGCAACAAAGAATGGGTGAAGACCGCTTATGAACAAGGTGTCCCCATGGGCAGTGACCTGCCGGCGCCCAAGGCCAAGGCCCCGACCTTCATTGTCTGGGCGGTGAAAGACCCCGATAGCGGCAATCTCGACCGTATCCAGATCATCAAGGGTTGGACCAAAAACGGCCAGACCTTCGAGAAGATCTATGACGCGGCCTGGTCCGGCCACCGCCAGATCGATCCGGGGACCGGCAAATTGCCGCCGGTTGGCAACACCGTGAATCTTTCGACCGCCACGTACCAGAACACCATCGGGGCTACCGAACTCAAGGCGGTGTGGACCGATCCGGATTTCGATCCCAGCCTGCAGACATGTTACTATGCCCGGGTGCTGGAAATCCCTACTCCCCGCTGGAGCACCATTCAGGCGAGGAAATTGGGGATGGCGCCGCCCACCACCGCCAAAACTATGGGAGTCGAGCACCCTGTGCCTCCGACCGTACAGGAGCGGGCCTGGAGTTCGCCCATCTGGTACTCCCCTCCCGATGAGGTGCGGAAGAGTGCCAAGTAGGGCCTGACCGTGGCCGATCTCAAACAGCAGCAGTCGCTCGATCAACAAGGTGAACGACGACAAGCAGCCTCACCCGGGGCCGGCCGGAACCGCTGGGGTCTCTATCTGGACGGCGGCGCGGCCTTTGGCAGCCAAAAATCCTCCATCAACCAAACGGGCTACAACTTTAATCTGGGTGGTATGACTTTAGGGGCCGATTACCGGCTGCGGGACAACCTTCTGGTGGGCCTGGCTACGGGCTACAGCAATACCAGTGCCAGATTCTACGGCTCCGGGGGCAGCGTGAACACCAATACCGTGCCCTTCAACGCCTACGCTGCCTATTTCCCTGGCTCCCTCTACGCCTACGGCTCGCTGGGCTATTCTCTCAACCTCTACGACCTGAACCGGGGCATCAGCTTTAACGGCTTTAGCCGTAGCGCCACCAGTTCTGCTACCGGCAACCAACTGAACCTGTATGGTGAGACCGGCTATGACCTGAAACTCAGCCACTTCATCCTGACGCCGTCTGCCACCCTTGCATACTCCGGCCTCTGGGTGGGCAGCTTTACGGAATCAGGAACCGGGGCCCTGAACCTGAAGGTAGGGGCCCAAAACGCCAATTCCGTGCAAACCGGACTGGGCGGCCGTCTCACCGTCCCTCTCCGGCTGGGCTCGGTCAAGGTGGTCCCCCAGGGCTATGCCTTCTATCAACACGAGTTTGCCAACGGTAGCCGGAACCTTAATGCCAGCCTGAGCCAGGGGAGCAACAGCTTCAGCTTCCAGACCGACGCAGCCAAGCGGAACTTCGCCCTGGTAGGGGCTAGCGTCACTGCGGGACTGAGGAAGAATCTCTACGCCCAGGTCAACTTCAACGCCGAGGTGGGCCGGACCGGCTCCACCGCCCAATTCATCAACGCCGGACTACGATATGAGTTCTAAGTGCTCAAATAACCCCTGGACCAGAGGTGTTGTTTGCTGCTATATATCGGTGCATTTTTCTTTCATTAACTTTCACTGAAAGTTAATGCCTGGCGCACCTGGAAAGACGTAATCCGGAAAAAAATTCATAAAATTACCTCATCAGTCTCATCTTCTCTGGTTATTTTGCACTTACCCTTTTAGACTGAGGGGCGATGCCTGGACCTCGACAATGCTTTCACACCTCCCGCCCATTTCATCTTGGGGCACACAAAAAGTATAAATCTGGTTAATTATCTGATATTATTACGGATGGAGTCAGATTCCCTGCGGTGCAAGAGCGGGCCCAAGCGGCGCTGATCCGGGCAGAACCCGAATACAAAGCGGGCCTGAAGCGGCTAGCCCCATCTTATCCGAGCCAAATTTCAAGATTTAAGGCATCACCGGCCCTAAGAAAAGCTGAAGGATGGCAGCTCCTCAAGACCAAACCTTGGATAATCTCTTTGCCGTGGCCGAGGCCTTCGCCACCCAGGGCGAGGTTATCGCCGTCCAGCCCTATGGCAGCGGCAACGTGCATGATACCTTTCTGGTGACGGTGGGCGGGGCGCAGCCTTTAGCTCTGGATGGGGTCGAAGAAGCGCACTTCATCTTGCAGCGTCTCAACACCCGGGTGTTTCGGCAGCCCGAACTGGTCATGGGAAACCTGCGCACTTGCACCGAGCATTTGCGCCGGAGTCTTCGGGGGGCTCCCGCCAGGCCCGGCCGCGGCTGGCAAGCGCCCCGGGTGCTGTTGACCCGGGACGGCCGGGACCACCTGATTGACTCGAGCGGCTCGTTCTGGCGGGCTCTCAGTTTTATCGGCGCAGCCCAGACCTTTGATATTATCGAAGATATGGCCCACGCCCGGGAAGTGGGCTATGCCCTGGGCCGGTTTCATTACCTCCTGAGCGACCTCCCAACCGAGCGTCTGGCCGACACTTTGCCGGGATTTCATGTGACCCCGGGCTACCTGCGCCACTACGACGCAATTCTGGCGCAGCACAGTGTGCCCCCAGCCCCCGAAGTCAGTTACGCCTTACGGTTTATCAGCGCCCGCCGGGCCTGGGCCGCGGTATTGGAGGAAGCCAGGGCTCGAGGCGAGCTTGATCTCCGCCCCATCCACGGCGACCCCAAGGTCAACAACGTCATGCTGGACGCGGCCACCGGCCATGCTGTCGCCATGGTGGACCTGGACACCGTCAAGCCCGGCCTGATCCATTATGATATCGGCGACTGCCTGCGCTCGGGCTGCAATCCCCTGGGCGAAGAAACCGAGGAGTGGGAGCGGGT
>JALNYP010000125.1 GCA_023229795.1 Syntrophobacterales bacterium
AAAGGCCCAGCTAACCGGCAAATTCGCTCTCATAGATTTTGATTAACCTGAGCGCCGGCTAGAAATGGCCCGCCGACGCTAAAACACCAACATGAAATCACGACTTTCTGGATGAGAACTACCTAAATATGGGGGTTGGGGGAGGGAGTTTGAGGGAGGGGGCAGGGGCCACTTACGAAAAAGCTCATGGCCCCCTCCCTCTAAGTATTTGCTTTTACTCACTTCGGCAGCAGCACCAAATCCACCAGAGGTTCGAGCCGGTCGGCCAGGACGATTTCCAGGCCGGCTTTGACTTCGTCTTCCAGGTTGACGATATCCGCTTCGTTCGCTTTCGGGAAGACCACCACCTTGACCCCGGCCCGTTGGGAGGCCAGGACTTTTTCCCGGATACCGCTCACCGGCAGGATGCGCCCGGAGAGGGTCAGTTCGCCGGTCAGGGCCACGTCCCGGCGGGCGGGGCGCCCGGTGAGCAGCGACAGCAAGGCCAGGGCGATGGTGACTCCGGCCGACGGTCCCTCTTTGGGGATGGCCCCGGAGGGCAGGTGGATATGGATATCGCTATGGGTGAAAAAGTCCGGGTCCAAGCCGAAGGCCTCCGCATGGCTGCGGATGAAGCTCAGCGCGGTCTGGGCCGACTCCTGCAGGACGCTGCCCAAAGAGCCCGTGAGGATGAGCTGTTTGTGGCCTTTCATGCGGGTGGCTTCCACGAAGATGATTTCCCCGCCGAACTCGGTCCAGACCAGCCCCGTGGTCACCCCCACCTGGTTGCCGGCCTCCGCCACCTGGTGGGAGAATTTCCGGGGTCCCAGGAATTTCTCGATCAGCTCTTCATCCACGCTCAAGGCGCAGGTGCCCTTGCTCTGGACGCAGATGCGGGCCAGCTTGCGGCAGACCATGGCGATCTCCCGATCCAGGTTGCGGAGCCCCGCCTCCTGGGTATAGCCCCGGACGATCTTGGCGATGGCCTCATCGGTAAATTCGATGCCCAGGTGGCCCAGGGCATGTTCCCGAAGTTGCCGCGGAATGAGAAAGTGCCGGGCGATCTGGACTTTTTCGTGCTCCGTGTAGCCGGGGAAATAGATGACTTCCAGCCGGTCCCGGAGGGGGGCGGGCAGGCTCTCCACCACGTTGGCAGTGGTGATGAACATGACGCCGGACAGGTCGAAGGGCACGTCCACGTAGTGGTCCACAAAGTTGCTGTTTTGCTGGGGGTCCAGGATTTCCAGGAGCACCGACGCCGGATCGCCCCTAAAGTCCTGGCCGATCTTGTCGATCTCATCCAGCATGAACACGGGGTTCTTGACTTCGAGGCGCTTTAATTCGTTGATAATGCGCCCGGGCATGGCCCCCACGTAAGTGCGGCGGTGGCCCCGGAGCTCGGCTTCGTCCCTGAGCCCCGCCAGGGACAGACGCACGAACTTGCGCTCCAGGGCCTCGGCGATGGCCTGGCCGATGGAAGTCTTGCCGGTGCCGGGCGGCCCGGCGAAGCACAAGACCGGTCCCCGGTTCATCTGCATGTGCCTTTTCTTGTCGATGATTTCCCGCACCGTGGCCCGGAGTTCATCCAGTTTGATGGGCTTGGACAGATAATGGGCCGCGCCCTTCTTCAGGGCGTCCACCGCAGAGCTCACCGTGGCGTAGCCGGTGACCATGATGATTTCGGTATGGGGCGCCACCTGCTTGACGGATTCCAGGAGCTGGATGCCGTCCATCTTCTCCATCTTCAGGTCCGTAAGGACGACGTCGAACTCCTGGGCCTTGACCTTCTCCATGGCCTCCATGCCGTTGGCCGCGGTGGCCACCTGGTGACCCTCCTTCCGCAGGATATATTCCAGGTTGGTCCGGGCGATTTCCTCGTCGTCCACCACCAGAATCTGGGAGGTCTGGATGCTGCACAGGGTGCGGACCGACAGGTATTCGAGGATGCGCTCTTTAACGTGCCCTAAGCCGTAGTGCTGGGAGGCCAGGATGCGCTCCGCCCGTTTGAGGTCCAGGTTATCTTCCGTAAATCGGTTCCAGGGAAGGGAAATCAGGTAATCCAGGTAGTTAAGGCCGATGGTGTACTCAGCTACGGAAGGATCGGTTTTTTCCAGCCGTTCCAGCTCCTTGGCGGCAACGCCGGCTGCGGCCTCCGGCAGTTGGGCCTTGTGCACCGCGGCGCGCAGGTCCACCAGTTCCTGGGCCGGCTTGGGGCGTTCCTCTTCAGTTATTTTGCGAAAGAAACCCATCTCTAAGGACCTTTTTGGGCTGAGGACTAACTTAACGAGTTTTTCTAATCCTGATCTAGCTGATATGCTCCAGGAATCAATTGCTCAGGATTAATTTGACATAAGCTTAAGAATGCTCAATACCCATGTCTTATGGACTCGCTTGCGTGTCCTGCTCTGCCTTCATTCTTCTAATCAAATCCCCTTCTTCTATCTTTGGCATTTTCCTTATAATGTCAATTAAGAGGGTTACCAATTGGTATGCTTCTTTATATAGTAAGTTTAGTTGCTCTTTCGTTATTGCTAAACATGATTTTTGATGCTTTTTGCTACGTGGCAGGCCACCAGAAAAGCTTGTTCCAAAAATTTCCTCATCAGAACTTCGAGACCAGCAGAAGTGTGCGAATTTGTTCCTCTGCATTCGAGCAGTTTCAATTGTTATGCTGGCGCTCTTAATTTCTATTAGTATCTCTTCTTTTATGATCTGGTTTCGATAACGGTACCGATGAAGCTCAAGTGCCTCCTTAATTGCACCATGTACCCTGGCTGAGTTTAAAAGATCAGTATATGTTCTAGGAAGTCAGGACTAAGAAGTAGCCTGCTCAATATAATTTTCTGCAAGAATTCAATATTCGCCCACTCGACCACGATCTGACCAATTAATTTGAATTGGTCGTCCGTTAATTCAGAAAATCGTGACGCGTGATTAAGGGGCACTTTTCTCCTCTCCTCCTTAACGATCTAATTATAAGGGATAATCCCCGGAACAGCAATGCATTGCTAGAATCGAGTTTTCTTAATTTTATGATTTTCTTAGAAAAAATCTTGCAGTGCCGGAACGGAAAGCCGCTGTGTTGCTTTTTGCAATCCTTTGCGAAAAGTGTTGCAATGATGAATATCTCACTGAAATGATTATCAAATAACATTTTTTTAAAAAAACCGTTGCATAGTGCAATACCAAGGAAATCCTGCGATTTGCAGGTGTTGATGTATTTTAATAACAAAATAAGACAGTTAAAAAAACCAGTGGTTTTGGCAAGGTTCTTGTATCTCTGGAAAGGCAAGGAAGACTCCCGCTTCCAGGTAGGCAAACGGAAATTGCGGGGTAAGGTCAAAACCATGATGAACTTTATGAACAAAAAAGGCAAAGGCAAACAGGCGGATGAAGTGGCCAACGGCTCCTCCACCCCCAGGCCCGGCCAAGGCGACGCCGGGGCCACCTCCACCAACCGGCCGGAAGTCAGGCGGAAGATCCTGGTGGTGGGCAAGGACTACGCCTTTTCCACCGGCGTGGTCGATTATGCCGCCAGCCTCTCCCAGCGGCTGGGTTATGACATTATCGCCATGAACGTGAACCCCGCGCTGGCCCAATCGGGCAAGTTTTTTTCGCCTTATAACCAGCATCTCCGGAGTAAATTCACCCAGCGGGCCCAGACGGCCTGGTCCTTGGTCGAGTCCGAGTTGGCGCGCCAGGGAGTGCACAGCGAGCACGTGGTGAAATTTGAGGGACTGGGCGGGGCCATTAAGGACCTCAACCATGAGGTCAAACGCATCGACTTCGTCATCACCGACGCGGGTATCAGAGAAGAGGAAATTACGGGGGAGATTCCTCTCCCCGTTTTCAGTATCTCAGGATATCAAGGAGAAATGATTATGGCTAAAGAACATCAGGAAAAGACGAGCAGGAGCAAGTTGCTCGGCAAGACCATCGGCTTAGGGCTGGGGGTTGCTGCCCTCTATGCCGCAGTGTTTACGAACTCCGAGACTGTCATGAAGTATTTCACCAAGGGCGGAGTCTTCGCGGCGCTGCCCATCGTTACAGTGTTCCTGGTTTCGTTTGTGCACGGTGCGTTTGCTTCCAACCTTTGGTCGCTCCTGGGTGTCGAAGCCACCAAGAAGGTGCAGCCCCGTGTGGCTCCGAAGCGGCCGGCGCCGACCAAGCGGCCTCGCCCGCAGTTGCACGTGAATGCCTAAGCGCTTACAGCTAAATATTTGACCGGATGATCTGAAAGGAGGCCAGACCATGCATGACATCGCCAGCAACCTTCAATTTATTGATTTGAACGTGTGGAATATATCATTCTTATTTGTCGTAGGTTTCATCGGCGGCCTGGTGAGCGGCTTTATCGGCTCCGGCGGCGCTTTTGTCCTGACCCCCGGTATGATGAGCCTGGGCGTGCCCGGGACCATTGCCGTGGCCAGCAATATGTGTCATAAATTCCCCAAGGCCATGGTGGGAGCGTACAAGCGCTGGAAATACGGCCAGGTGGATATCAAGTTGGGTCTGGTCCTGGCGGCCTCGGCCGGGGCCGGAGTGCAGGTGGGCATCAAAATTCAGGAGTGGATTCTGGAAAAGTGGGGCCAATCCGGGTCTAACCTTTATGTCAGCCTGTCCTTCGTGGTTATTCTGGTGGTGGTGGGCGGCTATGTCTTCTATGATGCCATGAAGACCTCCAATGAAGGCGGTGAAGATAAGGCTGGGGCACTGGCCAAGTGGTTGCAGTCCATCAATCTGCCCCCCATGATGCACTTCAAGACCGCCAACATTCGCATCTCCCTGTGGTTCACCATCCCCATCGGCTTTGCCACCGGTTTGATGGCGGCCACCATCGCGGTGGGCGGCTTCATCGGGGTTCCCGGCATGATCTACGGCTTAGGGGCTGGCGGGCTGGTATCCTCAGCCACCGAGCTGGTCATCGCCTTCGTCATGGGATTCTTTGGCACGGTCAAATGGGCTATGCACGGGCAGGTGGACATCCGCCTCACCCTGATCATCCTGGCCGGCTCTCTCATTGGCGTGCAATTGGGGGCCATCGGCACCACCTGCGTCAAAGAAAGCATGATCAAGATCGTTATGGGCACCATCATGATTATCGTGGCCGTGAGCCGGGCTCTGGCGATACCGCAGTATCTGACAGAGCTGAAGCTGATCTCCATGGGCGAGTCCACCCTGTCTTTCCTCAGCAGCGCCAGCTTCATCATCATGTGCATTGCTCTGGCCGTCGGGTCATTCATCATCCTGGGCGCCATGTATAAGGCCAAGCGGGCCGAGGCTTTGGCCAAGAAAGGCGAGTTTGCGGTCGAATATGGGAAAATATAACCGCCTCCTGGTGGGCCTGGACGGCTCCGAGACGAGCTTCCATGCCCTCCGGGAATCCTTCAAAGTGTCGAAGAACTGGGTCACCGTAGTCACGGTGGCCCCTTCTTATGAGGGTGATCTCAGGATCATGGGAGTCTCGGGGGTCCGGGAAAAGCTCCGGGAGCCTTGCGACACCGCCCTGGCCCGGGCCCAGGAACTGGCCGAAGCCGAAGAGGCCTTGATCCGGCCGGTCTGCGTCGCGGGCCTACCCCATGAGGGCATTGTCCATGAGGCCGAGGCGGGCAGCCGAGACCTCATCGTCCTGGGAGTCAAGGGCAACGGCTTCATTGAACGGACCTTGCTGGGGAGCGTCACCCGGCGGGTCATCGGCTACACCAACCGGGACGTCCTGGTGATTCCCCGGGACGCGGCCATCGGCTGGGAGCGGATTCTGGTGGCCAGCGACTGCTCCCTGGGGAGCGAACCGGCGGTGACCCGGGCCCTGGAACTGGCCCAGGACTACGGCAGCGAAGTGACCGTGGTGACGGTGATGGATCTGCCCATCCGGGCCCAGGGGGAGGCCCTGGGCATTACCGCCGAGGTGCTCAACCGCTGTCAGGATCACGTGGCCGCAGTCCAGAGGCGGGGCGAGGCCCTGAATCTCAAGGTGCGCGGGGTGGTTCTGAAAGGCAATGCCTATCAGGCTATCACCGATTACGCCCGGGAACAGCAGATGAACCTGATCGTCATGGGCTCCCACGGCCGCACCGGCCTGGCCCGGCTCTTGATGGGCAGCGTCACCGAACGGGTCATCGGCCACGCGCCCTGCCCGGTCCTGGTGGTGACCAGGCAATGAGCTTTGGGGGGAAGGGGCCAGGGGCTTTTGCCTCAGCGGCCCCTGCCCTTCTCCTACCCCCCTTCCTCCCCCAAAATCACCATATTTGGTTAAATTAAAAGGTTTTATTTGGCAAGGATGAGACATTTGGCAGCCTCGCTGTTTCAGCGCGCCAATTTTTGCCGCAAGCAGTCTCGCATGGGTGCCGCTTGAAACCGGGGAGGTTGGCGCGGCAACCCTCTTGTTTAGCAGCACATTTCGCTTTAACGGCGGGCTGTAGCGGAACGCGACCATCATGGCGTCAAGGTGCCCAAGCTGGAGCTTAGGCGGAAAGTGACGTTCCCAAGCTGGACGGGCTGTTGCCCGAATACATTCTCTTGAATTGCATGTGACCGCTCCCAGATGGTAGGGCTGCGATCTTGGGATGACGATTCAGAAGCTGGCTGCCCAGGGGAAATAGCCTTTACGGGTGATGATA
>JALNYP010000126.1 GCA_023229795.1 Syntrophobacterales bacterium
GTCACACGATATCGTGGCTTCATGGCAAATCCCTCCCCCAAGGAATTTGCCCTAATTATACCGCATTATACGAAATTAGCAATGTTACATGGTACTAGGTTGTGTTAACCCCAGTTCCCGATATCCTCCTCCCACCTGCCAGCACAAGATCTCTAAATTATATCGGGGCGTTACAAGAAAGGTGCCCGGTTTTCCATGGGCAATATTTGTTAGCTGCCCCAATTCCCCATAAACATGGCCGAGGCCGCCGCATAATTTTCCGCGTAATGTCACTACCGCAAAGTTTGCCTAATTGACTTAAATTTAAAGACATTATACATTTGCTTAGATAAGCATGGAAGCCCCGCAGATTATACTCCCAATTATCTTATGGAGGAGAATATGGGAGAGGTTATATGCCCTTACCCCGATGAGGCCATCAGGCTGCCGGGGGAAGACCTGACCCCATTTCCAGTTCGAACGCAGCCGGATCCGAGGCCTCCCTCTCCGCTCCTCAAACCGGCAGTCCACCTCCTGGGAAGTCTCTGTTTGTGGCTGGCGGTCTTCCTCCCCTTCTTCTGGGCAGTTCCCGCGGCGGCCCGCGGCAATCTTCCCTTTATTCTGATCCTCAATTCCTACCATTACGAGTATGCCTGGTCAGACCATGAGTTAGCCGGGCTTTTGGCCAGGCTGCATCAAGAATACCCCGAAATCGACCCGCATATCGAATATCTGGACACCAAGCGCTTCCCGGCCCCGGAGCACAGGGACCGGGTGCGGGATCACCTGGCCGGCAAATACCGGGGGAAAAAGATTGATCTGGTCATAGCCTTGGACAACGCGGCTCTGGACCTGGCCCTGCAAAACCGGAGGGAGCTCTTCCCTAATGTTCCCCTGGTGTTTGCCGGCATCAACGATTACACCCCGGCCATGCTCCAGGGGCAGGAAAAAGTGACCGGGGTAGCCGAGGTTCAGGACGTCAAAGGCACTTTAAACCTGGCGCTGGCCTTGCAGCCTCATGCCAAAGAAGTGCTGGTGATTCATGACTACACCGACACCGGACGCGCCATGCGGCAAGAAATCGAAGCGATCTTGCCGACCTTGAAAGACCGGGTGAAGGTCAGCTTCACTCCCCGGGTCACCTTCCCGGAGATTCTCAAGCAGTTGAACTCGCTGCCTCCGGGGTCCCTGGCCCTGATCACGGCCTTCGCCACCGACAGCCGGGGAGAAAGCCTGGGCCTGGCGGAAAGCACCCGTCTGCTCGCCACCTCGAAGGTGCCGCTGTACGCCATGCATAAAACCCGCCTGGGGCATGGTATTGTCGGGGGCATGCTCCTGGGGGGCCGGGAGGAAGGCCGGCTGGCGGGGGAGATCGCCTCCAAAATCCTGGCCGGAGAAGATCCGGCGCGCCTTCCGGTGATTACCCGGAGCCTAGCCAGACCCATGTTTGATTTTCGGCAGCTCACCCGGTTTGACATTCCCTTAGCTTCTCTGCCCACTGACAGCATTATCATCAACCGTCCCTTGCCTTTCTATGAAAAATATAAATACCTGACCGTGACGCTCTCGTGGACCATCGTCTTCCTGGTCTTGGTGGTAGCCAGTTTATCCCTGGCCATCATTCGGCGGCGGCGAGCTCTGGCCAAGCTGCAGATAAGCGAAGCCAAGTATCGTACCATTGTGGACACCGCCGAAGAGGGCATCTGGTCCTTAGACCAAAACTCCCGTACCACCTTCGTCAATGACCGGATGGCGGCCATGTTGGGCTATACCCCGGGAGAAATGCTGGGCCAGCCGGCCAGTGCCTATATTCTTGCCGAAGACCTGGCCGATCAACAGGAGAAATTTGAGCAACTCAGGCAGGGGCGGATTCGTCCTTACGAGCGCCGGTTCAAGGGTAAAGATGGCCGCGAGGTCTGGGCCCAGGTTTCAGCCACCCCTCTGCTCGACGCTTCCGGCCGGTTCCAGGGGGGGGTTGCCATGCTCACGGACATCACCGCCCGCAAGCAGGCCGAGGCGGCGTTATCGAGGAATTTTCTGGAGCTTGAGCAATCCAAGAACATGCTGCAACTGATTATAGAATCGATACCTGTCAGGGTCTTTTGGAAGGACCGAGACTCACGTTACCTGGGTTGCAATACCCTGTTCGCCCAAGATGCAGGCTTCAGTGATCCGCAGCAGCTTCTGGGGAAGGACGATTATGCGATGGGCTGGAAGGACCAGGCGGAGCTCTACAGGACGGATGACTGGCAGGTCATGGACTCCCGCCGGCCCAAGCTCAATATTGTCGAGCCGCAAACCACCCCTTCGGGTGACAAGATCTGGCTGCATACGAATAAAGTCCCGTTACAAATGCCCAACGGCGAGGTCTTTGGGGTTCTTGGCACCTATGAAGATATAACGGCCCGCAAGCAGGCCGAAATAGAACTGAAATTGAAGGAAAGGATGCTGGATAGCGCCAGCGACTCGATCTTTTTACACGATCTGGCCGGCAATTTGGTCTATGTCAACGAAGCGGCTTATACTTCCCGGGGCTATAAGAAAGAAGAATTGCTGGGTAAAAATGTGGTGGACCTGGTTACTCCGGAAATGGCCCGAATCAGCACGAGATTAATAGACAAGTTACAGGAAAAAGGTGAGATTATCTTTGAATCCCTTCACCTGCGTAAAGATGGATCGGTTATACCGGTGGAGGTCCATGCCCGCCTCATTAACGGGAATGACGGCCCGTTGGTCCTCAGTGTGGCCCGGGATATCACCGCGCGCCGGCAGGCAGAGGAAGAACTGCGCCAGGTGAACGAAACCCTGCGTGCCACCCTGGACGCCGCGCCGGTGGCCATCTTCGACCTGGATACCGCAGGACGGGTAAAAAGCCTCTGGAACCACGCGGCCGAGCAGATGCTGGGCTGGCGCCGCGACGAGGTGCTGGGACGCTTTCTGCCGTCCGTGCCCCAGGACAGCCAGGAGGAGTTTGCCGCTTTTCTCGCCTGGGTCCACTCCGGGAAGTCCATTATGGGAAAAGATCTGGTGCGCCGGCGCAAGGATGGTTCGGTGATCGAATACAGTCTTTACGCGGCCCCGGAGTATGACGACGAGGGCCAGGTCGCGGGGAATATCGCGGTGCTGGTGGACGTCACCGAGCGTAAGCGGGTCGAGGACGCGGTGGCAGCCGAGCGCCAGCGCTTCCTTTCCCTGCTGGAAGCTATGCCTGCTTACGTGGGGCTGATGACTCCGGATTATCATGTGGCCTTTGCCAACCGTTATTTCCGGGACCAGTTCGGTGAACCGGAAGGAAGGACCTGTTACGACTACATGTTTGGACGAAGTGAGCCTTGCGAGAACTGCCAGGCCTTTAGAGTTTTGGAGACCGGGAGACCCGAAGAATATGAGTGGTTGGGGCCGGATGGCCGCACCTACCAGATTTGCGACCAATTGGTGCACGATACCGATGGGTCCCCCTTAATTCTGGAGATGGGCATTGACATTACTGACCGTAAACAGGCGGAGGAGAGACTGAGAAACGAGAAGCAATTTTCCGAGACGCTTCTGGAGACCATTCCCACTCCGGTCTATTACGAGGATACTTCCGGAAGGTACCTGGGCTGTAACCGCGCCTTTGAGGAGTTTTGGGGTAAGCCCAGAGAAGAGTTGATCGGCAAGGATGTCTATGAGATGGGGCCTCAAGAGACTTCCGATAAAAAAGCAGTGATGGACCAGGAGTTGTTCGAGCGACCCGGCAGGCAAAGGTATGAATGGAAGTTAAGGGCTGCCGATGGCTCTGAAAAAGAGGTGATCTTTCACAAAGCCTCTTTCCTGGATGCCATGGGCCAGGTCGGCGGATTGATCGGCGTAATCATAGATATTACCGAGCGCAAGCGGGCGGAAGAGGCCTTCCAATCCCTGGTGACCCATGCCCCCATGGGCATCTATATTGTCCAGGATGGCAAGTTTGTCATGATTAATCCGGGGTTTGAAGCCATCACCGGCTACGAGGCCCAAGAACTGATAGGCCAGGATTGTTTTAGTACCGTGAGTCCCGAGTACCGGACCTTCGTGCGGGAGAAGGCCATTCAGAGATTAAAGGGGGAAGCTTTGCCTCCTTATGAATTCCAATTTATTACCAAGAGGGGCGAGAGCGGCTGGGTGATGCAAACGATCACGCCCACCCAATATCAAGGCCAGAGAGCCGTGCTGGGATATTTCATGGACATCACCCCCCTGAAGAAACTGGAGGCTCAGTTCCTGCAGGCCCAAAAGATGGAGGCGGTGGGGAGGCTGTCAGGAGGGGTGGCCCATGATTTCAACAACATCCTGGGCGTCATTATGGGCCATGCCGAGCTCATGTTGATGCGGTTGAACCCCAATGATCCCCTCAGTGGTCACGTGAAGGAAATTAGGAACGCCGGAGAGCGGGCCGCCTCGCTGACCCGGCAGCTCCTGGCCTTCAGCCGCAAGCAGATCCTGCAACCCGGTGTCGTCAATCTCAACCTGATGGTCACGGATTTAGAAAAGATGTTGCACCGCCTGATTGGGGAAGATATTGAACTGTTCACGGTCCTGGAATCGGCCCAGGGGTCGGTCGAGGTTGACCCGGGACAGCTGGAACAGGTGATCTTAAACCTGGCGGTCAATGCCCGGGATGCCATGCCGCAAGGCGGTAAGCTTACTATTGAAACCCATGACGTTAATCTCGATGAGGCCTACTGTCTGAACCATCCCGACGTCGTCCCCGGCCCTTTTTTGTTGTTGGCAGTGAGCGACAATGGCATGGGCATGGACGATGATACTCGGGCCCACATATTTGACCCGTTCTTTACTACCAAGGATCTCGGCAAGGGCACGGGGTTGGGATTATCCACGGTATTCGGGATTATCAAGCAAAGTGGGGGGGCCATTGAGGTCTACAGCGAACCGGGCTTCGGCACCACGTTTAAAATTTACTTCCCCAGAGTGGGAGAACTAGCGGCCAGTCCTCAGGCGGAGGTCCAGGTGGAAAGGTCTCTCGGCAACGAAACCATCTTGGTGGTGGAAGATGATGATATGCTGCGGCCTTTAATTATCGACGTCCTTAAAGTGTATGGTTCCGAGGCTCTGGAGGCCAGGGACGGCGCAGAGGCGTTGCGCATTTGTGAAAACCACCCCGGCCCTATCCACTTGATGCTGACGGACGTGGTCATGCCCCAGATGAGCGGACGCCAACTGGCCGAGCGGATGGCGGTGCTGCGGCCGCAGATGAAGGTGCTCTTCATGTCCGGCTACACCGACGACGCCATCGTCCATCACGGGATTTTAAATGAAGACACCGCCTATATTCAAAAGCCCTTTGCGCCGGACGATCTGGTCAAAAAGGTCCGGGAAGTGCTTGAGGCTTGATCCGGCATAGTCTCAGCCATCCCCCTGAAGAGAAGTTCGCATAGCTGGTTTGGCAGATCACGGCTCTCAATAAGCCGTCTGACCGCTTGCACCGCTCACCGGTTGGAGCGGTTTTTTTATTTTCGGGGGCGGCTCAGGAGGTGGGCCGGCTACTTTCCGGGCCAGGGCGGCGACCCGGTCCATGAGCGCGGCGTGTTGCTTGACCACTCCGGGTTCCCGGACGCCGGTGACCCGCAGCAGGTGGACCGGATCGTAGCCGTACAACTTCAGCCAGCGCTCGTAGCGGGGAAAGATATCATCGAACTGTTTCTCATCGGGATTGGCCTGGACCAGGATCACCACGGCCTGTTTGCCCGCCGGCACCCGGCTCGAGAAATCCGGATTGAGGTAAGAATAAGTGCGGTCAAAAAAGCACTTCATCTGGCCGCTGACATCCCCGAAGTACACGGGTGAGGCCAGCACCAGGACATCTGCGGCCTTGGCTTCTGCAAGCGCCGCAGACATCTCGTCTTCCTTAAGGCAAATCTCACTCTTGGTCTTGCAACCCCCACAGCCCTGGCAACCCTGAAAATCCATCTGGTTCAAAAGATACTCCCGGGTCTCGGCTCCCAGTTCGGCGGCGCCTTTCAGGAAGGCGCGGGCCAGGGTTGTGCTGTTGCTCTGGGCCCGGGGGCTGCCCAGCATGGCGACGATCTTCATGGCAAAATCTCCTGAGGGGTAGTTTTGACAGCTTCAAAGTAATTGCCGGGGCACACCCGCGGCGCCCCTGCCGGGCAATCAGACCATTGGAGGCTCTTGCAAAACGGTTTTGTCATCCTGAGCGCCGCGCAGGATCTATATTCTTCGGTCGCGGCGCTGCCTCAAAATGACAATTTTTGCAAAAAAAGTAAATTTTGCCAGAGACTCATGGGGCAATCGTTATCAATATACTGCTCTCCAGGAAGTTAAGATAGTCTTGGGCTCTTTCAACCCCCTGAGCCTGCAGATCTTAACTTTGGGGCCGGGTCGATGGCCCACGGCAGCTCTCAGCCTTAGTTAGTTCTCATCCAGAAAGTCGTGATTTCATGTTGGTGTTTTAGCGTCGGCGGGCCATTTCTAGCCGGCGCTCAGGTTAATCAAAATCTATGAGAGCGAATTTGCCGGTTA
>JALNYP010000033.1 GCA_023229795.1 Syntrophobacterales bacterium
ATTCTGTTTGGACATGACCAACCCTGCTTTACGGAGGTATTGTGCCGCTTTCTGGTAGGCCTGGGGCTTGACCTGGGCGATCAGTCGTTCCGCCTTATTCTTCCAGATGGCCACCGCCCGCTCCGGCGCCTGGACTTGAACGGCGTCGGCGATGGCGTCTTCATCTAGCCAGGGGCACCCAAACCGACCTTTGGGACGCTGATCGTACCATTTCAGCACCTGGCCGGGCTTTTTTTCCAGAATAGCGATGTCAATCAGATCGCCGATCAGGGGAAATCGATGGCGCTGATCCGCCTCGGGCTGCTCCAGGCCGGATTCCGGCAGTGGCCAGCTCTTCTGTTTCCAGGGCAGCTCCCCGTTTTCCAGGTAGCGCAAAAGAGATTCGCGCACCTGGGGCCAGGCCTTGGCTTTGACGCTGGCCTTCCTGCAATCCGTGAAGGCCTGGAGAGAAGGATGGCGCACGAATTCTTCGACCCGCAGCGCGGTCACCACCGGCCAATTCTGTTCCAGGGCGCGAATCTCCCGCAGTTTATCCCGTAGGCTGGCGCCGATGCCGGGCCATTTTTCGCCGAGAGCCCGAAGGCCTTCCAGTATCCATTTTTCGGCGTCTTCATAGCGCCGCGCCGCCATTAGCCGTTGGACTAGGCGGTCATAACTGCCCGTCATTTTGGCTTCGGCGATGCACAGAGGGATGATCTCAGCCTCCCGACCGGCTCGCTCCAGGGCATGGATGGTCCAATGGCTGAGACGATGACGTTCGTAGTTGCGACTGAATTCATCAGCCCCCTTGCCACCTTTAAGCCCGTGCAGCTTAGCCAACAGCCGGTCTGTGAGTGTGTGCCAGGCTGTTTGGGGATGCTGCCGGCCCAGGTATTCCGCAAAAGCTTCGCATACGTCAAATTGGTCCTCCAGCACGGCATCCAGCGCCCAGCTCAGCTTATCGGCAGGATCAAGGGGCGACTGGTCCAGGGCCTCGACGATCACCGGCATGCAGCCGACTATCTCCGTGGCGGTTTCGCCCTCGTCATGGCTCTCCTCCACCTGGCGAATGCCGGTCGTCACCAGCTCCCGGCCCAGAGTTAGCACCTCTCCAGTGTGCCCCGCCTGGAGTAAAGTCTCGAGCTTTTTGCGAACCCCGGAATAGTCCGGCGTATAGCCCTCGCTATTCCAATAGTTCTGCCAGCCAGGCTCACTCCCCAGGTTGCGAATCTCTTTACGCAGGCGCGTCACCAGTGCTTTGGTATTGCCGGAGATCACCTGCTTCCGGTCGGCGATCTCCCTGGCCATCTCCGGGTACTGCCCGGCGAGATCATGGATCAAGTTGATGAGCTGCGCCTTGGTCTTGCCCTGGAGAAAGCCGTCGATATCCTGTCTTATATCCTCGGATACGAGGCCTTCATCATCATCTCGGCCTCCATCCGCCAACAATATCAGGCGCTCGTCATCCTGTTTAACTTTGGGAACTTGACAATTATTTTCGACTTGCTTCAAATATTCGATCACCACGGCCACCCCGTGTTTGCAGTCCCGTTCGTAAGGACAGGTGCAGGTCGAATTCGGCAGGCCGTTTTCATCCATGACCACCATGGTGGCATAGCGCTCCGAACCGTTCACCCAGGCAATCAGGCCGCCGTCGTCCGTCACAGCCAGGTCAGCGACGCGTCCCTGCCGCTGATAATTCTTCCCCCGGGATACAGTGGTCCCACCGGCCCAGGTTTCGATATCCTTCCAGGTTAGATCGACAAACCGATCCAGCGGTGTCTTCTTATTAACCATTGATTTTCTTTCTGTTATTCTCGTTTCGGGAAAATGTCAACAATTGAACCCATAATCCGTGGTATCGCCGTGGCGGGGAACGTTGACAACGCATCGCCATGATGGATTGATTGCGGTCAATCACGCTCATCAATGCTGGGAAATAAATGACCTTAGAGAATCTTAGCAAATCTTCGTAATGATCACCAATAGCCGCCATTGGAGTTTTATGCAGTGGCGGCTTGACAGTGGGCGTGATAAGCATGCTCAAGGGCCAGACCATTTACCTGCCATGTTCTTCGAATATTATCAGCCCCCATCAGTTCTCGTCCGAAACTTATCTCCGGACCAAAATCCTTCCATAGCCAAATCATTCCAGCGATTTTCTTTGGCTAGGTGATAAGGGCAGGAGATGGCAGGTATCGACTAATTTCACTTTTAAGTTGGCAATAAAAAAGGCAGGGCCGCTTGGCTGACCCTGCCTTGAAAGTGACTTGGGGGCTAAGATTAATTTTTGCGAAATTTCCGGTATCCAGCCATGGCAGCCAGGCCAAAGCCCATGAGAATGATGCTAGGTGGTAGGGGCACTACCTCTACATCCACCATATCAAGGGCCGGGCCGTACCAATTAGCGCCGCTGGGAATGGTTGTGGTCGATAAAAAACTCAGGGTTGTTGCTGAGCTCGAGGCAGTAAAGATGAAAGTTTCTTTTTCCCAACCCATGTTTATAGTAGTGAGCCCGGTAATGTCAAAGCTGTAGGAGGCAGTGGTTCCTCCCGCCGACACCTCCATGGTCTTTACGGTGGGGCCCCCAAGAAGATTACCCGCCATCCAAAAGGTCACCAAGTAAGAAGTGCCGGCAGAAGTGGGGAAGGTTTGCTGGATGCCACCCATGGTATCGTGGTTCAGATCCAAGCTTCGGCTACCATCTGCATGCTGCCAGAACGACCCGCCAACGTAGTCGATGCCGTCCGGAGGCGTAGTCATGACTACCCAGTTGTCGATTTGGGTACCCCCTTTAGCAATAAAAATGAACCCATTACCTGGATTGATACTAGCGGTTTCGAAACTTCCATTCTGAATAAGATTGGCATGAGCCAGGGAGGCCCCGAGGACTGCACCCAGCATTGCCAGCATTACTATGAATGTCTTATTTCGATTCATTTGCTGCACCCTCCTTATAAATGTAATCTTACATGATAGTATCCGACATAACTCCTTTCCTAAATATGCATCCCGGATTGTCAACTACCGCATAATTTGCCCAAACTGACATCTCCAGCTGCAAAGAAAAAAGCCGTAGTTGCCCTTTCCAGGCGACCCGGCTGTCTTGCTTCAAGACCCGTGGCTTTCCGTCCCCGCCTCGCAGCGAGTTTGGCTCTTTTTACTGGTTTTTCACGATAGTCACACTTTAAATAAATAGTCAAGCATATTTTTAATTTTATAATGAAATTTGTATGAACCGTCGTTTAAGCCCGATGCCAGATATTTTAAACGGTTACTTCCGGGGAATAGTATGCCTGGGTCAGAACAGCAGGGGCGTGGGGGGCCACCTCACTGCTATTTTTGAAGACTTCATCAGCAAACTTCATCAGCGAGCTTGACACCTTCCCATATTCAGGACATATAGACTTCTTCTAACCCTGGGCGAGATCTATTTTGGCCCCGCCCTTAATCAGATTTTAGCCATATAAATTCTCGATCCACCTTACCGCCTCAAGATCGCTGACCTTACCGAGATCGTCGATTCCTTATCGCGCCAATGGTCAATCTTGAGCTTTTCGGTCTTAAGAGTTTCCAGGAGTTCCACCGCAACTTTTTTGATCCGTTTGATAGCCGGCGCACTTAAATCGGGCTTCTTCAGCAGATCGAATAGGGCCAGGGACTCCTCATCCAGACCCTCCCGAATTGCCCGGCTCTCCTCCTCATCTATCTCTTGTACAAATTTGAGCAATTCTTCGAAAGTTTGTTCTATGGTGACTCGGTCCTTCTCCCGATTGTACTCGGTCACAATCTCCTCATAATGTCGCTGAAAGTCCGTCCGCAGGGGGTTCCGTTCTAAAAGCCGCTGGAGACTCCGTTCGATGGCCTGCTTCAGATTCTGGACTGTGGTGCGCTTGATTGGGCTCCGTTCGAACTCCTGCCGCAGCCGCTTAAAGTCGATCTTGCTGATGTCGTAGGGAGACTGATCTTCCATCGCAACGTCAACCTTTGTCTCGATGGTCTTGTCTACCACTTGGTGAAGCCCCCGAATAATCTCGGTGATGTCAGCCTGATCACGGTCCTGCTGGAGGCTTTTGTAGACGATGTTTATTGCATCGTATTCCTTTCGGTGCTCATTGATGCCCTTGATGTTGATGCAGGCCCTGAACTTCTTGAAGACCTCTCGGCACATAACCTCGAATCGCTTCCGCGTCTCGTCATTTTCGTTGGCTGCCTCCTTTGCTGCCAGAATAGCGGCATTGCGCTCGAAGCCGGTCTTCGTGATGATGTTGTCGAGGGGCGCCCCGCGCTCGGCCCAGGATTGCCCAAACAAAGGCGATGGCCTCCTCCAGGTCGGTCAGCAGTTCTTCCTCGGGCTTGGTTGGGTCCTGTTCGCTGCCTTCGCCGCCATGGCCGCCGTCCGCCTGGCCCGCGAACGTAGCCAGAGCCTTGCGCAGGTTTTTGAGGATGCCACAGTAGTCAACAACAAGCCCGTTGTTCTTGCCCTCGTTCACTCGGTTGGCGCGGGCGATAGCCTGCATAAGCGTATGGGCCTTCAACGGTTTGTCCAGATAAAGCGTCGACAGACTGGGCACATCGAAACCAGTAAGCCACATAGCACAGACGATGGCGATCCGGAATGGGTGCTCTTCCGCCTTGAAGGCCTCGTCCAGGTCCATGCGTTGCATGTTCCGGAATTGTGGCTTCTTACGCATAAAACCCGGAAGCTCTATCCCCTCTTTTATCAGCTTCCGATGTGGAGTAATGTCGAGACTCCACTTGCGGAACCTCTCGACCTCGCCTTGCTCCTCGCTGACCACTACTCCCATACGTGTTTCCCGCATCCAGTCAATCTGCCGGCGCCGGTAAATCTCTTCTTGCTCATAAGCGGCCGTGCGCAGTTCTGCCTCTAATTCATGGATGCGTTCGTCCCAGTACTTGGCGATCAGCTTGTACATCCGCACGCAGGTGATTTTGTCGATGCAGACCAACATGACCTTGCCGGACTCCCAGGCCGTCGAATAATGTCTGACAAAGTCGCGAGCAACCTGATCCAGTCGCTTTTCTGCGGTGATGATGTGGTAGTCGCGTTTGAGTTCCTTTTCCAGACGCTGCGCAACATCAATGTCCTCAGTCTCCAGCTCTTCTAACTTTGCAGCAATCCGTTCATTCAGGTCGCCTACGGACACCCCAAGCTTGTCGCCCCTGGCATCATAGTACAAAGGTACCGTGGCTTTGTCTTCAACGGCTCGTTGGAAATCGTACGTGGAGACGTAATCACCAAAGACACGCCGGGTGATTTCGTCATCCTTGAACAGCGGCGTGCCGGTGAAGCCGATATAGCTGGCATTTGGCAGGGCATTGCGCATGTTCAGGGCCAGCGTGCCGTACTGGGTTCGATGCGCTTCGTCAGTAATGACGATGATGTCGTTGCGCTGGGTATAACCCTCGTCCGGGTTCACGTCCCGGTTGAACTTCTGGATCAGTGAGAAGACGTATGACTTATGCTGTGCCAGGAGCTGGCCGAGGTGCTTACCGTCGGCGACCCGGCATGGGTCTTTATCGTTGTCGGCCAGGCCACAGCCGGCATAGGTCTTGTAGATTTGGGTGTCCAGGTCGTTGCGATCAGTGAGGATCACAAAGGTGAAGTTGCCGCCAAGTTTGCGATGGACCTTGCGGGTGAACATGACCATCGAATAGCTCTTTCCAGCCCCTTGGGTATGCCAAAAAACTCCTAGCTTGCCCTGGCGGTTTCTCCGATCTTTTACTGCCCCAATAGCGCGATTAACCCCGAGAAACTGATGGTTGCGGGCGAGGATTTTGCGACTTTCACCGGAGGAATCATCAAAGATGATGAAGTTCTCAAGCAAATCTATAAAGTTGCGCTTCTCAAAGACTCCCTTGAGCAGCGTTTCCATGTCCACGGCGCCCGGCTCATCTTCTGAGAGGCGTTTCCACTCATGGAAGTGCTCGAAGCGGCTAAAAACGGAACCCAGCTTTGCGTCTACACCATTCGCCAGAATGACTAAAGCATTGTGGTGGAACAGGTGCGGGACGGTGTCTTTGTAATCGGCCAGGTTTTTCTCATAAGCAGCGCGGATGTCCTTGCTGACATTCTTCAGTTCCATGAACATTAGCGGCAAACCGTTAACAAATCCGACAATGTCCGCCCTGCGGCGATAGAGGTCACCTCGCACCCATAGCTCACGTACGCAGAGGAAGTGATTACTCTCCGGGGTCTCGAAATCTAACACCCGGAGACGCTGTTTAACCAGGTCGCCTCGGTCGTTGCGGAAGGCAACGTGCACCCCATCCTTGACCATGGTGTATTTGTCACGGTTCGTGGCAAAAGGCGTTTGCGTGGCGGTGATAGTCACGATCTGGCGGATCGCGTCGTTGTAAGCGTCACCAGGCAGGTCTGGGTTAAGTTCGATCAACTTCTCCCGGAGATAACGGGTAAGCACCACCTCGCGGTCCGACTCCCGGCCCAGCGTCCCGGTAGGGCCGAAGGTCTCGGTATTGTAAGCAAAGACCGACTCCCAGCCGAGTTGCCTTTCCAGGTACTCCGCCGTGGTCTGCTGGACCAGCGTATCTTCGGAATAGCGGTGCACTGACCACCCCTACGGTTTCACCAGGGGATATTATTTCCCGTTATCGCATACCCTTTCGATTGGCCATGGCTAAAGGTCAATAAATTAATCAACTATTTCAATAAATTACCAGCCATATTGACCATGGCTATCGACCAACCTGCTCCAATTTAACCATTTTTGGTCGATAACTATTCTGAAATCCAATAGCGCCTGCCGCGTTTCTCCCCTTCGTAATGGACCGCGCCAGCCATGACAAGCCCGTCAAGGGCTCGCTTGATCCGCCGGCGGTTTATTTCTTCGCCGATACGATTATGAACATCACCAATGGCCGACCCAGGATAACGCCTCAGATCCTCAATAATCAGGGCCTCTAGCCGATGCGGCTCAATTCGGCTAAGGGTGGTGGGCTGGGAGAAATCCATGCGTCTCAGTAAGTTTGGATCGACATAATAGCGGGTGGCCCTGGTACGTCCGACCTGTTTCACCAAACCCCTCTCCTGCAAATGCCCCATCCAGGGAGCCAGGGCCTCCGCATGCCCAAGTTCCAGGTAAGCAACGAGGTCGTGGGCGGTCAGGGAATCGTGCTGCGCCAACAGCCCCAGAGTAATGCGCTCCCGCTGAGTCAGTTGGAAAGTCTGATCCGCCTTGGTCAAGAAATCGATTACCTCTGGTTTGACCACTCGCCGGCGCACTGTAACTTCCACCCGGTCCGGGCCCTCACGTAGCTCAGGCAGGGGCCGCCCTTGTGAAAGGAGCACTTCGTATAACTTATCGTAGCCGCTGCCTTCCCGCTCCATCAACTTGAGGTCGTGGAATACCCGCGCCAGTTGTTCATTGCGGCGCACGGTGGTGTGAAGAATGTTGACGTGGCGTCACGCCTAATGGGAGCAGCCCGGGATTGACTATCTCTAGCCCGGATAATTCACGAAAAGTTCTTAAAAAAGAGAAGGGTATCTGCTAAGATACTGTAGTCGCTAAACAAACAGTTTCTCAGGCGGGATACCCTTTGAAGACACTCTGCCATAACCAACTCCACTTTGAAAGTCTTTTCTCCAAGGAAGTCATCGCCGACTTGGAGGGCGGCCAGATAACCTCGGATGCCGGCGGCCTGCTGCTGCGAGAGTTGGATCAGCGCTACCGGGTCGCCGAGAAAGCGGCTACCTGTCTGCGTGACTCCCGAGATGCCGGCAAGATTAAACACGATCTCCTCACCCTGATCCGTCAACGCCTGTTCGCCATTGCCCTGGGTTACGAAGACAATAACGACGCCGCCTGGCTTTCCAAGGACCCGGCTCTCAAAATCATGGCCGGCAAGGCGCCGGAGAGCGCCCCGGATCTGGCTTCTCAGCCCACCTTGTCCAGGTTTGAGAACCAGCTAAGCGCCAAGGACTTGCGCCGCCTCTCCGATGGGCTGCTGGACTTATATCTGAAGACCCATCCCGGTCCCCGCAAGGTCATTGTCCTGGACATGGACTCCACCGACGACCCCACTCACGGGAAGCAGCAACTCAGCTTCTTCCACGGTTACTACGAAGAGCATATGTATCACCCGCTCCTCGTCTTCGACGGCCGCGACGGCTTTCCCCTGGCCGCGGTGCTGCGTCCCGGCAACACCCACTCCTCCCACGGGGCCTTGGCGGTGCTCAAGAGATTGATCAAGAAGCTGAAGAAAGCCTATCCCGAGGCCCTGATCCTGTTCCGGGCCGATGCCGGTTTTGCCATTCCGGCGATTTATCGCTATCTGGAAGGGCAACAGGAGCTGCGCTACGTGATCGGCTTCATTACCAACAACCGACTCTTGGCCAAGACCGCCCCGCTTCTGGAAAAAGCTCAACAGCGGTACCAGGAAACCGGAGAAAAGCAGCGCCTCTTCACCTCCTTCAGCTATCAGGCGGAATCCTGGAGCCAGCCTCGCCGGATCATCGCCAAAGTGGAATACCCCCATCTGGGTGCCAATCAGCGCTTTGTGGTCACCAATCTGAGCCGCAATCCTCAGTTTGTCTATGACGACATCTACGTGCTCCGGGGCGATGTGGAAAACCGCATCAAAGAACTGAAGCTGGAACTCAAGGCCGACCGCTTGAGCTGCCACCGCTTCCTGGCCAATCAGTTTCGGCTGCTGCTCCACACCGTGGCCTACTGCTTGTTTTGGCTGCTGCGCCACCACCTCCAGGGCACGGAACTGGCCACGGCCCAAGTCAATACCTTACGTCTCAAACTGTTGAAAATCGGGGCCCGCATCCGGGAAACCAGCCGCCGCATCTGGGTCCACCTGGCCTCGGGGTATCCGTACCGCGACCTGTTGGCCGGGTTGTTACAAAACCTGCGGGCCAGTCCAGCTTAATCGCGCTCACCAGCCGTTTTGCCTAATCCGGCAGGTGAGGTATGCTCAAAATCGGCCCTGAGACCGTCTCTGGCAGCCCTTTATCGGAAAATGACCCATAGAGACTCTCTCCCCTCATGCCGGCCCCCATCATTCCCTTCTCAGTCTCTAAAAAAACTCCTGGAAAGGAGGCTCTCATCTCCTTCGTGAATAATGCGGGATAGCGCTCTTGGTCCTGGACATAACATCTCTCGTACCCTTCCAAAAACGCAACTAGGTGCGCTTCTAAAAAGTCTGTGTGGTCTTCCCAGCCGCGTTTTTCGCTTACGCGGCGAACCCGGTCTTCGAGGACTTCCCAAGGCAGCCAATCATATAAGTGCATATATTTAATGAGCGCCGAAAGATCCTTGTATCTGGACCGGGTGTTAGGGATATGACCCGCGGCAACAAGACGGTAATAAATTTGACGAAGGGTTAGTGGCCAATAGGCTTCAAGCTCATTTACGATTTCGATAACCTTTTCGCCTTGGTCGATCCGATAGTTTGTCCAAGTCCAGATGCGCCTCTTCGCCCGCTGAAAGTGATGTATATTATTATGACAAACAGAAACCTCGCCCATAATTTCCTCCTTGTTATCGCGGTTCCGCGCCGCGTGAAAGATCACTGGGGTACAAAGTATGAACCCGATCAGTAAGCAGGTTGGTTGCGGAGTTAAACGTCTGTCAGAGTAGGGGATCAGATGGTGAGGGGAGTACTATTGGAGATATGTTGGGGTCGATGATACCGACTGCCTCAAAACGCCGTACAAGAGCCCGCAAAGCAATGGCCGAAGTCCTGTTCTTGACTGCCCTTTCGGCGGCCGTCATGGCCTTTGTGATTGCACAAGCAGCGGCTCGGGAGATTCGGGCTAAATATTGGGTGACATTTGCGGCCACTATCTGAGCAGCCCACAGGAGGGAACCGATAGCGTTGGAAAACCATATTACCATCCCCGCAAGGATGAGACCTAAAAGAATCACCACCGCCGGAGGCAGTTGGCCCCATCCGGTGAGGATTGCAGCGACAAGCGTTGCCAAATGTCCACCGACCATTTGATCCAATGGCTTGTCGATCTTGCGATAGTAATTTCTAATCATATTGCGTATGGATATCCAAATTGGCATATAATGTCAACAGCAAAATATATTAAACAGTGATTATTTCTTTCATTACTTGACTTTATTGAACGAACGTACTCGATCAAAGACAATGGATTAAGCTTCCACATACGAGAATTTTGAACATGTGGAGAGATAATCTTCTGGTTGAAAGTTAATTTCCAGGATATCTCCACTTTTGTCTGAGATGTTCAGATTATCCTCGAGTTCTTCCAAAGGATTTACCGTTGGCCTCAAATAAGGTTGTTTATCCAAACTGATTAAAAGTTATTTTGCCAACAGGTTCCGGCCTGCAGTTGCATTTCCCTGGTCTTCTCCTTCTCATCTCGATCTTAATAACCATCAGAAGGAATTGCAGGCCAAGCTTGAGCAGACGCTTTCGGCCCGACAGCCGCAGGCCTTTTCTTTCGAAATCTCCTCGAAAACGATCTTTTTCAGAACTCCGTTAAAATTTTGGCGGCTTAATATGAATTTGCAGCAGGCGATTGTGATCGATAATCCAGGTGCTCGGCGTTATGGAAGGGCCACTGGATTACCCAGAGTGTTTAATACGACTGTCAACATGAGCCCAAAGCCTGAAGGAGGTTCCAGGTTCGTATGGCAATGAAGCAACCATTGCACCGACCTCACCCCTTGTTCATCCGCCCCAAACAGGTGCCGGACCTGTTCGGCATATCGGAGCGGCAGGTGCGCCACCTGATGATGCGCGGCGACCTCAAGGAGGGTTTGCATTGGTTCAAAAAAACCAGTAGGATGGTTTTGCTTTCTGTCCAGGCCCTTGAGAAGTGGATCAAGGAGGGCTGATGGCCACCATCCGAATTATCAAGGGCCGTATCTACTATCAATTTACATTCAAGGGGGTGAAATGTACCGAGAAGGCGGGGTTAGAGGCCACGCCAGAGAACGTAAAAAGAACTCGGAAGTTTGCCAAGCTTATTGATGCGGAAATCGAGAATGGCATCTTCCAGTATGAAAAGTACTTCCCCCATGGGGCCAAGATCGAGGTCTTCGCCCCCAAACGGGAAGATCTCCTATTCAACCGGTATTTCGCCGACTGGCTGGCAGGTAAGGTTCTGAAGGAGACCACTCGGCGCAACTGGGAGAGCGCCTTCTGGAAACACCTATACCCGTTTTTCAAGGACCGGCTGCTCTCCACGATTACTCGGGCGGACGTCCGCTTGTTTCAGCGAACGATGGTGGACAAGGGACTGGAGCCCAGTACTATCAATGATAAAGCCATGAAGGTGCTGAGCATGATGCTGCACCAGGCCTACGTAGACGAGATCATCCCCAAGAACCCTACCCTGGGCGTGATGCGTTTGGCCCAAGGCTTAACGGACGTGGACCCATTCACCATCGAGGAGCGGGAAGAGATCATCGGGGGCTTCCAGCGCTATGCACCCCACTATCTCAACTATGTGATCTGCGGCTTTTGGACCGGCTGGCGCCCCAATGAGGCCTGTGCCTTAAAGTGGCATCGGGTGGACTTTAACCAAGGCAAGATCCTGATTCGGGAGGGGCGAGTCCTGGGATTGACCGGCATCCCGAAAGGCCGCGGGCAGTCTCCGGGACATCGACCTGCTGCCTCCGGTGCGAGAGGCCTTGACCGCCCAAAAGGCTTTGAGCTGGCTGTTGGGAGGATATGTTTTTCTGGACGGCAAGCAGAAGCCGGTGAACCAGGAGATCTTCCGGCAGAAGGTCTGGGAACCCGTCCTAAAACGTTTGAACCTGCGCTACCGGCCGCCTTACCAGATGCGCCATACCTTTGCCACCCTGGCGATCTCGGCCGGGGAGAACATCAACTGGGTAGCCCGCATGTTGGGGCACAAAAGCCCCGTGGTGACCTTGGAGAAGTATAATCGGTTCGTGCCCATTCTGACCCGGGCGGATGGCAAGGCACTCCTTCACATGGGAACAATGGTGAAACGTTCGGGGGTGCCTGAAAATATTCTGCTGGAAAATAAATAAGTTAAGGCTGCGGTTGGTAGTCTCAAGGGGACTTTTTCAGGTAAAAACCGGCATCTCCATGCCTAATGATTTCAATGACTTGGACAGAGGGCCTTCAGTGAGTTGACATAAGAATGGCGAAATTTTCCCGGTGGTTTTTGGTTCAATTCTTTTGATTATCTCCCCAAAGGGATCGGGTTTTCATCAGGAATCTCCAAAGGTGGGCAAATTTCTGATTCAAGCGCGGCCCGCAAACGCGCTACCATGGCTGCGGTGCGCTCATAACAGTTATGCGAGCAGATGCAGCGCCTCCCGGGTTTATCCCACTCATCCCGCCGATAGCCGTTGAAGGGGCATTTGTCCACTTCACACTCCATCAACTCCAAACAATCCTTTAAGAGCTCACGTAAGTGCACCAAGTCGTTCATTTGATTATCTTACCCTTCAGTTTTATTAAATATAGTTTATAAGGTTTTTGATCAAAATTTGCAATTAGGGAAAATACCCGAAATCGGTTTGTCAAATTTATCAAAAAAATGATGGGCAGGGATTATCCCTGCCCATCTGATGGCTTTCTACACGGCGCTCAAGTTGCTTAAGACAAACAGAGCCGTTTCAATCAGGACATATCTCAGACAGATAAGTCTAACACCGGCATCTAGGCGTTGGGGTAGGCCTGGCGCGTGACGCCATGACAATCTTCACAGACCAGGGGGCCAGACTCCGGGCCAAGGGATTCCAGACTACCTTGAAGGAGCGCGTCAAGCGGTTAAAACTTGAGTTCCAGCAGCAGATACAGCATGTCCGCCAGGAAGCGCAGGGCGGGTTTCTATGCCGCCCATAGAAGATCTGATGCCCTCAAATCACTATGGATCGGCTGATATAATGATGATGGGCACGCAGGAATAACGGCAAGAAGGTGGTGGCTTACGTGGTCCCCATCCCCCTAATCGTTATTCAAACGAAACGCTAAAGGGATCTCGATGGTCAGCTTCTGGCGATTCAGCTCGGGGGGAAGGGGGGGGAACCGTCCAACCCGGCGAAGGGTCTCCTTGGCGGCCTCATCCAGGAGATCATGGCCTGAGGAGCGACTGATCCGGGAGGCATCGATTTGGCCGCCGGCGGCGATGGTAAACCGCACCACCACAACACCCTGGAGTTGGCGGCGGCGGGCCATCCAGGGATAATCTTTTTGCTTTTCCAGGAGTCGGCGGATATCTCGCAGATAGCCCTGGAGAGCGGAGCCGGCCCCGGAGCCCGGCCCCTGGCCGGACCCCACGCCGCCGCCGGACCCGGTCCCTCGGCCGCCGCCCCGGCCCCCCTGTCCCGAGCCTGAGGCGCCGGCGGTGGAGCCAGGAGCGTTGGCCCGGCTGGTCGTCATGGCGGTGGGCGAAGGTTTAGCCCTGGTGATGGCGGTGGGCGGCGCCGGTGTGGGGATTGCCGGGGCCTCAGTGGGTTCCGGCGGCGGGGCCAACTTGACCTTGGGTGGCAGTTTAGGCTTGGCCTGAGGTTTGGGCTGGGGGCACACCGGCTCGGGCCGGGTGACGGGGGCGGGCCGGCCCCCGCCACCCCCGGCGGGGCCTGGTTTAAAGGGTACCAGGGTGAGGGCTTCCACTGGCACCACCACTCGCCTCAGGGCCGGTTTCTCCTTAAAGACCGCCAGCATCCCGGCCACGAGCAAGCCGTGCACCAGCAGGGAGCCCAGGAGCGCCCAGACCCAGGTTTCCCCGGGTTGCCAGGCACGACTCCCCCTTTGGTCACAGTATCTCATAGGCTACTTCTGTTCCACCTCGATGCCGATGCGCTGCACCTTAAGGCCCCGGAGGCGGTCGATCACTTCAACGAGCCGGCCGTGGCGGGTGTCGTTGTCCGCGGCGATGATGGCCTGGGGCTCCTTGCCTTGTTTGTGAGCCGCGAAGACCTTCTCGAAGTCGCAGTCATGGGCCAGCTTGACCCCGTTGACCGCGATGTGGCCCTCGCGATCAATGCTGATGATGATGGGGGCGCTCTCCAGCTTATCGGCCTGGGCGGCCTTGGGCAGGGCGATGGCGAAGGTGCGGGGCATCATCACCGTGGCCGTCAGCAGAAAGATAATGAGGATGACCAGGACGATGTCCACGAAGGGGGTCATGTTGATCTCGGTGAGGGGGCCGTGAATGTTGCCTTTCATACAAAGCTCCTGGGGTGAGGTGGCGATTCAGGGGACATCATGGCAGACTTTCGGCATTTTCCTTGAACTCTGAGGGGTTCATTCATAGCGCAGCGCCATGATCGGGTCCAGGCGAGAGGCCTTCCACGCGGGATAATAGCCGAAGATGATGCCCACGGCGGCGGATATGGCAAAGGCCGAGACAATGGCGTCCGGGGACAACTCTGTGGGCCAGCGGAACACCGCGGTCATCAGATAAGACACCGACCGGCCTACCACAATACCGGCGGCTCCCCCGCAGAAACACAGGACCACGGATTCCACCAGGAACTGCTGGAGAATATTCCGACGGTAGGCTCCCACTGCCAGGCGCAGGCCAATCTCCCGGGTCCGCTCGGTCACCGAGACGAGCATGATATTCATAATGCCCACGCCGCCGACCACCAGGGAGATCAAGGCCACCGCCAGCAATAGCTTGGTCATGGTGGTGGCGGTGGAGGACAGGGCCTTGGCCATCTCCGTCATGTCCCGGGTGTTGAAGTCATCCGGTTTTCCTGGCCGGATTCGGTGTCGCTCCCGCAGCAGCCCCGTAATTTGCTTGATGGCGGCCGGTATTTCCTTGGCCGTGCGCGCCGCGGCCAGGATATGATCCACGTTGATGAACCGCACCGGTTGAGGGGTGTCGGCGGCCTGAGTCGATGACGGCAAGGGATAAAGGTTATTTTGCCTAGTGGGGTAGATTTGATTGAGCGTGTTCACCGCCTGGGAGGTGCCTGACCCGGAGGAGGTCGCGGTGGCGCTCTGGTTAGCGGTTGTGGCGGAAGAGCCGATCACCCTGAATTTAATGGTGGTCCAGGGCGCCAGCAGGATATCGTCCTCATCCATGCCCATCATGTTGGCGCCCTTCTTGCCAAGAATCCCCACCACCCGGAAGGGAACGTTTTGCACCCTTATTTCCTTGCCGATGGGGTCTTCGCCTTGAAAAAGCTCCCGGACCAATCTTTGCCCTAATAAGCAAACCTTGTTGGCATTTCGGACATCTCGATCGGTGAAGACCTCGCCACCGTCCAGGCCCCATTCGCGGACGGTTAGGAAGTCAGAGGTGGTGCCATAAATAAAGGCAGGCACCCAATTACGGTTGCCATAGATGACCTGGGTGCGGGCCCGCACCACCGGGGCGACGGCGCGCACCGCGGGACACTCGGTCAATAGAGCCTCGGCATCCTGGGGCGTGAGAGTCATGATAGTCCCCGCCCCGTGGCTGGCCCCCCCGCTCGACGCGGTGCCCGGCATGACCAGTAAGTTATTGGCCCCCATGTTGGCGATGGTCCGCTGGATGGAGCTGGAAGAGCCGCGGCCGATCTCCATCATGGCAATCACCGCCGCCACGCCGATAATGATCCCGAGGGCAGTGAGCGCGGACCGCATAACATTGCGGCGTAGGCCATTCAGGGCAATGCCCAGCATGCGCCGCAGCCTTAAAGCCGACCTCCCCGACACCCGTCTTCTTTCACCTGGGGGGGCAGTCTGAGTCAGCTGGGGCTCCACTCCCGGAGCCGGAAAAAGTGCGGCGTCATCGACAATAATTCCGTCATGGATCCGGATTATCCGCTTGGCGTGCCGGGCAACATCTTCGTCGTGGGTTACCAGAATAATGGTGATCCCTTCGTCCTCGTTGAGTTGCCGGAGTATCTGCAAGACTTCATCGCTGGTGCGGGAATCCAGGTTGCCCGTGAGTTCGTCGGCAAACAACAGCGGCGGCTGGTTGACCAGGGCCCGGGCAATGGCCACCCGTTGCTGCTGCCCGCCCGAAAGCTGGGATGGTTCATGGTTGAGGCGCTCCCCCAGACCAAAGCGCTGGAGCAAGTCTTTCACCCGTAAGCGCACCTCCCGGTCGGACAGGTGCTCCGCGGTATAGGTCAGGGGCATCGCCACATTGTCCCGCGCACTGGTCCGGGGCAAGAGGCTGAAATTCTGAAATACGAAGCCAAGCTTATGATTCCTGACCAGGGCCCGCGCATCGGCCGACAGGCGGGAGACTTCCTCTCCATCCAGCCAGTACTGTCCGGACGTGGGTCGGTCAAGGCAGCCCAGGATGTTCATCAGGGTGGTTTTACCGGAGCCGGAAGCCCCCATAAGGGCCACAAACTCTCCCCGGGCCACCGTCAACGAGACGCCTCGGAGGACCGGCACCTCAATTTCGCCCAGGTAATAGGTCTTGAACAGGTTTTGCAGCTCGATGAACTCCATGGTTTGTTCCTCGGTACCGCAGTGACCCTTTTAATGCGAGGAACGGCCGCCGGGTTTGATGAGCTGCGTCCCTGGCTATCAGGCCTGGAGCTGTATGCCAATGCCTGGCGATGCGGCAGCCATGTTGATCTCGGTGAGGGACCCGTGAATGTTGCCAGTCATATCACTCCGGCTGGTCGGGAAGCCTGGAACAGTTCCGCCTCGGGGGCGGCAATCTCTGCGGTCCCGGCTGCACCGTCCAGGTGGGCCAGGAGGAGCTGTTCCAGAAACCTGGAGCGCTCCTGGACCACGTGGAGGCGGCGATGAAAGAAGTTGTACATGACCACTGCGGGGATGGCCACCAAGAGACCCACGGCGGTGGCCACCAAGGCCTCGGCGATGCCCGCCATGACCGCGGGGCCGCCGCCCCCTTCGGCCAGGGCCAAGTCCTTGAAGGCGTGGATGATCCCCAGGACGGTGCCGAGCAGGCCGATGAAGGGCGCATTGGCTCCCAGGGTTCCCAGGAAACTCAATCTCTTCCCCAGATAGAGGGCCACCCGGAGCCGCTCCCCTTCCATGATGTCCTGAACTGCCGCCTTGCCCCGGGAAATTTCCCGCAGGCCGACTAACAGTACTTGGGCTTCCAGACCGGATTCCTGCTCACACCGCGCAATGATTCGGGGCCAGTCCCCTTGCCGCAGGGATGCTTCAATCTCCGCCACAAAGCGGTCCTGGTTGAAACGGTAACGGTAAAAGGTCAGGGCCTTGTCGATCATGATCGCCACCGAGGCGACACTTAGCCCAATGAGCAGCCACAGCACCCAAGCGCTGCCGCCGACCGTCAGGCTGAGCAAGCTTTTCGTTAAATCCACCTTGATCTCCCCGAAAAAGAAAAAGCCATGAGGGCATTACCCCGATGGGGTAACGTGCCTTCATGGCTGAGTTTTGTGGCAAGAGATGAAAAAATTACTGAATGCTGGAGGTTCAATCCTCCATTTATATAGTTGGAATTTATAGCATAAAATCCACCCAAAGCAACTAATTTTTAGGGCCGAGGATGCCGAGGATAATGAACAATAATAGACGCAAAATCGGGAGACGCGGTTCATGGTTTTCCCTTTGCTCAGTGTCGGGATCAATAATACGGCAAGATGCTTGAGGCTTTGACTCAAGGAGAAAGATCCCTCCAGAGTACCCCGTCTTTTTGCAGACGCCTCATGTCACTTATCTTCCTTTTATGTCAGGCTTCTTTCTCCAGCCCCACCTGAGGAGCACCAGGAAGATCAAAAACCCTAAAATAAACAGATAGGGAATGGGTGCGGCTGAGAAACCGGATTTGTTGACCTCCTGCATTTCGTACCCCTCCACTTTTTTCCCTTTGCCGTCCGGGGACGGTTGGAAATCCTTAACTTGTGAGGCTGGTTGAGGCTTTTGGGCACCCGGAGAAGCTTGAGAATTCTTGGCTGGCGAAGCCGAGTGCAGATTGCCTGCATCCGGTGACGCGGGCGGACTCCCAGCCTGTGCCGCCGGTTGGGGATTTTTCATGGCATCCAGGGCCTGCTTCAATTCTTTCGCCTGATTCTCCAGTCCGGGCACCGACATCAGCACCGCTGAGGTGAAGTCGGTCAGCAAGGGATTATTGCAGGTGTGATCACAGCAGGCCAGGCCAACCTCTTTGGCGGTGCCGGCATACTCCTTGGACAGGGTTTCAATGACTTTCTTATTAGGCTTCCAGTATCCCTTTCGCACCGTTTCCAGCATCCGGGCCACCAGGGATTGATAGGCCCACATATTCCCGGCGTTCTTGAACTGCTTTTTGATATCCAGGCCGTTTTTATCCTCAACGTAGGTCTCAAACATCTCATTCCACTTGGCCGCGTCCACCGCCTCGGGAACCGTCACCTGCCAGCCCCAGAGATGTTCGATTACCTTATCGATAAACCTGGCCCCGGCGTACCCCTCCTGCATCATCGCCTTGATCCATTCCGGGTTGAGGTAGCGCGACCGCATCTCTGTTCCCATCACTTTTTCCAGGGTCTCCTGTTTGGGATGCTGCGGATTGGCCAGGTTGGTGACATAGACCTCCGGGGTTTTGCCATCCAGGGCCCGGATGGTCATAGCTACCCCGCCGAGCTCCTGGAAGAAATCATCGGTATCCAGGGTGGAAATCAGGTTGCCGGAACGGCTGTGCACCGCCAGCTTCGTGCCTGACAGGGCGGTTTTAAACAGCGTCAGGCTGATATCCTCAGAATTCGCCTGCTTGTCCCCTTTGCCCTGAATCTTGTCCCCCCAAAACCCCTGCCCATATAAATGACTCATCCGCATAAGATAGACGTCCGTCACCTGTGTGTCGTGGTCCCAAGTGTTGGATTGGGTGATCACCTTATCAAGATTGGGCCCGTAGGCACCCGGGGGCGTGGTGAAGAGTCTGACTGAAGCCAGCCTTTCCGCCTGCTCTTTGGCGACGCCTTTTTCCAGGAGCATCTGCCTGGTTCGTAAGATATGGGCCCGAAGCAGGTTGTCGGCTTCAGTTTGCTGTTTGGCCGACGTCACCGCCTTATCAAGCAGGTCCATGAGATTGGGAAAGAGATCTCGGTAAAGCCCGGACGGCACCATGGTTACATCTATCCTGGGCCGGCCGAGCTCCTTTCTGGGTATGGCTTCCACCCCGATAACCCGGCCCCGCTCATTTTTTTTAGGCTTTATCCCCATGAGATGCATAATCTGGGTCTCCATCACGCCTTCATGCCGGATGGTTTCAGTAGCCCAGAGGTTAAAGGTGAGTTTGTCGGGGTACTGTCCGTGTCTGGTCTTGTAGCCTTCGATCAGTTCCTGGGCCAGCTTAACCCCCATCTCATAGGCCCCGGAGGCGGGAATTCGCGTGGGGTCAAAGGCATAAAAGTTTTTCCCTGTAGGTAACGAACTGGGATTCCTGATGGGGTCGTTCCCCTGTCCAGCCGGAATGTATTGGCCGGAGAGGGCCGCCATGAAGGAATCCAGCTCCCGGGGACCGGACCGGCGTATCCTGTCTTCCAAATCTGCCAGCCTGGTTTTTCTTTCCGCTTCGGTTAACCCTTTCTCGATGGAAAGAATAGCCTCGGCAGTGGTTTTGCGGTATTTCTCTGCCGGTGATTTCCCAAAGGTGTGCAACCCAAAGGGGGTCTGTTTTTCCGCAATATCGTCGAGGTAATCTTGAACCGCTTCGATCTGGGCCTCAGTCTTGATCTCCGCCATCTTGAGGTCGGTAAGCAAGCCTTGCTTTTTGGCAAGGTCATTGATCTCTTTTAGTTTGGCCCCGGCCAGGGATGGACTCTTTTCCTTGGCAACCTGATAATCGATCAGCAGGCCGGCAAGGTCTTTCAGCTCTTTATTTAAGCCGGCTTTATCAAAGGGTGGGGTCATGTGGTCGATGATGACCGCCATGCCGCGCCGCTTGGCCTGAAGCCCTTCCCCCACATCATCGACGGTGTAGGGATAAATGTTGGGCAGGTCCTGGATCAAGACCTCCGGCGGATCTTCCCGGGTAAAACCGACTTCTTTTCCCGACAGCCATTCATGGGTTCCGTGGGTGCCGATATTGGCAATGGCGTCGGCCTGAAAGCCATTTTTCAGCCAGAGATAAAAGGCGACATATTGATGATGGGGGGGAATAGTGACGTCATGATAAAGTTTCTTGATATCCTGCTCCCAGCCCCGGGCCGGTTGGACTGTAAACAGGATGTTGCCATATCTCACTGCAGGGATGACCAGATATTTCTTGCCGCGCGTATCCTGCCAGATCATGATATTGCTCTGTTCTACCGGCCCCCAGCTTTTTATCATGGCATTTTTCAGGTTCTGCGGCAGCTGTTCGAACCATTTCTGATAAATCGTCAGCGGAATAAGAACCGGGCCTCTACTGATACTTTTCTGAAGTTTGCCAGGGAAGACTGTTTTCTCTCCCGTATTCACCAGTCTATCAAGTTCCCCCGGGGCCCAGTTACCGATATTCCGGCCATAATTTTGAATGTCCTGAAAAAGTTTTTCCTTACTGATCTCTTTTCCCTGGCCCCCTACGCCTGGCCCCCCGATATCATAGCCTGCCGATTTAAGCTTGAGGAGTATTGCCCATAAACTTTCAGGTAACACATTCAGGGTTGTAGCTCCGATATTATTTTTACCCGGCGGATAGTTGTAATAGATTAGGGCAATCTTCTTATCTTTATTAGGTTTATCCTGAAGATTGATCCAGGCCTTCACCCTGGCGGTCAGCCTTTGTATCCGTTCGGGTAGCGCCTGTTCCTCTATGTACTCAAACCCAGTATCCTTATCTATCCTCCTTTCTTTTGACGCAATAACCGTCGGCTGAATAATCCCGGCCATTTCCGGGTTGCCTACCTGGAATGACCTCTCAAAGATATCCAGACCCACGGGCGACTTCTCCCACGCCTTTTTTGACTGGCCATTAAGGGATATGGCATCGATCACGGGAACATTAAGTTTACTCAACAGGGGGACCATGATTTGCGGGTTGATTCCGAGCTTCATGCCCAGGGCGATGACCAACCGCACCCGGCTCCCTGGGCGGTCAGGCCCCTGGGCCCCGTCCTGTCCGGGGTTGGGGCCGGTTGGCGGAGAACCATCTCGGCAAAAGAACCTTTCTATGATGGTTTCAGGCGGCCCAAACACCGGCAGAACATTAAACCCCGCGCCTTCCAGGCTGCGGCAGATGGCATTCAGGGCCTGGGTCTGACCGGTGCCAAGATGGAATTTATAAAAAATCACCCCGATCCAGGGGTTGCCCGCACGATAGGAACTATAGGTCTTTTTATATGCTTCAAAGTCCGATAAAATCTGTTTGCTTTGGTAATCATAGATGCCTATAGCGGGAATTTTGACGGGCGGATCAAAGGAAACTTCAAATAAAGAGTCCTTCTTAAGGGCATAAAGAATCATGTTCTTAATATTTTGCACCCCGCCTGAGATGAAGTAATCCGCGATTTTGGCGTCGCCCTGAACCCCTAACTTCTGGCTTTCCTTATCAGCACTGCCACTTACACTATAGACTTTGCTCCCCCTCTTTATCGCCTGTTCGAGCTCAGGTTTGACGGTCTCGACCAAGTCGTGGCCCATGATCATGATCAAGATGAGATTTGCCTCTCCCAAAGGAGTCAGGTTTTTCCGGAGGTTCGAATAGATATGAAATTGAACTTTTTCCTTTAAATTCGGATATTCCAGATAAATAGCCTTTGCTGCTTCAACCGCGGTCTTGGTAGCGGTGTCACCGAGCACCAGGCTAACTTTTACCGGAGCGGCATCAGCAGACCCCAGGAAAAAGCACCACCAGCAGAGCAGACACAGAGACAGGGCGAATTTGGTTCGAGGCTGATGAACCTTGCTCTCTGTGGCCTGGTTATTCCGGCACATACACCACCTTCCCATCTTTAAGCTGATAGGCCGTTCCCAGTCTGACTCCTTCGCCGCTCAACTTTTTGTCCGTCACCTTTTTAACTTTAATTTCCTTGCCGATCTTGGTGATGATCTCCATCTGGCCGTCGGCATTCTTTTTGGTAATGGTCACCTCGGACTTAGGATTCACCAGGTCCAGCAGGTTATACGCCATAAACAGGGCGATCATCATGCTGACAATAAAGACCACACTGGCGTCAAACAGGTTGGCCACCCCGGAGATGGGGTCCTCCAGGGGTTCATCGTATCGGTCAAACCGCCGCCGTCTTTTCAAAAAACTCATCTTCCTCCCCCGCCATGATATTCGGCCTTGGGGCTGTGGCTTTCCTGAGCCGCAATTCCGTCAGATATTCCATCTCCCGCATGTCGGCCCGCACCCATTTTTCTCTCACCAGCGACATCAGATAGGCGGCCACGCCGCAGGCCAGACCGACGACCGTGGCGGTAAAGGCCGTCACCATGCTCCCGGCCATTTTCGGCATATCCCCCTGGGCCAGGGCCGCCAGGGAGATACCCATGGGGATCAAGGTCCCCATCAATCCGACGGCCGGACCGACCCGAATGGCAAACCTGATCTTATCCAGGCCCTTAATAAGCTCCAGTTCAGCCTCCTGCAGACGCTTTTCCAGCTCCAGATCAAGGTTGGCCGACGTGGCCAAGGCCTCGGAGTCCAGCATGCTTTGATAGCGCTGCAACCCGGCCGACCGCCCCTGCCGCCGGTCAATATATTCCCGCAGAAAACCGCCGGCGGAAATCACGATCCAAAAGGTGAGAAGAATAAGCCCCACCACCACCGGATAAAACAGGGCCGAGGCGATGACATAGAGAAACGTTTCAAGACCTGCCAGGAAATTCATTCGCCTACCTCGCGTCGCCTATTTACCAGGAAGCCAACCAATAAAGCCGCCAACAGCAGCAAAAATACCCCGATATGGTCACTCAGGGCCATGCCACTGCCTTCGGTGATGAATGATTGATAAATGCTTTTGGCCGCCTCAATATGGGCTGGAAGAAAAAGAGAAGTCAGAAAATACAGGCCGATGGCTATCATACTTAAACCAAGGCCGATCCTTTGATTTAACCGGGTTGATTTCAGAGTGAAGAGTTTGATGAACAGGTAAATCAGCAGCGACAGGATTATGAAAGTCGCGCCCAATCCCAATCCCACCACCCAGGCCGGCAACTTGATCACCTGTAAGGCCGCCCAGGTGGAAAAGGTTATGGCCGTCAGGCAGACCGGGCAGGGCAGCAGGAGGAACAGGGCCGGTCGATGGGCCGCCCGGGTGGCAGCCGGGGCGGTTGGTTGGCGGCGGCCGGAGTGAACCCCGCACCCCGAATCCGGCCCTGCCAGGTGGCGGATGAGGTAGAGGCCCCAGACCATCATGCCCAAGGCCATGACGATATGGACATATGGGCCTTTTCTCACCACCGGTTCCAGGATTTTGATCAAACTTTCGCAACACCCCGCCGCCAGGAGAAAAATACCCAGATACAGCAAGAGGGTCAGGACCAGGCCCCGCCAGCCCACCTGGCCCAGGCCAAGTCCAAAGCCGACCTTAACCACAAAAATGCTCAGGGTGAACAGCATACCGCCGATCCACAAAAGCAGGTTTACATCCATCGCTTATCCTTCGTGCATGTGAAGCTTTCAGGCAAAAAAAAACCCTGAGTCCAAGAATGGACCCAAGGATTGCACCCAGTTTGCTTTGTCCTTAGGAGAGGCTGCGAAGGTTTGCCATCACTTCGGCAGCCGCGCTATCCCCAATCACACGTTGGGAAATAACCGCTGACTTACAGGCAGGTCTTCTGATTCCCGGATCCACCTACTCCCTGCGCCTTCCCATCCGGCTTCAACAGGACAGTGGCATCTCGCAGGTTTCGTCCCCGGTTACAGCGGCGGGACCATGCCGGACTTGCACCGGCTTCCCTTTTAAGCCCCGAAGGGCGCCTGTAATATGTTTTTATTGCTAAGTTACCTTAGAATTCACCTCCATATCTGTCAAGGAAAAAAGATTGGGTCCGCTTTTGGCTCTCATCTCGGCATCGTTTCCTCCACCCGGGCCACCGGTAAAGACGGTAGAGTCTGCCGGCCATCAGATGCCTGCCGTCCTGGTCAATATTTCAGAGTCACCTGGGTCCACACCATTCGGCCAGGCTGGACATTATAGTAAAAGTATTGCCGATTGAGGATGTTATCCACTGCGAAGGATAAGTCCACATACTTCACCGGGGTGTAAATTATCTTGGAATTCAAGGTAAAAAAAGGATCATAAGAACCGGGAACGTTATTGACCCCGTCGCCGTTGTCGTCCCGGCTATTTATTTTACTGACATAGCGTCCCGAAAGGCTAGCCAGGATTTTCCAGTAGCTAAACGTGAACCCGAAGTTATACTGCTGCCGGGGTGTCATGGTGATCTTTTTGCCCACCGACGCCGGATTATACGGATTGTCAGTGATCCGGGCATTCACCAGGGTGGTATTGCCGAACACCCCCAACCAGGAGCAGAGTTTCTGGTTGAGTTCCAATTCCACTCCTTCAATCGTGGCCTTGGCGGCGTTCTCTGTGAGCACGGTCTTGCCGGTCGGGTCGGCAGGGTCGGTCACCGAGTAAATCAAATCATTCACATAATTCGCAAAATAGGTGGCGGTAAAGACGGTCCCCTTAAAAGGCTTCAGGGTGGTGCCGACCTCCCAAGAGAGGGTGGTCTCCGGGTTGAGATTGGGATTGCCCTTATACATGACCCCGGATGAGGTTTGCCAGGTGTTGTACAGTTCATAGATGGTGGGGGCCCGGAAGGCGGTGCCCAACGAGGCCCGCCAGGCCATCCACTCCCAGGGGCGCCACAGAAAGGCGACCTTGGGACTGACCGCGATTTGGCTCCGGCTGGGAAAGTTGACCACGGGGGCTCCGGCGGTTGACATATAAGCGCCGCCATAGGTTTCCCAGCAATCCAGCCGCACCCCCGCCACGGTATTGAATTTGGGATGCCAGGCGATTTCGTCCTGGAGGAAGATCCCGACATTCCGGTCCCGGCCCCCGGACATACGGTTCAAGGTGTTCTGGACCTCCGGATTCCGCCAGTTGTCGAGGTTGTTTTGCTGGCTGCTCCCACTCCCGGTATTGTACGACATACCGCCGACCAGCTGATGTTTGTTGCCGATGGCCTGGTCCACCTGCATCTCCGCTACCCAATTCCGGCTGGGACTGTTGGTCAAAGTCCCCGGACCGCCGCCAAAGGTAGTCAGGGAACTGGAGGAACCGGGCGTGGTGCCCCAGTTTTCCGGCTGGTTCAGCAGGCTGGCGTGGAACTTGAGATTCGTGGTATCGGTGAGCTTGTTCTCGGACGTGAGGTTGTAAATTTGCGTGCGCTGCCGCCCGTTGCCGGTTAAGAAAGCGCCTTCCTGGAGACCGCTGAACTTCGCAGTGGTTCCGGCCAATCCGACCGTGCCTCGCCATACTTTGGCGCCGGTGGTCGTATTATTGAGATACGAATTGAAAATGTCATAGCCATAGTTGGAATAACCATCCAGAACGCTGAAGGTGACTTTTTGGCCCGGAGCGATATCCCAGCTCATTTTGCCGTTGATACTGTAACTAGTCCAGTAATTATCACCGGTATTCCCAATAATGTTGGTGGGGGAGCCGGTGGGGCTCGAAGTGGGGATCCAGCCCGCCACCTTGGCGGCGGCAGCCCCGGTGCTGGCCATTTTGGTTACCAGGTTGGGAGCATAACCGCTGGTGAGGCGATAATTGAATCCCCCTTGGAGGCTCACTTTATTCCAAAGACGGTCCCCCGCCCCCAAGTAGTAGGTCCAGGTGTCATAGGTGCCGTAACCGCCTTGAGCCAGCATTTCCAGTTTTTGCGCAGTCTTGGTGATGATATTGATGACCCCGCCCATGGCGCTGCCGCCATACAGGGCGGAGAACGGCCCCCGGATCACCTCGATCCGCTCAATATTCTCCACCGGCAGGCTAATCCAGGACGCGGAATTGGCATAGGCAGTGGAGATATTTTGACCATCCAGCAAGACCAGGGTGCGTTTTTGGGTACTCGCCGGAAAACCCCGGAGATTTACATTGGTCATGCTATCCCCCCAGATGTTGATGTGAGAGTCGTAGGCCCCGGGGACCTGGGCCAGGGCCTCATCCACCGTCTGGATATTCTGTCTTTTAATGTCCTCTTTGGTGATGATGGTAATGCTGGCCGGGACATCGTCGGGATTGCGTTCGGTCTTGGTGGCCGTCACCACGATCTTCTCCAGGGCCTCCGGCTTCTCCTTGGCAGCCGGGGCAGGAGCCGGAGGTTCCGCCCTTTGGCCGTCTTCCGGAGCTACCACGGTCACCTTGTCCTCTGCTTGGGTGTCTTTTTGAGCCAACTCCAGTCCCCAAACGGGGAAGACACCGACTAAAGCCAATAGGAGGAAGAAACAGCCGGAAGAGAGGGCTTGTTTTCTCAATGGAGAACCCTCCTCTGCGAACCAGCGCCGGCAAGGTCTTCCGTCACCCGAGTTATCCCGGTGAGACGCACCAGGGGATAGAGGGGGCGCAGGCGGTCTTGCTCCGCCTGGGTAACCAGGAGGTGGATCGGTTCACATCCCCTGGCCAGCAGGAAGTGCCAGGCGTCATCCAGTTCCAGGATGCCTGGCTGGGAGACCACGATTTCCAGTGGGGCTCCCGATTGACTTAACTCCTGATAGTGGGTCGCAGGTATCACGCCCTCCGGCGGTTCCCCGCCGCCCAGCAAATAAACGATAATCCCTTGTGTCATCATGCCCTCCACGAAAATGAGATAGGGGGAAGCCACTCCCCAGAGGCATGATCCACCCGGACAAAAAAAATCCTTGAGCCCGTGCGGACCCAAGGATTGCACCCAGTTTACTTGATCCCTGGCTTAGCTGCGGCAATTTGCCATCCTGCCACAGCCACTACTGCCCCAATGCCTCGTTGGGAAAGCAGCTCAGCTTACAGGCAGGTCTTCTGACTTCCGGATCTTTCTAATCCCTGCGCCTTCCCGTCCTTTTGGCAAAGGACAGTGGCTGGTTGCAGGTTTCGTCCCCGGTTACAGCGGCGGGACCGCGCCGGTCTTGCACCGGCTTCCCTTTTAAGCCCTCATGGGCGCCTGTATGCTAAATGTTGCGGCCGATTATAAGCTCTCCTTTTATCCTGTCAAGGTTAAATCAGGCAGGACTGAATTTTATCAGGTCCGCAACCCGGGCCACCACCTCCGGGGCTCGCAGTTCCTGGATCTTATAGTACTTTGCCCCCAGCTTTTCGGCCAGCTCCGGCAGGCAGCTCAGGTTCAAGAACCCCGCCTCGGTGTCCAGGACCAATGAGGTGATCTTTAAATCCTTGAGTTGGGCGGCCAGCTCTTTGGCCTCTTCTACCGCCGACCCTCCGCCCAGGCTAATATTGGCCTTGCCATCGGATATCAACACCAACAGGAAGGCGTCTTGAGGATGCCGGGCCTTCTGCTTCTGAAGAATTTCCTCGGCCAATTGCAGAGCCTGGGGCAGAGGGGTTTTGCCGCCGGTGGGGAGTTCTTCCAGACATTTCTGGGCTTGCTCGACGCTATGGGTAAAGGGCAAGGCCAGGTGGGCGTCCTGGCCCCGGAAAGCCACCAGCCCTACCTCCTCCCGCTTCTGGTAGGCATCCAGGAGCAGCGAGAGGATGGCGCCCTTGGTTTCCACCATCCGCTGATTGGCCCCCATGGAGCCGCTGGCGTCCACCACGAACAGGATATGATGGCCGATGCGCTTTTCCCGCACCTTATGGCGCAGGTCGGATTCCGTAATCGCGACGGCCAGGTTGCCTTTATCCCGCACGGTCTGGTAGGGGGCGGCGGCGCGCAGGGTGGCGTCCAGGGCCAGGTCCGGCGGCCCGGCCGGGCTCATGGCGGGGCGCACATAACGGCCGCTCCGGTCATTGGTCCGGGCCCGGGTGCGGCGGCCCTGGGACTCCTTGGGCAGCCGGTCGTGGGGCAGGTCCAGGGGGCGCACCGGAAAGGGGGAACCGGCCTCAAAGCTAACTTCCCCGCTGCCCGGAGGAGGATCGGATGGGGGAGGGGGTGGAGGCTCCTCCGGGGGCGGAGAATCGTTTTGCGGGGGGGGATCATGGTGATGTTCCTGCTGGTGTTTGCGGATGCTCTCCTCCAGCTTTTCCTGATCCAAACGTTGCTCACTGAGGGGTTTACGGCGCATCCGATGCGGCAGCACCAACTCCGCGGCTTCCTGGACATCGGCTGCCGTTACTTCATGCCTGCCTTCCAGGGCCGCCAGGGTTCTGGCTACCTTGAGAATATAGATATCCGCCCGGTGGCCGTCGACGCCTTGATCAAGGCAGATGCGGATGATCAGGCCCAAGATATCCGCCGTATGGCGCACGCGGGGCAGGCATTCCCGGGCCAGGTCGATCTCCTGGCGCAACCGTGCCTGTTCATCCCGCCAATCCCGAAAGAAGGCCGCCGGATCATCTTCGTAGGCTAACCAGCGCTGCACCACTTCCATGCGGTCATCCGGGTCTTGCAGGCCGCTCACCTCCACACAGAGACCGAACCGGTCCAGGAGTTGGGGCCGCAGTTCCCCTTCCTCCGGGTTCATGGTCCCCACCAGAATGAAACGGGCCGGGTGGGCGAAGGAAATCCCTTCCCGTTCCACGACATTGAGGCCCATGGCCGCGGCGTCCAGGAGGACATCCACCAGGTGATCATCCAGCAGGTTGACCTCATCCACGTACAAAATGCCGCGATGGGCCGCAGCCAGGATGCCCGGTTCGAAATGCTTTTCGCCGGTTTTGATCGCCTTTTCCAGATCAATGGTGCCCAGCAAGCGATCCTCCGTGGTTCCCAGGGGCAGGTCCACCACGGACATGGGCCGTTCTACCCCGGGCAGGTGTTTCTGCTGCTGCAAGTGTTTGAGGCAGGCCTGGCACATCTGCTGAGGCTGATCCGGATCGCAGTGGAAGGGACAGTCGGCCACCACCTTGATGGGGGGAAGCAGTTCGGCCAGTCCCCGGGCGGCAGTGGATTTAGCCGTGCCTTTCTCGCCGCGTATGAGCACCCCGCCTAAACGGGGATTGACGGCATTGAGGATCAAGGCCTTTTTTAAGCGTTCCTGGCCCACCAGGGCCGCAAAGGGATAGGTGGGGTGATTGTCGGTCATTTCTTACCTCCTTGGGACAGAAAGGCGAGGGTTTTTTGCATGGCTGCTTTCCAGGACTCGACCTCGGACGCGGTGACGATATCCACCGCTCCGCCCTGGAAATTGCTGCCCGCGGCCTCACCCATATCTTCTTCCAGCCAACCTTCAATCTCTAAGTAAATCTGTTTCAGTTCCGCCAGGACCTCCGGGTCGGCCTCCCAGAGGCCCCGCTGCTCCGCCTCCAACAGGCGGCGGGCGATTTCCTCCAAGGCCCAGGGATTTTCCTGGCGGAAAAACTCCCGGTTGTCGTCATCCAGGACAAAGGTGCGGGTAATATCATCGAAGATCCAGTCGTCCACTTCCTGGGTGGTGGCCTCCCAGCCATAGACCCGACCGATGCGCTTGCTGATCTCCCCGGCGCCTTTATAGCCGTGATTTTTCATGCCGTCGATCCACTTGGGGTTGAGCACCTTGGCCCGGGCCACCCGGCGGATTTCATCGGCCAGGTCCCGCACGGTCACCCGCTCGGGGGAGCGGGTATCGCCATAATAGGTCTTGACCGGCTGCCCGGAGAGATGCCGGGCCGCGGCCGTCAGACCGCCATGGGTCCCGAAATAGCCGCAGCAGCCGAACAGATCGTATTCATCCGTGACGGCCTTGTTATACGTCACCCTGGCGGTGCTTAAGCTATGGGCCAGGGCCTGGGCCGCCGGTTCTCCGAACACCCCCTTGCCATAGGCATAGCCATTCCAATAGAGAAAAACCTGGGCCAGGTCCGCTTCATCCTTCCAGGCGGAGGCATAAACCGCCAGTTGGGTCCCGGCCGAATAGGTGCCGGGTTGGCTGGCAAAGACGCGATAGGTCGCCTGGCGCCAGGCGGTGGGATCGCCGGGGTCCTGGTCTAATTTCGCCATTAATTCAAGACTGTGGCGCCGCAGAAAATTGTGCTCGACCTCTTCCGGCAAGGAGGCTACCGCCTGAATGGCCTCATCCACCAACTCGATACAATTGGAGAAATTATCCCGAGTGATCCCGGAGACCCGGATGGTGACATCAATGCGCGGCCGGCCCAACTCCGGCAAAGGAATGATTTCAAAACCCTGCACCCGGCCGTTGCTTTGCCAAACCGGACGCACTCCGATGAGGTACATGATCTGGGCCATGCCTTCACCGTCGGCCCACATGATGTCGTTGGCCATCCAAAAGAGGGCGACATTTTCCGGGTACTCCCCGTTTTCGGTGCGATATTTCTGGACAATCGCTTCGGCCAACCGTTTCCCCACCTCCCAGGCCCCCCGGCTGGGCACCCGCTGGGGGTCCAAAGAATAGAAGTTGCGGCCGGTGGGCAGGACATCATCCCGGCCCCGGGTAATCAACCCGGAGGGGCCGGGAGGAATAAAGCCGCCGGCCAAGCCGTTCAGCAAAGACTCTATTTCCCGGGAATCTTCCAGACGGCGTTGGAGGTCACGCAAACGCCCCTCAAAATACTCGATGTCCGCCAGGCTGTCCTCATCCCGCGGCCCGGCACAGCTGGTTTGGATGATCTTGGCCAAGGACTGGTCCAGGTCGGCGAGCCAGCGATTGATGATGGTGCGCCCGGCCTGATCCACGGCCTCCTGGGCCCGGCCGGTTTCATCGTCATCCAGAGAAACCCCGGCCAAACGGCTTAATAATCGGCTCCAGGAAGGCCCGCCGCTCACGGGAAAGCGGATGATGGCCTGGAGGAAATCCGCCCGCCGCTCCCCCTGGGGCAACTGGCCGAAGATGTGCATGCCGTCCGGGATTTGGGTATTACGGATCAGGGACAGGCCATCATGGATACGGTGCACCACCTGGTCAAAGGACAGCTCCGGGGAGAGGGAGATTTGCTGGCTGAGATGGCTCTTCTCCAGGGACTCCAGAATGAGATGTTCCATCACGTGCGCTCGGCCCGGCTCGACGCTTTTCAGCCGCTCATATTCCGCCAGCAAGCGATCCAACTCGCCCATTTCGTCGTAGAGGCCGGCGGCGGTCATCACCGTTTGCATATGATCCACCAGGACGGCATAACTGCGGCGCTTGGCAATGGTGCCCTCCGGCGGGTTGTCGGCGTTGTAGATATACAGATGCGGCAGATGACCCAAAGCGACGTCCGGGCAGCAGCCTCTCGACAGCCCGGTGGACTTACCGGGGAGGAACTCCAGAGTGCCGTGGGTGCCCACATGCAGGACGACATCCGCCCCGAATTCCTTATCGAGATAATGATAGGTGGCGATATACTGGTGCGGCGGGGGGACATCAGGATCATGGAGAATCTTGCAGACCCGGCCATCGCAGCGGGCCCCGGCGCAGCCCCGCTTGGGCTGGACGCAGACCACGGCGTTGCCGAAAGCGACCCCGGTAATCACTATCTGCCCCTGGGAGACCATGGCGGCGGGGATACCGTTCTGCTCCCGGCCGGGCGGTTCCCCCCAGGCTTCTGCCAGCCGCTGTTGCAGGGCCGGAGGAAATTCGCCGAACCAGCGGCGGTAGGTATCCTCCGATACCCGGGCCAGGGCGCCCCCCTTGGCGATGATCTCCTCCACCGTGGTCCAGCGGAATTCACTGATGGCCTTGCGGCCCATGATGGTGTCGATCAGCTCTTTGCCGTCCGCCGGCGGATTTTCTATCCCATAGCCGGCCTGCTCCAGGGTTTTCAGGAGGCGGGCCACGCTCTCCAGGGTATCCAGGTGCGCCCCCGCTCCCACCGTGGCTTCCACCGAGGCGCAGGCGTTATTGTGCAAGATGATGGCGATCTTGCGCGCGGCCGGAGGTTTGGCTTGCAGGCGGAGCCAGCGGGCCACCCGGTCGGCCAGACGTTCGGCCCGATCGGGAATGGGCAGGCGACCGGCGATCAGGTCTGCCTCCACCTCCGTTTGGGACATACCGGCCGCTACCAGCAATGGTTCAATGACCCCCTCGAATTCCGGCAGCGCCAGGCTCCAGCCGATTTCCATCCCCAAGCCCTGGGGGTCGGCTTCCCATTCCGCCGCGGTTTTGTAGTAGGAGGTCAATGGCTGGATCAAGGGGATATTGAGCCGGGCCAGCACTGCCTGGCTAGTTTGGGCCGTGCCGCCCTCGCTGACGGTCCCCTTTTGGCTCCCGAGAAAGAAGGCGGTCAGTTTAATCAGGGCGGCTATCCGGGGGCGGCCTTGAGAATCAAAATAATAATCCTGAATAATTTCCAGCCCGCCCCGAGTCCCTAAGCCTTCATCCTTAAGGGAATAATAGAAGACCGGGATCACTCCTATCCCGCGGCTCTCCAGGGCCTGGATGAGGAAATCGTCCAATTCCAGGTTACCCGCGGCCCAATCATGCCGGGAAAACATGATCCCGACCATCGTCTCGGCAGGGAGCCCCTGGCGCCGGTACCAGTCGAGATAGTCGGCCGCTTCGGTAAAAAACTGCCCGGCCCGGGGGTGATAGAGCCCTTCCCAGGGCAGGTCCTCAGGGGGCAAGACCGCGAGGTCCAGGTGCAGCACTTCCTTACCGACATAGTTCAGCAGGCGGCACAAATTTTCTAAGCCGTTGCGGATGATATATTGATAAGCGTTGGCCGCCACTTCCAGGGGCACCGTAGAAGGCCGCCACAGGGATGGATCGGAGCCGGTGGTGATCAGCGGTATCCGGGAGGACAGATCTTTCAGGCGACTTTCTATCTGCTCCCAAAAGGCATCCGGGGTGCGATACAGCAGGATAAAATCCGCCGACTCCATGGCGTCGAGAACCTGGGCCAGCTTTTCGGGATTTTCCCCTACGGTGCGATGGGAATAAACCTTGAGATCCAACCAGGGGCAATCCCGGGCGGCCTGGTTGAGCAGGGGCACATAGGCGTTCCACATAACGGCCACACCTTTAATCGGTGTCGTGGTCATTCGCTATACCTCCGTACGATGATGATCCCTAAAGCAATACAGCCCAGCACATATACCGTCAGCACCGTCAGCGAGCCTAAGCCTGCCAGGGTCCAGGCGGGAAAGCGCAGGAGGTGATTGGTATGGGTCAAGGGCAGGCAGTTGATGATCCCCCGGACCAGCCAGGGCATTTCATTCACCGGAAAAAAGGTGCCGCAGAAAAAGGCCATGGGCATGATCAGGAAGTTGGTGAAGGTGGCGGTATCTTCATGAGATCGGGACCGCAGGCCCACGATTACTCCCATGGCGGCAAATAAGGCGCAGTTCAAGATTAAGGCGAGGATAAACATCAGGTTGAGCTGCAAGTGGCTGCCTAAGAGCAAACCCAGCCCCAAGAGGATCAGGGAGGCGAACAGGCCCCGAGCCAATCCGGCCAGTAATTCTCCCACCACAATGGCCGTCGCGGTCACCGGGGCCTGGACAAAGACTTGGAAGGTACGGAAATGCAAGCGACCCACCGTCAGGCCGTTAGCCACCCAGGTATAGGCATTAGTCATGGAACTCATGGCAATGAGACCGGGCAGCAGGTAGTCCAGATAGGAAGTTCCCGGGATGGTGACCCGTTTCCCCAACCCCAGCCCGAAGGCCACGAGATAGAGCAGGGGCGCGAACAGAGCCGACACCACATAGCCCAGGCGGAGCAAGCGGCGTTGAAAGAGCAGGATTTCCCGGTAAAAAATGGGGAACCAGTTCATTGGGTCAGCCTTTCCCCGGTTAGCTGGATAAAGACATCTTCCAGGTTGACCTGCCGGATGATGACCTCACAATTTTCCGTCTGGGCGCAGGAGTAGGCCGCGGTTTTATCCTTTGCCAGGTGATACTCCCGTTTGCCGTTATGGGTGGATTCCACCACGTAGCCGCCCAGGCGGGCCACCAGGGTCGCAGGGGTATCCAGGGAGATGAGGCGCCCCCGGTTCAAGATGCCCACCCGGTCGCACAACATCTCGGCCTCTTCAATGTAATGGGTAGTGAGAACAATGGTGATCCCTTCCAGCTTGAGTTGCCGAATCAGACTCCATAATTGCCGCCGGACTTGAGGGTCCAAGCCCACGGTGGGCTCATCTAAAAACAACACTTGCGGCCGGGAGATGAGGGCCCGGAGGATCAAGAGCCGTCGCTGCATGCCCCCGGAGAACCCTTTCACTAAATGATGGGCCCGCCCGCTCAGGTCGCCGAAGTCCAAAAGCTCCTGGATTCTTTTTTTCAGACCGGAAACCCGGTAGAGGCGCCCATAAATCCAAAGGTTTTCATAGGCGGTCAGTTCCTTGTCCAGATTGATTTCCTGGGGACAGACCCCCAGGAGTCCCTTGACCTGGAGCGGTTGGCGCACCACATCAAAGTCTTGGATCCGGGCCGTGCCCCGGGTGGGCCGGGCCAGGGTGGTCAAAATCTTGATGGTGGTGGTTTTGCCGGCCCCGTTGGGTCCCAATAAGCCGAAGATTTCACCCCGGGGGATCTGCAGAGATAAACCCTCCAGGGCCACTAGGTCCTGGTACTCCTTGCCGAGATTGTCGGTGACGATCATCTTATTCATGGCAGTTTGGGGTACAAGAGCCGCTGCTCGCCCTGGCAGAGCATGCCGACTTCCAGCCCGTAGAGATCGGCCATGGTTTCCGGGCTGATCACTGCCGCCGGCTTGCCATGAGCCACTATCCGTCCTGAGGCCAGCAGAATCACGTGATCGGCGAAGATCAGGGCCAGGTTGGGGTCATGCAGGGTGAGCAACACCGTGAGCCCCCGCTGATGGGCCAACTCCCGGATCAATTGCAGGATCATGACCTGATTCCTGAAGTCCAGGTGGTTAGTGGGTTCATCCAAAAGCAATACCAGGGGCTCCTGGGCCAGGCAGCGCCCCAGCAAGGCCAGTTGCCGCTCGCCGCCGCTGATGCGGGTATACGGCTTGCCCGCCAAATGTTTGATTCCCAGGAGTTCGATAATCTCCGTTACCACTTCGCGATCCCGGGCCCCCGGCTGGGACCAGAACCCCACCCGGGAGAGCCGGCCCAAGAGCATCACCTCCCGGACAGTGTAAGGGAAAACCGGGTGATGTTCCTGGGGCACAATCGCCAGCACCCGGGCCAGTGCCCGGGTCTTGAGCTCGGCGAGGGGCTGGTCGGCCAGCACGATCCGGCCCTCCTGAGGAGTGATCTGGGCGCTGAGGCTCAAGAGGAGGGTGGTCTTTCCCGAGCCGTTGGGCCCCAGGAGGACCGTGACTTCCCCCGGCCGCGCCTTAAGGCTTACCTGGTGGAGAATGAGCTGGCCGTTGAGCTGGACGCTGAGATCGTTGACGGTAATCATAGGCTCCAGGATTCCGCCCCGCCTCGCTTCAAGAGATAGATGAAGAAGGGGGCTCCGAACAGGGTAGTGATGATGCCCACCGGGATCTCCCCTCCCACCATGGTGCGGGCCACCGTATCGGAGAGCACCATGAAGCTGGCGCCCGCGGCCATGGACAGGGGGATGACCCGCCGATGGTCCGGCCCCACCAGCATCCGAACAATGTGGGGGATCATCAACCCCACCCAGCCGATAATACCCGTGACGGAAACCGCTGCGGCCACCGTCACCGCGGCGGCCAGGATAAACAACCCCCGTTCCCGGCCCACGTCCACCCCCAGGGCCCGGGCCTCGGCGTCGCCCATGGACATGGCATTGAGGCGCCAACGCCCCAGCCAGATAAGGAGGGACCCCGCCAGGATCCAGGGCCCCGCCTGGCGTACCGCCCGCCAGTCGGCCTGGGACAGGCTCCCCATGAGCCAGAAGACGATGCTGGCCAGTTTCATGGGGTCAACCATAAACTTGATAATGGAGACCAGGGCGGTAAAGAAGGCTGACACCACCACCCCGGAGAGGATCAGGGACAGGGTCGGGACCTCCCGGCGGGTGCGGGCCAGGGTGAAGGCCAGGAAGGCCGCGATCAGGCTGAAGATAAAGGCTCCAACTTGAATGGGCAGGGCCGGGATCAAGGCCACGGAGAGGGCGCAGCCGAAGGCCGCCCCGGCCGACAACCCCAGGATGTAGGCGTCCACCAGGGGGTTGCGGAACACCGCCTGGAGGGTGGCGCCCGAGGCCGACAGGCCTACTCCCACCAGCATCCCCAGGACAATGCGGGGCAGCCGGATATCAAAAATGATGGCCTGGAGTTGCCCTTCTTGGCCGTGACCGGAGGCGAGCAAGTGCCACCAGTCCTGCCAGGATACCGCGTAGGCCCCCACCTGCATCGCCGCCAGGAAGGCCGCCAGGGGGGAAAGCAACAACAGCCAGTAAGTCCAGGGGCGACGCGTCACGGTATCCCCTCGTAAGGGATGCCGAAACACTCCCGGTAGAAGGCGTCCACGGCTTGACGATACTCCGCCGGGGAGATTTCTTGCGGGAAAAAGCAATGGGCCATCCACCAGGCCAGGACCACCACTCGCGGCGACCAGGTTGAGCCCCGGGAGGCCTTAAACACCCGCCCCGTTTTCACGGCCCGGATGGTCTGCCACTTGGGGTCCCGGAGCAGGTCGGAGACCCCATAGGAGGCGGAACCCCAGATCAGCACCACTTCGGGATTGAGTTCCACCAGGGTTTCCATGGACAGTTCCTGGTTGAAGTTCTCCACCTTGCTGCCCAGGTTGATTCCCCCCGCCAGGGGGATCAACTCCCCTACCACCCCCTTATTGCCGGTAATAGTGGTGGGTTTCCCCCAGAGCCATACCACCCGGGGATGGGTTGCGGCCGGGATTCCTGTCAGGCGCTGCTTCAGGGCTGCAAAGTTTCGGGTCATTAACTGCGTCACTTTTTCGGCCCGCTCCGGCTGCCCCAAAAGCCTTCCCAATCGCAGGGTGTCCCGGCACAGGTCCGCCAAGCCCTCGGGATAGATCATGGTTACGGGAATCCCTTGGCGACGTATGAAATCCACCTGATCCGGCTTTCGGTCCCAGGTCACCACCATATCGGGCTTCAGGGCCAGCAGGGACTCGGCGTTGACGACAAACCCGGTCCCCGGTGAGGGAATCTGTTCGAGATGGGGCACCACTTGCTTCAACAAATCATTGCCATAAGCGTAGCTGGAAATCCCCGCGACGCGATCCCAGGCCTTAAGCGCCGCCACAATTTCATAGCCTTCAAAGAGGACGACCCGGTGGGCCTCCCGGGGAGGGTTGCCCCTCGCAAGGCCTACGGGGCACGGCCTCTCGGGAAGGGCCCCCAGGAGGCTCCCGGTGAGGCCCAGGAGCAGCGCCAATCCGCCTATCACCCAGGCCCAGCGGGAAGTCATCCGGAGTCTGCCAGTCATCAATCGCCTGCCCCCCATCAATATTTCAACGTGACCATGCTCCAGATGGTCCGGCCGGGAGTGCGATAATAGTAGTAGTATTCCCGGTTGAGCATGTTATCCACCGCAAAGGAGAGGTCCATATACTTCACCGGGCTATAAATGATTTTGGAGTCCAAAGTGAAAAATGGATCATAAGAGCCATACACTCCATTGACATATTCGCCGTTGTCGTCCCGGGTATTCAACTTGCTGACATAACGTCCCGAGAGATTGGCCTTGACCTGCCAATAGGTAGCCGTGAACCCGAAGTTGAATTGCTGCATGGGAACATAGGTAAGCTTTTTGCCCACCGAGATCGGATTATACGGATTGTCCTTGATCCTGGCATCCAGCAGGGTGGTATTGCCGAAAACTTCCAGCCAGGAGCAGAGCTTCTGGTTAATTTCTATCTCCACCCCTCTAATAAAGGCCTTGGCGGCATTTTCATAGATCTGGGTCTTGCCGGTGGAGTCGCTGGAATCATTAGTCCGGTAAATCAAGTCATTGACGTAATTTTCAAAAAAGGTGGCCGTAAAGGTTGTCCCTTTAAAGGGTTTGAGCGTGGTGCCGATCTCCCAGGAAAAGGTGGTCTCGGGCTTGAGATCGGGATTGCTCTTATACAGGGTGCCGGTGGTGGACTGCCAGGTGCGGTAGAGTTCATAAATATTCGGGGCCCGGAAAGCGGTGCCCACCGAAGCCCGCCAGGTCATCCACTCCAAGGGGCGGTACAGGAAGGCGAGCTTGGGGCTGACCGCAGTTTGACTCCGGCTGGGCACGGAATCTATCGGGTAGCCCGCGGCCTTCATATACTGGCCCCCAAAGGTCTCCCAGTGATCCAGCCGCAGGCCTACCACGGTGTTGAACTGGGGATGCCAGGCGATCTCGTCCTGGATATAGGCTCCGATATTCCGGTCCCGGCCGCCGCCTATGGTGTTGAAATTGATATACGAGTCGGGACTCCGCCAGTTGTACAGGTTGTACTCCTTGGTGGCCGCCCAGCCGGTATTGTACGAGACCCCGCCTACTAACTGGTGCTTTTTACCAATGGCCTGGTCCACCTGAAACTCTCCCACCCAGTTTTGACTGGGAGTGCTGGACACCGTCCCCGGGCCGCCGCCGACCGTTGTCAGGGCGCTGGAGGAACTGGGGGTGGTGTACCAGTTGTCCGGCTGGTTCACCAGGCCGGCATGGACCTTGAGTTTTGTGGTCTCCGTGAGGCTGTGTTCAGAATGCAGGTTGTAAATTTGGATTTGGTTGCGCCCATCACCGTTCAAAAAGGCGCCTTCCTGGAGACTGCTAAACTGCTGGTTAGTATCGTACAAGCGCACGGTGCCCCTTATTACTTGGGCGCCGGTGGTGGTGTCGCGCAGGTAAGAATGGTACATGTCATAGCCATAGTCGTACCAACTCATGAGGGTGCTGAAGGTGACCTTCTGGCCCGGGGCGATATCCCAACTGACCTTGCCGTTGAAGCTGTAGTCATTCCAGTTATTATCGCCGGAATCCCCGATGGTGTTCGTCCAGCCGTTGGTGGGCGTCTGCGTGGGTTGCCAGCCCACCACATTGATTGCCGGAGGTTTTTTTAAGTTTGTAATATTGCTGGCCGTTTTTTGCACCAGGCTGGTGGGATAGCCGGTGGAGATGCGATAGTTTACTCCCGCCTGGATGCTCAGCTTATCCCAGAGGCGGTCCCCCGCTCCCAGGTAGAAGGTCCGGGCATCATAGGTGCCGTAACCGCCGTGTGCCAGCATTTCCAGTTTCTTGGGGGTCTTGGTGATGATGTTGATGACCCCCCCCATGGCGCTGCCGCCGTACAGGGCGGAGAACGGCCCCCGGATCACTTCAATGCGTTCGATGTTCTCCACCGGCAGGCTGTTCCAGATGACGCTGTTGGTATAGGCGGTGGAGATATTCTGGCCGTCTAAGAGGATCAGGGTGCGTTTCTGGTTATCTCCGGGGAAGCCCCGGAGATTCACGTTGGCCAGGGTGTCGGACCAGCCCTTGCCCCGGCGGTCGAAAGCGCCGGGGACCTGGGCCAGGGCCTCGTCCACCGTCTGGATGTTCTGTTTTTGAATATCTTCTTTGGTGATGATCGTAATGCTGGCCGGCACGTCGTCCGGATTCCTCTCGGTCCGGGTAGCCGTCACCACAATCTTCTCCAGGGCCTCCGCCTTTTCTTTCGGAGCCGGGGCGGAAGATGGGGTCTCCGCTTTTTGCCCTTCTTCCGGGGCTACCACGGTCACCTGGTTTTCTCCCTCTTGAGCCCGGCCCGGTAAAGGCGCGGTCAGGCCCAACATGCATAAACACGCGATCATTCCCCCGAACCACAACCCACGCCGCATTTGCACTCTCCTTCCGGTTTCAGTTTGCGTGTCGGCCCTGGTTCTGGTAAAAAAGAAAGGACCGATCTTCCCGCAATGAGGATTGGTCTGAAGGAGGGGCTGGGACTCTTGCCGGGGTGCCGCCCCTCCTTCTTATTGCCAGCTGCATTCTTTCTGCTGAAATGCCAGCCTCAGGCCCTGTTAAGCCTGGCCGGACCGGGCAAAAAAAAACCACGAACCTCAAGCGGCGTTCTGCCGCCAGACCTTCGTGGCCATTCAAAAGCTAAGAATCTAAACTACGCGGTGAGGCTTCATGCCACACCGCCGCTCTAGATAGCGCCTCCCGAAGACAATGTCAAACCTTATTACCCCGGGAGCTTACCGAGATTTTCACTTCAGGACTGCCGCATCGGCGGCTTTTAGATCTAATCCCGAATAGGCGCACTTCTCCCCGAGAAGAGAGACCATATTCTGCCGCCCTTCACCTGACGGCGCTCGACCTATCCGGCAGTCCGAGATTACTTCTCAACCAGAATAACTTTATGGTCCACCAGGTTGAGGCGGTAGATGGCGGCCTCGATGACCCTTTGTTCGCCGAAAATGTTGACCACCCGCAGACTGTCCCCCTCGGGCTCGATGATATCGATATCCGACAGGAGCAATTCCTCTTCGCCGTTTTTTAAGATATAGGCAGCAGCTTCACACATATTTGATAAACCCCTTCAATCGCTCTATGATCTTCTCTATCAAATGGGGCAGAGGCTCGGGAGTCAACCCGACGACATCCACCCTCGCCTGGGTTAAAGGGAGGAGAATTTTGGGAACCGGAGCCGAAGCCACGGCAGCCGCCATGAGGGGAGTCACTTCCCCCATCATGGCGTTGGCCAAGACGATGGAGATGGACCCCAGGATGACGTCCGCGGTAGGGACGGTCCGAACAATGGCGTTTTCGCCGCTGGCTCCCCGGTTGGCTCTGGCCTTCATCATCTGCGCGGTGGCCACCGCGTTGGTCCCCAGGGCGATGACCTCGTGCTCCTCCCGGTAGACCTCCTTCAAGCGTTTGATCAGGGCCGCCCCGATGCCGCCGCCCTGGCCGTCGACCACGCAGATACGCACCTTTTCCTCCTCCCCATCGACGGCATTTCCCGCAACAAAAAACCACGAAAACCTGGCACCTTCCGGGGCCCAAGCCTTCGTGGCTTTTAGTTCAGAGTTGTTATTTTTGAAGCTATCCGGGGTTCATTCCCCGAGGTTTATTCAATCTATCCGAAAGGTAGAAAATGTCAAGCTTTGTTCGGGGTGATTTGGACCCTGAAGCGACTTTTGGACCATGAATATCAGCCAGACTGCTCTTGACAATAGCCACTGTCACCGAAAGCTCAAGAGAGACTCCGTCAACTTGCCGTCCAGGCCGTATTGAGTGGCAAAAAGCAAGTTGAAGCCGCCAAACTTTTTGGCGTAACCCGCCGAGCCATCAGTAA
>JALNYP010000127.1:0-3932 GCA_023229795.1 Syntrophobacterales bacterium
TGGATGACGAGCCCAACGTTTTGGCGGGCTATGTACGCCATCTACGCAGAGGCTTCAATGTTGAAACGGCCTCGGGCGGACCTGAGGCCTTGCAATTGGTGCAGGGGCGGCCGCCCTATGCTGTAATAATCTCGGACCTTAAAATGCCCGAAATGGACGGGATCCAATTATTGAGCCGTGTCAAATCCATCTCTCCCGACACCGTACGCATGATGCTCACCGGCTTCGCCGACATGCAAAATGCCGTGGCCGCCGTCAATGAAGGAAATATCTTCAGATTTCTTACCAAGCCCTGCCCCATGGAGATCCTGGCCCGGGCCATAGTGGATGGCATCAAGCAATACCGCCTGGTAACCGCCGAACACGAATTGTTGGAAAAAACCCTGGCTGGTTGCATCAAGGTGCTCACGGACATTCTATCCATGCTCAACCCCCAGGCTCTGGGCCGGGCATCACGTATTCAGCGGCTCGTACTGGACATTGGTCGCCACATGGGGTTGGACGATTTGTGGGCACTGGGGACCGCGGCTCTCCTCAGCCAGATCGGCATGGTGCTTTTGCCTCCGGAGACGATTGATAAAATCATGAAGGACAAGGAGTTAAGTGCAGAGGAGAAGCAAATTTTCGCCATGCATCCTTTCGTGGCCGCCGATCTGCTGAAGGATATCCCGCGCCTGGAGGGGGTGGCGCAGATGGTTGTCTACCAAGAACAGCGCTTTGATGGCAACGTGGGTACGCAGGAGCTTAAAAGCGGTAATGACATTCCCTTGGGGGGTAGAATACTGAAGGTGGCGCTGGATTTCGATCTACTCTCGGCCCGTGGGATTGAAGAATCCAAGGCCATAAATAAACTGGGCCACCGCACTGGGTACTATGATCCCCAGGTTATTGCCGCCTTGACGGAAATCGTGTCAGGTGTGAAAAAGCCTGTTTCGCTGGAGAAGGATGTTGAGTTGAACGACCTCACGGAGAACATGGTATTTGCGCAAGAGGTAACCACAATCGAGGGCGTCAGTTTGGTCCCTAAAGGTTATCGTGTCAGTCGGATACTGGTGAGCCGTCTGCGCAACTTCCAACAAACCGTGGGGCTGCGCACACCATTTAGAATGATTGTGCAGCCTGAAGATTAGGCGTGATGATTAGCCGCTGACCGGAGAAGTTTAGGCGGCGCCCCATGACGGTCCCAAGGCTCTCTGTCCATCACTTCGGGAGAGGAACGCCATGAACTGTTGGGAGTTCACCAAGTGCGGTCGCGAGGGCGGGGGGACCAAGGTGGCTGAGCTTGGGACCTGCCCGGCCTGGCCCGATCACGGGGCCTCTTGCGCCCGGGTCGCGGGCACCCTCTGTCAGGGAGAGGTGCAGGGCTCCTACGCCAAAAAACTCGACTCCTGCAACAGCTGTGATTTTTACCGCATCACCCAAGTCACCCAACACTCGCATACGATATCGCAAAAGCTGGTGGACCTGTGCCCGATTGGCATCATCGGCGTCAATCGTCTGGGCATAGTCACCATTTTCAACCCAGCGGCGGAAAGATTGTTGGAACGGGAACGCGGTGCGGTCCTGGGAATACTCAGCATCACCGAGGTGTATACCTCCCTGGCCGAGGCGAGGAGGCTGAAAAAGCTTGTCCACTCCCCCGAGCACGGAGGACCCGGCATCCTGGACGGCGTGGACGCCATGGTCCGGAACGTGAAGGGTCAGTCCATACCGATAAGACTTTGGGCCTTCATAATGCGCGAATTGGAAATGGAAGTTGGCAGCGTAGGTTTCTTTTACGATCAAAGGCAAGAAAAGGCGTCTCAGCAAGCATTACTCGTACGGGAAAAACTCGAATCCGTCCTTCAGTTGGCGGGCGCCGTACTGCATCATCTTGCCCAGCCAATGCAAATCCTAATTGGAGATGTAAACCTTTTGATGGAAGATATACCAAATAATAATCCAGGCCGAGAAAGCGTGGAGGCCATAGCTCAAGGCGTGCAAACCATCAACCATTTGCTCGAAAAAATACGCCATTTATCCAGTATCCGTACCGCTGACTATGTGGGAGGATCCCGCATACTTGATCTGGATAATAAACCATAATTATAATCCATTCTTACAGGCGTAAGTAGCGCATCTTGCCGGAACGCGCCGATAAAAACGCACTGGTGGTTGGAGCCATAGATCATGGTCATTCTTAACAAAATACTGTTTGTTGATGACGATCCGGAAATCCTCCAATCTGTTCAGAGAATTTTGCGTGGCAAGTTTGAAGTCAGTGTGGCGGCGTCGGGCTCGGAAGGTTTAAGCAAGGTCGAAGAGGAGGGGCCTTTTGCCGTTGTGGTCAGTGACCTGCGCATGCCCTTCATGGATGGAGTGGCCTTTCTGGAGCAATTGGGCAAGTCCGCTCCGGACACTGTGCGTATCATGCTTACCGGTTATGCTAATTTGGAGGCAGCCGTTCGGGCGGTAAACGAGGGGCATGTTTTCCATATACTCACCAAACCCTGTGAGCCGGAAGTCCTGATCGCGGCTTTGCATGAGGGAATACGACACCATCAACTGCTTCAAACAGAGCGTGAATATTATGCCTTGAAGAAGCTGCATGAGGGCCTTGATGGAGTGGTGCTTGCGCTGGTGCGGCTGGTTGAGATCAGGGACCCCTATACTGCCGGGCATCAAAGCCGAGTGGCCCAATTGTCCGCGGCGGTCAGTCAGGAACTTGGCCTGCCGGAAGAAAGGGTTAAGCAGATCGAGTTGAGCGCCAGCATCCACGATCTCGGCAAGATATTGGTCCCGGCGGAGTACTTAAGCAAACCTGGGACGCTAAGACGGATTGAGATGGATATCGTCAGGATGCACTCTCAGGTGGGGCACGATATCCTTGAACCAATCAACTTCAATTTTCCCCTGCATAAAATTGTCCTTCAGCATCATGAACGGTTGGACGGCTCCGGATACCCTCAGGGGCTCAAGGGTGAGGATATTTTACTGGAGGCGCGCATTTTGGCGGTTGCTGATGTGGTGGAGGCCATGTCTTCCCACCGCCCCTACCGCCCTAGCATGCCTTTGAAAGGGGCGATGGAGGAAATACGCCGGCAGCGAGGCATCTTCTACGATGCGCAAGTCGTTGATATTTGCCTCGACCTGTTCGAGCGTCGCAACTGGAAATTCTCTCCTCTGGAAAAGTGGAGAGACTAACTACAATTCTAAATCAAACGTGATTTTTTTTTCGTAGGGGCGGGGTTTATCCCCGCCCATTCTACTTTGTCATAACCAAGACGGGCGGGGATAAACCCCGCCCCTACGAAGAGTTAATATTTTCTCCATGGAAATGATATTACACGACTGTCCGATTTCTTGGGGCCACCTCTGCCTGCCTGGCGAGACAAACTGGGCGATAGTAATTTTTTCTTCCCCATGGGCGCGGGCCAAGGCCTGTCCCTTCAGCTCCGGTCCAGGGCCTGGCGCACGGTGGCGAGCAGGTCGGCGCGGCGGAAGGGCTTGGCCACGTAGCCCGCCGCTCCGGCGGCAAGGGCGGACTTGACCTGGTGGTGGGCCGAGTAGCCGCTGGCGATGACAACCTTGGCCTGGGGGTTCAGGGCCTGGATGGCCTCCATGGCCTTGTGTCCGCCCATGCCCGGCATGCCCAGGTCCATGATCACCAGATCCAGGTCGGGACCACGTTCACGGTAGAGGGCCAGGGCCTCCTCGCCGCTGGCGGCCACGAGGACAGAATAGCCCTTGTCACCCAAGGCGCGGGCGGCCAGATCGCGCAGGCTCTCCTCGTCGTCCACCACCAGGATTGCCTCCGAACCGCGCGGCCCCTCCCCCTCCCCGGGTGACGTCTCGGGTTCTGCGGCGGCTTGGGCTGGGGACTCTGTCGGCAGGGGCAGAAAGATGGTGAAGCTGGCCCCGTCCCCAGGGTGGCTGTAGCACCGGATGTGCCC
>JALNYP010000127.1:3942-6486 GCA_023229795.1 Syntrophobacterales bacterium
TCCTTGGTGGTGAAGAAGGGCTCGAAGATGCGCTCCATGGTGGCGGCGTCCATGCCAAGGCCGGTATCGCGGACCATGAGCTGGGCGTAGCGGCCGGGACGGACCTCCAAGTGGGCGCGGCAATACTCCGCATCCAGCACGACCCCCTGGGTTTCGATGATGAGCTTGCCGCCCTCGGGCATGGCGTCGGCGGCGTTGCCGGCCAGATTCAGCAGGACCTGCTCTATCTGGGCCGCATCGGCCCAGACCGGGGGCAGGCGATCGTCCAGGTCGGTCTCCAGGGCGATCATCTTGGGCAAGGTGCGCTGTAGCATGGCCACCGCGCGCCCGACCACCCGATTGAGGTTGACCGGGGTCTGGTCGGGCTCGCTCTTGCGGCTGAAGGCCAGGATGCGCTGGACCAGTTCCTTGGCCCGTTGGGAAGAGATCAGTATCTGCTCCAGGTCGGCGGGGTTGACTTCTCCCTGGCGGGCGTCTTCGGCGGCGATTTCGGCGAAGCCCATGATGGCGGCCAGAATGTTGTTGAAGTCGTGGGCGATGCCCCCGGCCAAGGTGCCCACCGCCTCCATCTTCTGGGACTGGCGCAGCTGGGCCTCCAGCCGCCTCTGCTCGGTGATGTCCAGGAAGACGCAGTGGGTGCGCAGCATATTGCCCTCCGCGTCGGAGGCTATGGAGCCATTGAAGGAAACCAGAATGGGGGAGCCGTCCTTCTTGACCATCTGAAACTCCACCCCGCTGATGCTGCCGGCTTCCTTGAAGCAGGGGAAGTTGCGCTCAAAGTGGGGGAGAAAAGCGGGCGCCAGGAAGGAGCCAAACCAACGCCCCAGCACCTCCTCTTCCGTGTAGCCCAGGCAGTTCAGCCAGGCCTGGTTTACGTCCAGGATGAGGCCGTCCGAATCCAGCGACTGGTAGGCGATGGGGGTATGGTCGTAGAGCTGGCGGAAGCGCCGCTCGCTTCGGCGCAGGGCGTCCTCGCTCCGTTTGCGCTCGGTGATGTCGCGGGCTATGGCCAGCACGGCCGGCTGACCCAGCAAGGTGAACAGGCTGGCGTGGAACTCAACCGGGATGACGCGCCCATCCTTGGCGACGTGGGAGCTTTCGGATGCAATGACGCCGTGTTCAAAAAGATGGGCCATCTTTTGCGGAACCAGGGCGGCGGACTCCGGGGAGTCGATTTCCACCACCGTCCGTTGCAGCAGTTCCTCCCGCGTATAGCCCAGGTGCCGACAGGCGGCCGGGTTCACCTCAATGAAGCGCCCCTTGAGGTCATGGATGAATATGGCGTCCGAGGCGTTTTCAAAAAGGGTGCGGAACCTTTCCTCGTTCTCCCGCAGGGCCTCCTCGGTCCGCTTGAAGCGGGTGATATCGGTGAAGGTGGCCACCACCCCGGCCGGCCGCTCCTGCCCGGGCGGGAGGATGGGCTGGGCGGTGACGGAAAGCCAGGTGACGCCCCCGTCATGCCGCCGCCCCAGTATCCCCTCCTTCTGGGGCCGCCCGGTGCGAAGGGCGACCAAGGGGGGGTGCTCGTCCAGCGGGCAGGGGGAGCCGTCCTCGCGCAGAAACCCCCACTGGCGCTCGGCATAAACCAGCCCCTGGGCCTCCGGGAAAGTAAGGCCGAAGAGTCTCTCCGCGGCGGGGTTCAGGACGGAGATCCGCCCATCGGCATCAAGGTGGAGCACGGCCTGGTCAATGTGCCGGATGATAGCCTGGAGTTGCTCTGGCATGAGTCGGCAACCTTCCCCAAGGGTCCTCAGGCGCTAGCTGTTTCCTGGGCGCAGGTCCGGGGACGGGCCTCGGGGGAGGCGAAAGGGGCGTCGGGGAAGGCGGTGGAGCAAGAGAACCCTGGCCCCCACGGGGACCTTAAGCCCACCCTCGCAAGTCGCCGGGTAGCCCCCCTGATTAACACGAGCCCCACGATTTCCGTTACTTTTGTAAAAATATCACCAATTCCATACCCCAGCAATGTAAAACAGGCGGCAATCCGGGGAGAAAAGCGACCGACGCCACGGCGGGATTTGATCGCAACTAGGAATAAAAGCTATGGCAAATCGGTCATCGGCAACCCGGTTTTCGCCCGCGCCCAGAGCCAGGGCATCATCACCCGCTCCAGCTCCCACTGGCTGCCCAGCTCCCGTCCCACCTGCCGGCACAGGACGTCCATGGCCCCGGCCCCCAGGCCGCGCTTGATCTCCGGACAATAGTAGTTGAGGCAGAAGGAACTCTTGGCCTTGAGAGAGCAGCCCGAAGCCCCGCAAAAATAGCAGGACGTCCCGCTCCCCGCGCCCCAGACCCCGCTATCGCCCAGCAGCATGTTTTCCAGCAGCAGGTACTCGTCGTAACGGCGCTCCACCCCCTTGAAACAGCACACGCCGTCGCGCCGGGCGCAGGCGATGCAAAAGGCGGGAACCCCCAGGTCGACGGTGCGGCGGGAGGTGCGGTCTATGGCGTCGGTGTAGCGGCCCAAGAGGCCGGGGATGGTGGAGTGGCGGGCCAGGGCGGGGGCGAATTTTTCATGCAGATCGCGCGCGCGCTGGAGAATGGGGG
>JALNYP010000034.1 GCA_023229795.1 Syntrophobacterales bacterium
TGGGGTGGCACCGGCGTTTTCACCCATTCTGGCGGCACCAACACCGTCAGCGATACCCTCACCCTGGCCAACCAAAGCGGCAGCGGCGCTTATAATCTCAGCGGCGGCAGCCTATCAGCCAACCAGCAGGATATCGGCTATGGTGGCACCGGCACTTTTACCCAGACCGGCGGCACTAACACCGTCAATAATAGTCTCACTCTGGGCACCGGCAGCGGCGGCAGCGGCGCCTATAATCTGAGCGGCGACAGCGCCATCCTGTCGGCGCAAGGCGAAACCATCGGCAGTTTGGGCACCGGCACCTTCACCCAGAGCGGCGGCACCCATAATGTCGGAACCCTGACCTTGGCAGGGACCATCTATGGCAGCGGCGCCTACAATCTGGACGGTGGTAGCCTTTCAGCTCAACACCTGCAAGTCGGCTTTGCCAGCAATGGCACCTTCACCCAGACGGGGGGGACCAACAACGTCAGCAGCGATTTGAGCGTTTTCAGAGGCGCCTACACGCTGAGCGGCGGCAGCCTCGCGGCCCAGAATGAGCTCATTGGCTGGATCGGCAGCAGCAGCGGTTTCAGTCAGACAGGGGGGACCAACGCGGTCTTTGATTTTTTGTTGGGCGTTACCGGGCCCGGTGCCTACAACCTGAGCGGCGGCAGTCTCTCGGCCAACTACCTGAGGGTCGGCTATAACGATTCCGGCGTTTTCACTCACACCGGCGGCGCTAATGACATTGCTTTCCTCTTTCTGGGTGAAAATACCGGGGCCAGCGGCGTCTATAACCTGGGCGGCGGCAGCGGCAGCCCCACTCTGTCGGCGTATGGCGAATTTATCGGGTTTAATGGCAGCGCCACCTTTACGCAAAGCGGCGGCACCCATACCGTCAGCAACGCCCTAACCCTGGCGGCCAACAGCGGCAGCAGCGGCACCTATAATCTCCAGGGGGGCAGCCTGGCCGCGGCCACCGTCAATCTGAACAGTGGCGGCCTCTTTAACCAGACCGGCGGGACTTTGGACTTTGCCACCTTCAACCAAACCGGCGGCACCGGCGCCTTCAACTATCTCTTTCTGGGAAGAAATGCCGGCACCAGCTCCACCTATGACCTGAGCGGCGGCAGCCTCGCGACCAACAACCTCGCCATCGGGCAATCCGGCACCGGGGTCTTTGCCCAGACGGGGGGTGCCAACACCTTGCAATATATCAATCTGGGTTGGGACTCCGGGGGCAGCGGCACCTATAATCTGAACAGCGGCAGCCTGACCGCGATCACTGAATTTGTGGGCTACTCCGGGACGGGCGCTTTTACCCAGACTGGCGGCGTCAACACCTTGCAATATATCAATCTAGGTTGCAACTCCGGGGGTAGCGGCACCTATGACATGAGCGGCGGCAGCCTGGCAGCCGATGGCATAGTCGTGGGCTCGTATGGCACCGGCGCCTTCACCCAGAGCGGCGGCACCAATACAGCCGGCAATAATCTCACTCTAGGGTCCTGCAGCGGCAGTAGCGGCAGCTATGAATTGTCCGGCACCGGCAACCCCAGTCTATCGGCGCAGTACGAGTACATCGGCACTTCTGGCAGCGGCACCTTCACCCAGACCGGCGGCACCAATGCTTTGGCTAATTACCTCTATCTGGGTTATTACGCCGGCGGCAGCGGCACCTATAACCTCAGCGGCGGCAGTTTGATGGTCACCGGCACGGGGTATGTGGGCGTCCTGGGCAGTGGCACCTTCAACCAGACCGGCGGCACCGCATCCTTCGGCACCGCCCTGTGGCTGGACCTGGACCCGCCGGCGTCGGGCGGCAACGGTGTTTACCAGTTATCCGGCGGCAGCCTGACGACGCCGACCATGTATGTCGGCATCTCCGGCACGGGTAACTTCATCCAGACCGGCGGCACCAATGCCGTCAGCGATACCCTGTCCCTAGCCCAGAACAGCGGCAGTAATGGCACCTATGACCTCCAGGGCGGCAGCCTCTCGGCGGCGGCCATCAACCTGAAGGCCGGCGGTCTCTTCAACCAGGCCGGGGGCAGCCTGAATGCCACGACCTTTAACCAACAGGGCGGCATCGTGACCGGGGCCCTGGAGAACCGGGGTGCCTTCAATTACCTGAGCGGCGATTTCCAGGGGCGGCTGTTGAACTACGGCGCCGCCAACCTGTTTGCCGGCGGCAATAGCAGTTTCACCGCCGGCGATGGCCTGTTGCAGAATTCCGCCACCCCCCTGAACATTACCGTCGGCCAGAGCCTCACCTTGAACGGCGCGGGGCTGACCGTCGAGGGTAGCACCATGATCCTGGCCGGGAACCTGATCGCCACCAATGTGATCATCGGCGATCTCGGCACCGGCGTATTTACTCAGACCGGCGGCACCAACAGCATCAGCGGTTATCTGACCCTGGCCAATCAAGCGGGCAGCAGCGGCACCTACAACCTCGTGGGCGGCAGTCTGAGCGCCGACACCTTCAACCTCAATGTCGGCGGTATTTTCAGCCAGACCGGCGGCACCTTCCACTTCAACCATATCAACCTGAATGGGGGTATTTTCCACTTTAACGATTTTTACCTGGGCCAGGCCGCGGGCAGCAGCCAAAGCTACAGCCTGGATAGCGGCACCCTGACCACGAATAACGAATATATCGGCTTCTCCGGGACCGGCATTTTCACCCAGACCGGCGGCACCAATACCGCCGGCGGTAACCTGACCCTGGCAACTAATACCGGCAGCAGCGGCAGCTACAGTTTGACTGGCGGGAGTCTCGCGGTCAGCGGCAATACCGGCGATCTCATTGTCGCCGATTCCGGTACCGGTTTATTCACCCAGACGGGCGGCACCAATACCGTCAGCAATACGCTTTATGTGGCGTTGAGCGGCGGCAGCGGCACGTATGACCTCCAGGGCGGCAGTCTCTCGGCCCAGAACCTGACTATCGGGTATTGGGGCAGCGGCGCCTTTACCCAGAGCGGCGGCGCCAATACCGTCAACGACACCCTGACCTTGGGAGCGGGTAGCGGCAGTAGCGGTACCTACAACCTGAATAGCGGCAATCTGGCGACCAACAACATCGATGTCGGCGATGACGGCACGGGCACGTTCGACCAGACGGGCGGCTCTCTCAACGTCGGCACCGACTTGATCCTGGGCAGGGCCTCCGCCGGCAGCGGCACTTTTGCTTTATCCGACGGCTCCAGCACGGTGGGCAGACTGATCGTGGGTAACTTGGGATTCGGCTCCTATAACCTGTCGGGCGGCACCCTGCAAACCAGCAACGGCAGCGACTCCATTATTGTGGGCAACCAGGGCACCGGCGGTCTGATGGTGGGCGGCTCCGGCCTCAATCCTACCCTGATAGTGGGTACCGAAGGAGGCTCAGGCGTTGACGGGGGCGGCTCCCTGCTCGTCGGCTGGCAGACCGGCAGCGTGGGCACGGTTATCCAGAACGATAGCGGCTCCCTCGTGCAAGTGGCCGAGCAGGTTTCCCTCGGTGGCGCCGGCCAGGGCGGCTACACCCTGTACCAGGGCAGCCTCACGGTCACCGGCGCCTGGAAGTACTCTTATTACATGCCCGGCAGCCTGATGGTGGGCGATCTCGGCACCGGCAGCTTTAGCCAGTACGGGGGGAGTGTCTTGGTTAACGGTGACCTGATTCTGGGGAACCAGTCCGGAAGTTCCGGCACTTATGAGCTATACGGCGGCAATCTCTCGGCCAGCCGGCAGTATATCGGGTTATACGGAAGCGGCAGCGGCACCTTCACTCAGAGCGGCGGCGCCAATACCGTCTATGATTCTCTATACCTGGGTTTTGACGCCGCCGCCAATGGCACCTATACCTTGGGCGGCGGCACCGCCAGCCCCGTTCTTGCGGCGCAGAACGAATACATCGGTTACTCCGGCAGCGGCGCCTTTACCCAGTTGGGCGGCACCAATACGGTCAGCAATACCCTCGTCCTGGCGGCGAACAGCGGCAGCAGCGGCGCCTATGACCTGCAGGAGGGCAGCCTCAGCGCGTATGGCATGACTATCGGCGCTTATGGCAGCGGCAGCTTTACCCAGAGCGGCGGCGCCAATACCGTTACCGATTGGGTCAGCTTAGGGGATTCCGTAGGAAGCAGGGGCACTTATACCCTGAACGGCGGCAGCCTGAATGGCTCGACCCTCATCGTCGGCTATGAGGGGTCGGGCACCTTTGGCCAGACGGGCGGCTCTCTCAACGCCGGCACCGAACTGATCCTGGGAGCCCAATCCGGAGGTTCCGGCACCTATGAGTTATACGGCGGCAGCCTCTCGGCCAATCAGCAGTATATCGGCTTGCATGGCAGCGGCAGCGGCACCTTCACCCAGACCGGCGGCACCAACACCGTCGCTGCTGTGCTTTACCTGGGTCATGACGCCGCCGCCAATGGCACCTATACCTTAGGCGGCGGCACCGGCAGCCCCGTTCTTGCGGCACAATCCCTGTACGTCGGCTACTCCGGCAGCGGCATCTTCACCCAGAGCGGCGGCACCAATACGGTCACCAACGCCCTCACACTGGCGTATGGCACCGGCAGCAGCGGCATCTATAGCCTGAGCGGTGGCAACCTCGATGTGAATACTATGTATGTCGGCTACTCCGGCACCGGCACCTTCATCCAAACGGGGGGGACCGCAAACGTTTATGGCGCCGAGACCCTTTACCTGGGATATGGCCTCGGCGGCCAGGGCACCTATGAATTACACGATGGCAGGTTGGAGGTACAAACCGCTCTTATCGGCAATTACGGCACCGGCTCCTTTACTCAAGCGGATGGCACCGCGGTTATCAATTCCCTCACCCTGCGCACTAACGGTACCTACAACCTACAGGGCGGCAGCCTCTCCAGCGGCACTGTCTGGAACGAAGGCGCCTTCAACCAGACCGGCGGCAGCCTGACCACCACCTCCGGGCTGACCAACGCCGGGACCTTTACCATGGCCGGCGGCACCCTGACGGGCGGGACCCTCACCAATAACGCCGTTTTTAGCGGCTACGGCACCATCAATGCCAACGCCGGCTTCAGCAACATGGGCACCATGACCCTGACGGGCGGCGACAGCACCGTGAACGGCGACTTCACCAACCAGACCGCTGGTCAGCTCTTTATCCAATACAACCCGACCACCTTCACCGGCAATGTGGTTAACTACGGCTATATCAAGGTCACCCAAACTACCGACATCCGGGGAACCAACTACACCGAATACGGCACCTACGAGAGCGACCCGGCCACTCAGGCCTTTAACAACCTGATTGTGGAGAGCACGGGTGCCCTGAAAGGCGGGGTGGGCGACAAATGGGTGATCAGCGGCGATTTTATCAACCACAGCACCCAGGCTCTGACCTGGAACACGGTGAGTGCGGACCTCGCCTTCACCGGCGAGGCGGCGACCCATCAACTTTATATCACCGGGGCCGACCTGGGGCAGACTGTGGCCGGCTATATCAATAACTTCGCCTGGGGGAGCCTCGACCTCTCCGGCCAAATGCTTACCCTGCTGGACGGCAACGACAGCCTCGGCGGGGCCCTGTACCTGGGCAGTATCCTGGGGGTGACCTTAAGCGGTAGCCAGGTCACCGACATCTACGGCAACGGGCTGGACATCTATTACAACCCCGACCTGGCGGTGAACAGCTACCTGGCCGGTCTGGCCTACGGCCTGGCCGGGGGCGGCCAGCTGTTACCGTTGTCGCTGACCCCCCTGGGGGCGCCGATGCAGCCAACTCCCTTGCCGGCCAGCGTCTGGATGTTCCTGAGCGGCTTGGCGGGCCTGGGGCTGTGGCGCAGCAAAAAATCGCGCGGCCGCAGCAAGCAGTGAGGCAATTTTGGGTAATATTATCTGAAACTTGAAGATTACTTTTCTCCCGATTAAACGCAAACCTGGTCTAACCACCGGCAGCTTTTAAATAAGGCCTCTTACCCGCGGGGTTGGAGGCCTTTGCTATGGCTGCCGCGGTAGAGGCTATAAAATAGTTGAGTTTGATTCACTTACCAGAGAAAATGGCCTAAGGCAGGTGCAATGAAGCATAAAGCAGCAGAGGCCGGGGCAGCAGGCGCCCCCGAAAGCTACCCTTATGGGCCGGTTTGATCTCATCTTACGCCATCAGCGCGTGATGATCTGCGTGCTGCTGCTCGCGCTTACCGCCGCGGCCTACTGGCAGGTAAGGGGCTTTCAGTTCATTACCTGCGACGACGACATGTACGTTTATGAAAATCCTATCATCCGGGCGGGACTCTCTTGGGAAGGGGTGAAATGGAGTTTCACCGCCTACTACTCGGCCAACTGGCACCCCTTGACCTGGCTGTCCCACATACTTGATGTCCAACTTTACGGGCTCCAGGCCGGGGGCCACCACCTGACCAATCTGTTTTTCCACCTGGCCAACACCCTGCTGTTGTTCCTGTTTTTGGCCCACACGACCGAGGCTCTCTGGCCCAGCGCCCTGGTGGCGGCCCTGTTCGCCTTACATCCCATGCACGTGGAGTCGGTGGCCTGGGTGTCGGAACGCAAGGATGTCTTGAGCACCTTCTTCTGGCTGGCCACCATGTGGGCTTATGTCTGGTATGTCTCCGCCCCGAATCCGAAGCGCTATCTGTCCGTCCTGCTCTGTTTCGCCCTGGGGCTCATGGCCAAACCCATGCTGGTCACTCTGCCGATGGTGCTGCTGCTCCTGGACTACTGGCCGTTAAACCGGGTGCCTGTGGGGGTTGCACCGGCTATGGACACTAATGGCGCCAGCGAGTCGCGGCCGAGGCTGCCCCTAGGCCTTTACTGGCAGTTGATCAGGGAAAAGATCCCCCTGTTCATTCTTACCATCTGTTCCTGCCTGATGACGCTGGCGGCGCAAAGGGCGGGCGGCGCGGTGATGCCGCTGTCCCTCCAGTCACTTGGGGCCCGCCTCGCTAATGCGCTGGTGGCCTATGTCACCTATGGGATAAAGCTGTTCTGGCCTTATCCCATGGCGCTCTTTTACGTCTTAAGCCCGGTCCCCTGGTGGCAGGCCGTGGTGGCCGGCCTTGCCCTTTTGGTCATTTCGGTTTTGGTGTTCTTGGGCGCCCGGCGCTATCCCTATCTGGTGGTGGGTTGGTTGTGGTATCTGGGCACTCTGGTGCCGGTAATCGGACTGGTGCAGGTCGGGGGCCAGGCGATGGCGGATCGCTATACCTATATCCCCTTTATCGGCCTGTTTATCATCCTCGCCTGGGGAGTGCCGGCCGCCGCGGCGGGGTGGAAGCACCGGGAGACCATCCTGGCAATGGGGGCCGCGGCCGCGCTGAGCGCCTGTCTGGTGTCCGCCTGGGGCCAGGCCGGTTATTGGCGGAATGCGGAAACTCTCTTTACCCATTCCATCCGAGTCACCGGGGACAACTACCTGGCCTATCATCACCTGGGCATGGCCTATTCCAACCAAGGCAATTATGCCCAGGCCATAGCCGCGTACCAGAAGACCCTGGCCATAGCTCCCGGCTATCCTCCGTCTTACAACAACCTGGGCATCGTTTATGCCAAACAGGGGCGGTTAAATGAGGCGGTGGAGCTGTTCAAAAGTGCGCTCCGGCTCAGCCCAGGCAATCTTAGCTATTACCGCAATTTGGCCCTGGCCTATACCCAGCAGGGGAAAAAATCAGAAGCTGAGGGGATAATGCAGCACGTCAAATGGCTGACCGGACAGAAGTGATGCTCCGGGAAGCTGTCGACTTCCGCGACTCTTACACCGGAAAAATTATCTCTTGCAAGTGAGGGTCATGCAGCAGATGGGGACCGGTCCCGGAGAAGGTGATCCGGCCTTTTTCCAGGACATAGGCCTTCTCCGCCACGTTCAACACCCGCTGCATGAGTTGCCCGGAAATCAGCAGGGTGACGCCGGCTTGCCTCAGGTCGCGGAAGGAGTTGCAAAACCTCTGTACCAGCTTGGGGCTTAACCCCATGAAGGGTTCGTCCAGCATGAGGAGGCGGGGCGCCGACATGAGGCCGCGGGCCAGGGTAACCATGCGCTGCTGACCGCCGCTCAAGACGCCGGCCGGGGCTCGCAGCCGATCCTTGAGTTCCGGAAAGATCTGGCAGGCCTGTTCCAGTCTGGCTTTTAGCTGCCGGCGCACCAGGTAAGCCCCCACTTCCAGGTTTTCCAAAACCGTCATGCCGGGAAAGACGCGCATCCCCTCCGGCACATAAACAACCCCCCGGCGTACCACTTCCCAGGCAGGCAAACCCTCGATGGACTCCCCCGCGAAAAAGATGCGGCCCGTCAGCGGCCGTTGCAGGCCCGCGATGGCTTTGAGAAGGGTGCTTTTGCCGGCGCCCTCAATGCCGATGAGAGCCACAATCTGGTGGGGGAAGCAAGTAAAGCTCAAATCCACCAGCATGGGCAGGCCCTGTAGGGAGACCGACAGGTGCTGCACGCTGAGCAGGGGCGGGGAAGCGTCGCCGGCCGGCATCAGGCGTCTCCGTTGGCGTCCGTCCCGCACCGGGTCCCCAGGTAGGCGGATACCACTTCCGGGTGGCGGATCAAGGAGGCAGGCGGCCCCTGGGCGATGATCTCCCCGCGGTCCAGGGCCAGGAGCCGGTCGGCCACCGCCTCCAGGATAGTGAGCAGATGGTCGGTGAGGAGCAGCGTCAGCCCCTGGTCCCGCATTTTGAGAAGCCCGGCCGCCAGCCGCTTTACGGCCCCGAGGCTAAAGCCCGCGGCAATCTCGTCCAGGAGCAACAGCCGCGGCCGGGTGGCCAGGGCCCGGGCCAATTCCACCAGGCGCTGCTGCGGCAAGGGCAAATCGCAGGCCCTGATGTGCCGCTTATCCTCCAGCCCCACCAGGGAGAGCCAATAATGGGCTTCTTCCTGAGCCTGGGGAAGGGCAGGGTGGGGCTCCCGTCCCAGCCAGGCGCCCATGAGGACGTTTTCCAACACGCTCATGTCCGGAAAAATTTGGGGAACCTGGGAGGTCCTGGCCAGGCCGGCCCGGCTCAGGCGTTCCGGCGGCCAGGCGGTGGTCTCCTGGCCGAAGAAGGCCACGCTACCGGAGGCGGGCTTCTGCCAACCGCTGATGATATTGAAGAGAGTGGTTTTGCCGGCGCCGTTGGGGCCGATGAGACCCCAAATCTCGCCCTGCGGCAGGGAAAAGGAGACGTCCCGGAGTACGGTCTGGTCCCCAAAAAATTTCTTGATCTGTCGAACTTCTAAGCAGACTTGGGCGCCGTTGGCAGCCATGCGGTAATTCCCTTGGGAAAAAAGAAGATCGTCAGAATGATGACCAGTCCGTAAACCGCAGAGTGGCCCATGGGGAACAAGGGCAGGAGGATGAGCTGTTCCAAAGGATAGAGGATGAACGCTCCCAGGACCGGCCCCAAAACCCTGGTACGGCCGCCGAAGAGACAGAAGACCAGGGGGAGAATCGACAGATGCAGGTTAAAGACCAGGCCCGGCTCGACCAGACCCAGGATATGGGCATAAAGGCCGCCGGCGATTCCCGCGATATAGGAACTGAGCATCAGGGCCTTGGCCCTTTCCCGGGTGGCCGCAATGCCGAGCGTGGCCGCGGCGGCTTCGTTTTCGCGCAGGGCCCGCAAGGTCCACCCCCACCTGGAGCTGAGGCATAGGCGGTGAATCATCACCGCCACCAGCATAACGCCCAACAACAGGTAGTACTGGGCCTTGAGGTTCATGCCGAAATCCACTTCGAAGCCCCCCAGGGCCAGTTTGGGTAGGGGATCCAGGCCCATTATCCCCATGGAGCCATAAGTGAGGCGGTCCCAATTGTCCACGATGGTTTTGGGAATTTCCATGGCCGCCAGAGAGGCCAGACCCAGGTAGACGCCTCGGAGCCGCCTGAAACCCCAGCTCCAGAGCACCGCAAACGCGACGCTGGCCAGGGCTCCCAGAGGAATGGTGAAGAGGGGCGACCAGTGGTAGTAGTGGTTGAGGAGGGCCGAAGCATAGGCCCCCAGGCCGAAAAAGGCTGCGTGTCCGAGGGAAATGGCCCCGGAGAGGGCGTAAAGGTTCCAAGCCAGGGCCAGGGTGCCAAAAAGACAGGTCAGGCCCAGCACCTGGTAGAACTGCATCGCCTCCCGAAAAAGGAGAGGCCAGACGGCCAGGAGCACGACCCCGGCTGCCGGCAGTAAGGAGGAGTGAAATTTACCCATAAAAAGCCATTCCAGTGAAGTTCAACCAGACCGGCCCCATCTCCTTGGGGCCGAATCATTTGCTGCCCAGGAAACCTTAATAGCTTAGGTTAAGCCCGGCCTCAACGTCCTTTTTTGAAGGAAATACCTTCCGGCCGGAAATAGAGCAGCAGGAGGAGCAGGATGGCGCTGACCAGTTCCCGCCACCTGCTGCCCAGGGTAAAGACCGCGGCCGACTGGGTAAGGCCCAGGAGCCAGCCCCCCAGGAGAATAGTCCGGATCCGGCCCAGGCCGGCAAAAATGGTGACCACGATGGCGATCATGGTCGCCTCGATGCCGGCTGCGGGATAGAGGTACATATTTTGGGCGAAGAGCGGGCCGGCCAGGCCGATGAGCAGGCCCCCCAGGCCGAAGGCGGCCAGGGTTATCCGGTGGACATTGATCCCGGCCATCTGGGCCGCCTCCCGGTCCTGGATGGTGGCCCGCAGGGCCTTGCCCAGAAAGGTGCGCTGCAGCACCAAATGAACTGCCCCGGTGACCAGGAGCGCCAGGATAATGAGCATCCCTTGAACCATCGGAAAGGAAAAGCCCAAGCCGGGGAAAGCCACCACAGGCCAATCTAACTGCATCAGGCGGTAATCGGCGGAAAACCAGGCCAGGAGAAGATTTTGCAGCAGCAAAGCCAAACCCAGGGTCACCATCAGGGTATTCAAACCGTAAGGTTCCGGCAGCCCCCGGAGCAGGTAGTGCAGGGGAATCGTCAGCCACAGCAGAACGAAGGCGCAGATGGGCAGGATCCAGATGAAGGGAACCTGGAAAAACTGCCACAACACAAAGGCGAGATAACCGGAAAGCAGGATCATCTCGCCGTGGGCCAGATTGAAAGCCCGGGTGATGCCGCAGATCAGCGAAAAACCCAGGGCTATGAGGGCGTAGAAAGAGCCCAGAGAAAAACCGGTGAAAATAATGGGGGCCCAAACCCACATAGTGACAAGCTCCTCGCGATGGCGGCCAACATCTCGGGCGGGAAAAGTCGAGGGACGGAAAAGCCAGGGGTAACAGCCGAAAGGGTGCCTTTGGCCCTCAATAATCCCCGCCTCAGCGCGGCGCCAGACTGAAATCCACCTGGCCCGTGGCCCGTTCGGGGGGATACACCACTACCAGCCGCTGTTTTTGAATCTGCACGATTACGTGCTGATAATGCTGGGGATCGCCATGTTTATCAAAAGTCAGCCTCTCCATGGGCAATTGGAGGTCAAGTTTGGCCAGGGCCTGGCTGACAGCCTCCCCGGTGGGTTGGCCTCCTGCCTTAAGAACCATCTCGATGGCGGCCAACAGAGCTTGGGCGGAAGTGTAACCGTGCATGGTGGTGGTGTTGGGCTCTTTATGGAATTTTTGCCGAAACCCGGCCACGAAGGACTGGGACGCCGATTCGGTCCCGGGCTGAGTGATGCCGGGGTTCCAGGCGCAGGTGCCGAACAGCCCCTCGGAGGCCTGCCCCACTTCGTCGATAAAACTCTGGTACGCCACCCCCCAAGGGGCAATAAAGGCCTTCAGGCCCAGGGGCCTCTCTCGCAACTGACGGACCAGGATCAGATTGTCCGCATAGAAGCCGCCGCTGATCAGCGCCTCAACCCGGGCCGGAGGCAGCTTGAGGAGAAATACGGAAAAATCCGGCCAACCCGGGCGAAACTTTTCCAGGAGAACGGTGTCGGCCCCCATCTGGCGCAGATTGGCCCGGACGCGGTCGGCAAATTCAGTGGCCCCCGGAGAGGCGGCGTGGAGCACGCCCACCCGTTGGGTCTTTAATGTTTGGGTGAGAAACCGGCACAAAGGCTGAACGATGCCTTCCAGGCGGGAAACGCGAAAGAAGTAGGGATTTTTGTTCTCCGTCAGAGCCTGCTGGAGGCTGGCCGAAGCTACATAGGGGACCCGCTGCCTGGCGGCCTGCTGGCTGATGGGCCCCACCAGCGCATCCACGTAGCCGCCCACCAACCCGGTAACCTTGCCCCGGAAGATCAAGTCCTGAGCCTGGTTGACCGCCACGTCCGGTTTGCTCTGGTCATCCCGGCTGAGAAGTTCCACCGGGTGTCCTGCCACGCCGCCCCGGGCATTGGCTTCCTCCACCGCATAAAGGATGCCCTGGTGGATTTCCAGGCCGTGTTTAGCCAGATTGCCGGAAAGAGGATCAATTTCTCCCAGGCGGATTTCCTGAGCCGCCCGGAGCGGCAGAACAGGCCGGCAGAAGAGAACGGCCAGGAGGCAGGCAATGAAGCAGGCCCAGGCGGCCGGCCGGGATAGGTGAGGCTGCATAGATCGGTGTCCGTTGACCGGCCTGGGTTATTGGCGGGCTGTCAGCTTGCGCCTGGGCCGGATCACTTTTCAGCATATAACTAGATGCAAGACTATCCAAAAGAATTTTGCATGAACCCGTCGGTTTGGCTCAAATCTCAGAACTGTCCGGGCTCAGGAAATGATATTGTCTGGCCGGGAAAAGACGCAGCGAGGGAGCTTGAGACCGACTGGTCTACCTCTAACGGCGGCAACCCCAAATAAAAATAATTCTGAAGGCGAAATTTAAATTAACCTATGTGCAATTCAGGGTTCTCTGGTATAATAATTCGCAGGCTGCCCGAGATCAGCTTTCCCTGTGGGGCAGCGCCTTCTTAGGCAAGCTCGATTAATTAATGAAGAGTAAAGGTGTTAAGCATGAACAAGATTGCCGTGACTAGTGAAGGTCCCTCGCTGGACGATCAGGTCGACCCGCGCTTCGGCCGGGCCGCCGGGTTCGTCGTTGTGGACCTGGAAACCATGGATACCCAATATATTGATAACGGCCAGTCCCAGGTGATGGCTCAGGGGGCCGGCATTCAGGCCGCGGAGTTGATTGCCCGGGCCGGGGTGAGCTTTCTGCTCACCGGCTATGTCGGTCCCAAAGCTTTTCAGGCCCTGTCTGCCGCGGGCATCAAGGTGGGGCAGAACCTGGAGGGGTTGACCGTACGCGACGCAGTGGCGCGGTTCAAGAGCGACCAGGTCGAGATCGCGCAGGCAGCCAACCGGACCGGACGATGATTGTTGCCGTGGCAAGCGGCAAGGGCGGCACCGGTAAAACCACGGTCACCGCTTCCCTGGCCGCGGTTTGGGACGGACCGGTGTGGGCCGTGGACCTGGATGTGGAAGAGCCCAACCTGGATCTCTTTCTCCACCCGGCCATTCAGGGAAGCGAAAAGGCCCAGATGACGGTGCCGGCGGTGGAGGAAGCCAAATGCACTTACTGCGGCGCCTGCTCCGAGTTGTGCCAGTTCAAGGCCATTAGCGTCTTCAACCAGGTGATTTTGACCTTTCCCGAGATGTGTCACGGCTGTGGCGGCTGCATGGCCGTATGTCCCGAAAAGGCCATTTCTCCAGGCCGGCGGGAGCTGGGTGAAATCAACTGGGGGGTTGCTGGCGGCGTGGGGTTTCTCGCCGGCCGGCTGCGCGTCGGCGAAGCCATGAGTCCTCCCCTGATGCGCCTGGTAAAGGCCAGACTGGAACAAATGCTGGCTGCAACCGGCGGGGATGCCATCATCGACGCGCCGCCGGGAGTGAGCTGCCCCGCGGTCAATGCGGTGATGGACAGTGATGTGATTCTTCTCGTCACCGAGCCCACCCCCTTCGGCGTCTATGACTTTAAGCTCGCCTGGGAAGCCTTTACCCCCTTGGGAAAACCCATGGGGGCGGTGATCAATCGCTCCGGACTGGGCACCGATGCCATTTACCGGTTCTGCCGGGAAAAGGGGCTGCCGATTTTGGCCGAGATTCCTTACGACCGGGCCATCGCCGAGGCCTACTCTCGCGGCCGGATCATTGCAGACGTCAGCCCTGGGTTGAAGGGGACCTTTGTCACTCTGAAGGATAAAATTCGCGGCCTGGCGCCACCCAGCCGTTCCCGAGAGGCCGCGCATGCGTGAGATCATTATCATCAGCGGCAAGGGCGGCACGGGCAAGACCTCACTGACCGGGGCCTTCGCCCATCTGGCCAGTGACAAGGTCATCTGCGATCTGGACGTGGACGCCCCGGATCTGCACCTGCTACTGCAGCCGACAAAAGAACGCTTAGAGCAATTCTACTCGGGGCATGAGGCCCGGATCGATGGCGAAAAATGCGATGGCTGCGGTTTATGTGCCTCCCTATGCCAGTATGGGGCGATCCGGGAGAATGGCGCAGGTTTTGCGGTTGATCCCCGGCGCTGCGAGGGCTGCAAGGTCTGCGTCGCATTCTGCCCGGCTGCGGCCATTGAGTTCCCCGAGAAGCATTGCGGCCAATGGTACGTCTCAGCCACCCGCTTCGGCCCTTTGGTCCATGCGCAGCTTTTTCCGGGCGCCGAGAACTCAGGAAGGCTGGTGATGGTCCTTAAACAACAGGCTCGCGAACTGGCCAAAGCCCGGGGCGCCGATCTGGTGTTGTGCGACGGTGCGCCTGGCATCGGCTGTCCGGTGATCAGCTCGCTGTCGGGGGCGCACCTGGCCGTGGCGGTCACGGAGCCCACGCCCTCGGGGCGGCACGACCTGGAGCGGGTTGCGGCTCTGTGCCGGCACTTTCAGACGGCCTTGGCGGTCATCATCAACAAATATGACCTCAATCCGGACGAGACCGCCCGGATCGTAGTCTTTTGCCAGGACGAGAGTTATCCGGTGCTGGCGCGGCTGCCCCACGACCCCCTGGTTACTAAAGCTATGATCCAGGGGTTGGTGGTGACAGAACTGCCCGAGTCGGATTTTAGCCGTGAACTGAGGCAGGCCTGGAGCCGGATCGAGGCCCTGGCCGGCCTGGGCCGGTAAGGCCGCGGCAAGAGAAGGTTTTACTGCCTGGCGGAAGCAAATTAAGCCTGAAGATCTGCTGACGCCGGGAGTTGCAGCAAATCAGGATACAATTAAAAGCACTTTAAGGAGAATATCAATGCAGAGTACAATTGTTGCCATTCCCTCCACCCATCCTGGGGGACTCGAGGCCCCGCTGGGGGCGCATTTCGGCCACTGTGACCTCTACACCCTGGTCAAGATCGCCGAAGGCAAAGTTCTGGAGGTCACCACCTTGCCCAACGTGCCGCACCAGCAGGGCGGCTGCATGGCCCCGGTCAATCACCTGGCCCAAAACGGCGTGCAGGTCCTTATTGCCGGCGGCATGGGCATGCGGCCGCTCATGGGGTTCCAGCAGGTGGGAATCCAGGTCCTGTTCGGTAACGGCGCTCAAACCGTCGGAGCAGCGGTGGAGGGTCTCTTGAAAGGTCAGTTGCCGCAGTTTAGCACCGACTTCACCTGCGGCGGCGGTGGCGGCGCGCACTAAATGGGAAGAGTCTGGTCATCGGGAGGAGAAACACGTGTTTGATGGCGATCTTCCCTTGCCGGGTGAAGTGGGAGAACAATTCTTCCGCGTGGCCCGATATCCCAAAAACCTCGGTTCGCTCGACAATCCCAGTGGACAAGGGACCGCGCTGGGAAAATGCGGGGATTCCATAGAGGTATCCCTCAAGATCGAGTCCGGCGCCATTGCTGATATCAAAGTGCTCCCGCACGGCTGCCTTTACACGCTGGTCTGCGCCAGCGCCATGAGCGAACTGGCCAAGGGGCTGAACCTGGATCAGGCGCTGGAGTTAGAGCCGCACCATGTGGCAGCCGCCCTGGGAGGTCTTCCCGAAGACCACCTGCACTGCGCCCGACTGGCGGTCAATACCTTGGGAGAGGCCATTGCCGATTACTACCGGAGGGCTTCTCTCCCGGGTTCAAGCGGTTCTGCTTAAAACCAACCAAAACGCGGAGTTCGGAGCCCGGTTGGGCTCCGAACTCTGTCTTCGCTAAGAGGTGGCTATGCTGCACATCGTTCTCGCCAGCGCTCGACCTAAAGCCATGCAGGCCTTCGCCGCAGCTTTGTCGTCAGACCAGGAGGTAAAGCTCGAAAACGTTGTCTCCGGCGCCGAGGCCCTGGAAGCCGTGCGCACCACTGCCCCCCATCTCGTGATTATCGACGCCGACCTGCCGGACACCGCGCCTCTGGATCTCGTCCAAAAGCTGCTCATGGTTAATGCCCTGGTGAATACCGCGGTGGTCAGTCCGCTTTCCGAGGAGGAGTTCCATGAGGCGAGCGAAGGCCTCGGGATTCTTAGCGGGCTGCCGACTGAGCCCGGTAGGAGCGATGCCGAAGGGTTGCTGCGCAAGCTAAGAGCAGTGCTCGGGGTTGGCTGATTTTAAATCGGTGCATCGACTAGCGTGGGGGAATCAACCCCCACGCCCTCACAGAGCCGTACTGAACCTCACGGCTCATACGGCTCCGGTCGATCCAATGCCATTATCCGGGTTCCATTATGCCGATGTGGCACCCTTACGTCTGCCGGCCAGAGTTCCCAAACCCCTTTCTTTAGCCAACTTACTGCGGGCCTCAGAATAGTTTTTGCAGACCAGCGGGAATTTTTTGGGGTCGAGGCCAAACCGCTGGTAATATTCTTTGGGTGCCAGCCCATGAGCTTTAAGCAGGTGTTTTTTCAAAGTCTTCAGCTTTTTGCCGCATTCCAGACAGACGACGTATTTCGCCTTCACGATATCCTTCAAAGGGATCGGTGGCTGTTTTGCTATTCCAGGTTCGGCCTGGGCTTCGACCGGTTCGATTAATATTACCCCGCCTTCCAGAGAAGAGAGCACATTGTAAAGTTCTTTTATCTCCTCCACCAACTGCTCTGAAGTCAGTTCGCTCATAGAGGCGTGGGAAATTACGATTTCGGCAGTTAATTTCAGGATCTCGCTGCTCATGGGGATCGCTCCATTTTGAGTGAATAGGTAAATACCGAAGCCGCTCTTTAACCTCAAGCTCCGCAATGAACACAAAAATGGTTCGCCTGTAGTTCAACATACCCATACTACGCTTTTGCTCAGTTTGCAATGAAAGAACTGCAATCTCAACCAGTAAAAACCTCCAAAGAGTCAATTTTAGATTGTTTAGGTGAGATTTGGTTTTGAGCGGGGGTGGAGGAATGAGATTTTCTGCAATAGTCTGTGCATCCAGCGGAGCAGTGGTGCCCATCCGCACGGAGGCGCAACGGCAACCTGACAGCAACGGCTATGCACAGGAGGGGTATTCACCCTTTGGCCGGCGCCCTCTTGATCGGGGCTTAGCAGTGATTAAATTATCCACAATATTTAATCATTTCGAACTATAGGAAGAGGACCTGATGACCCCCCGACAGGTTAAATTTCCTTTTAAGAGCCGGCTCAGCCTCAAGCCGCTGCTGGATTTTTGGGAAGGCTTATTGGCCGAAGGCAAAGGTGGCATGACTTCCTTGGGGCCGGTTATCCGCCAAAAGTTTAAGAACGCCCCGGAACTCAGGGAACCCATCGAGAACCTCGCGGTTCTGGAAAATCACCGGGAACTCATTGATCTGTTGATGTGCGCGGTTTTTCCGCCGGCGTTTTGGGAGAGCGATTGCGCCGCAGCCTTCGTGCCGTTCCAGTTTACCAGCTTCTATGCCACCCCTATGTTCAAAAACCTGTTCAGGATGGAAGAGCAAGGTTTTACACCGCAATTGAACATCGACCCCCAACAATGGCAATGGGGACGGGTCCTCAAGGCGTATATCTATATCCTGCAGAAATTTTACCACCTTGACCTCACCTGGGAATTTCCCCTGATCGCCCAAGCCCGATGCCCTAAAACCGGACTGGATCGGTTTTTTAATATCGTCTTGGATCCAAAATTCCTGGAAATCAAGGTGCTCGGAGAGCCCAGGAGTTTGACGGAAGCGGACCGGATTCGCCTCCTGGCTAACGTTTCCGACCTGAAATTGTGGCTGGAACTGATACCCCCGGAACACTTTGAATTTCAGGGCTTTGGCGTTTTTAAGGCTGCGGATGTGACGGCTCGCGAGATGTTATCGGCCCTGCAGGCGGATCTGTCTGAAAAGGAAACGATTTTTCAGCGAGATGGTTTTGCCTCCCTCCAGGAAAAATTGCAGATCTATCTGCAAGAGACGGACCTTACACTGGGCCTGGCCGCCATCCGGGGTGAACAGATTCTCCTCCTGCCGCATACGCATAAGCAGGCGGAAACGACCTGCGTCCTGGAGAATGCGACGCATTACCAAAGAAGTGAATTCAAGGGGTCAATTTTTTCCCGGGCGATGGATCAGGGCGAGCCGCTGGTCGTTGAAGATCTGAACTTTTATCCGAAGAACACGATTCTGGAAGAGCGCATGCTGGAGCACGGGTACCGGAGTGTGTATGTGGCCCCCATCCTCTACCAGGAGAGGCTCCTGGGCACTTTGATGCTCAAATCCACCCGCGCCGGCGCGCTGAACGCCCTGAACACGGCCAACCTCCTCCCGGTTCTGCCTCTGTTTGCCGTGGCTTTGAATCGCAGCCTGGAGCAACTGAACCAAAAGATTCAGACGGTCATCAAAGAGGAGTTCACCGCGATCCACCCCTCGGTGGAATGGCGCTTCCAGCAGGCCGCCCTGCACTATATCCAGCATAAGGACGAGGGAGTTTCAGCCCCGGAGCCCATTGTGTTCCATCAAGTCTACCCCCTGTTCGGCGTTTCGGATATCAGGATGTCCAGCGATCACCGTAACGCCGCGATTCAGGCCGACCTCATCGAACACTTCCGCCTTACCCAAGAAATCCTGCGGCTCGCCTATGAACACCGGCCCTTACCGATTCTGGCGGCCTTCAGTCATCGCATCGACAAGCATATCAACCGGCTGAAACTTGGCCTGAATGCGGGGGACGAGATCACCAAACCGCTGTTCATTCAGCAGACCATCGAACCCATTTTTGACCAATTGGCCAATTTCGGCGCCCCGGTGGCCGAGAAGATAGCCTCGTACCGGGCCGCCCTGGATTCTCAGATGAAGACCATTTATCGCGGCCGGCGAGACTTTGAAGAGAGTCTTAAGATGATTAATGAGACTATTGCAACGTATCTGGATCAGGAGGAAGCCAAAGCCCAGGAATATTTTCCCCACTATTTTGAAAAACTCAAGACCGACGGGGTGGAACACACCATCTATATCGGGGCGAGCATGGTGGAGAACGGGAATTTTAGTCCCATGTATCTGAAAAACCTGCGCCTGTGGCAGGTCATGGTCATCTGCGAAGTGGTGCGCCGCACTGAGAAAATCAAGGGAAGTCTGCCGGTGCCCCTGGAAACTACCCACCTCATTCTGGTCCAGGATTCGCCGCTCTCTATCTTCTTTAGTCCGGATGAGCGACACTTCGAAGTGGAGGGGGCTTACGATATCCGCCACGAGATCATCAAGAAACGCATTGACAAGGCGATAATTAAAGGCAAATCCGAGCGGCTGACGCAACCGGGCAAAATTGCCATCGTGTACTCCCAGAGACAGGAGGGCACGGAATACCTGGAATATATCGATTATCTCCAGGCTGCCGGTTACCTGAAGGCTGGGACGGAGGATGTGGAGTTGGAGGATTTACAAGGGGCCCAGGGATTGAAAGCCCTGCGGGTTACAGTAGAGCTGGGCGCTTCCAGTTCTGAGAATCAGGCGCTGCCGGAAATCGCCGCGGCGGCTGTCAAGGGGCTGCCCAAGATAGCCAATTTACGGCAACGGCACAAGACCTGACAGCCATCCTCTTTAGAGGCGTTTTTCCACTAAAGTCAGGCAATTTTCCCTTATCAGTTCTCTATAATCCCTGATTCAGGAAACTTGATTGAGGGTTTTTCGGTCGTCCCTGTGCCGAAGTTTACATGGATCCGGGTTCCCGACAGTTCCCCCAAATTAATTCACCCTTAATAAACATTAATAAATTTAGTTAAGCTTAATCTTTTATTGACACCCCTGCCGGCCTTGCCTATATTCCTTCCCAGGCTTTCCGTTCGTTAAGTTCAGGTTATTCCCGTCCCCTCCAGGAGGATGTTCCATGCCCAAACGGCCAGATATCCGCAAGGTGATGATTATCGGCTCCGGCCCCATCATCATCGGCCAGGCGTGTGAATTCGATTATTCCGGCACCCAGGCCTGCAAGGCCCTGAGGAAGCTGGGTTATGAGATTTGCCTCGTTAATTCCAATCCCGCCACCATCATGACCGACCCCGGCACAGCCGACGTCACCTATATCGAACCCTTGAATCTCGACTACATGACGGAAATCATCAAAAAAGAGCGCCCCGATGCCCTGCTCCCCAATCTCGGGGGTCAATCCGGCCTCAATCTCTCCTCCGCTCTGGCCCGGCATGGCGTTTTGGAGCAGTACGGCGTGCAGATCATTGGGGTGGAAGTGGACGCCATCAAGCGGGGTGAAGACCGCCAGGCCTTCAAGGACACCATGACCGCCCTGGGATTGGAGATGCCTCAGAGCGCCGTCGCGGTGAACGTGGAGGAGGCGGAGCGTATCGCCGAGGAACTGGGTTACCCCCTGGTCATCCGGCCGGCCTATACCATGGGCGGTTGGGGCGGCGGCCATGTTTACAACCTGGAAGAGTTGCGCACCATCGCCGCCAGGGGTCTCTCCGCCAGTATGGTGGGGCAGATTCTGGTGGAGGAATCCGTGCTGGGCTGGGAGGAATTGGAACTGGAGGTGGTGCGGGACGCCAAGAACCAGATGATCACCGTGTGCTTCATTGAAAATGTAGACGCCATGGGAGTGCACACCGGCGATTCCTACTGCACCGCGCCCATGCTCACCATCGCCCCGGAGCTGCAGCAGCGGCTGCAAAAATACTCCTATGCCATTGTGGAGGCCATCAAGGTCATTGGCGGCACCAACATCCAGTTCGCCCACGACCCCGAAACCGGCCGGGTAGTGGTCATCGAGATCAACCCCCGCACCTCGCGGTCTTCGGCCCTGGCCTCCAAGGCCACCGGCTTCCCTATCGCGTTTGTGTCCTCGCTCTTGGCCGGAGGCCTCACGTTGGACGAGATTCCGTACTGGCGTCTTGGGACCTTGGAAAAATATGAGCCCTGGGGCGACTACGTGGTCGTGAAGTTTGCCCGCTGGGCCTTTGAAAAATTCCCTGGCGCCGAGGATAAGCTGGGCACCCAAATGAAGGCGGTGGGCGAGGTCATGAGCCTCGGCAAGACTTACAAGGAGGCCTTCCAGAAGTCTATCCGCTCTCTGGAAATCGGCCGCTACGGCCTGGGGTTTGCCAAGGATTTTCATCAGAAGAGCCTGGAAGAGCTCATGGACCTATTGTGGGAACCATCCAGCGAGCGGCAATTTATCATGTACGAGGCTCTGCGCCAGGGGGCCAGCGTCGAATCCCTTTTCCAGCGCACTCATATCAAGACCTGGTTTATCGAACAGATGCGGGATTTGGTCAAGCTGGAGGAAGAAATTTTGGTCCACCGGGGTCGAGATCTCCCCGAGGAGCTGTTGGTCCGGGCCAAGCAAGACGGCTTTGCGGATAAGTATTTGGCCCAACTCCTGAAGACCCCCGAGACCAAAATCCGCGAGCAGCGTTACCGGTTGGGAATGCGGCAGGCCTGGGAGGCGGTGCCGGTAAGTGGAGTGGAAAATGCGGCTTATTACTATTCTACTTACAATGCGCCGGACCAGGTGGAGGTGAGTCAACAGCGCAAGATCATGGTGTTGGGCGGCGGCCCCAACCGCATCGGTCAAGGCATCGAATTCGATTACTGCTGCGTGCATGCCGCCTTTGCCATCCGGGATGAAGGCCTTGAGTCCATTATGGTCAACTGCAACCCTGAAACGGTCTCCACGGACTACGATACCTCGAATAAACTCTATTTCGAGCCCCTCACGGTGGAGGACGTACTGAGTATCTATGAGAAGGAACAACCCGAAGGCGTTATCGTCCAGTTCGGGGGCCAGACTCCTTTGAATATCGCCCAGGAACTGGCTGCCGCGGGCGTCAAGATTCTCGGCACCAGCCCTGACACCATAGACCTGGCCGAGGACCGGGACCGCTTTCGGCACACCGTACGCAAACTCGGCATTCCCCAGCCCGAAAGCGGCATGGCCAGCAATATTGAGGAAGCCCTGAAGGTAGCCCAAAAAATCGGCTATCCTCTCATGGTCCGCCCTTCTTACGTCCTGGGTGGCCGGGCCATGGAGGTAGTGCACGATGAAGACATGCTGAAGCGCTACCTCGCGGCCGCGGTACAGGTGAGCCCGGAGCGGCCCATCCTCATCGATAAGTTCCTGGAGAACGCCATCGAAGCGGAGGCCGACGCCATCGCCGACGGTACCGATGCTTTCGTCCCTGCGGTTATGGAGCATATCGAGTTGGCAGGCATCCATTCCGGCGACTCCGCCTGCGTCATTCCGCCCATCAGCATCCCCCCCAAGCACCTGGACACCATCAACGAATACACCCGGCGCATCGCCATGGAACTGCACGTCGTCGGTCTGATGAACATCCAGTATGCCATTGCCAACGACACCGTCTATATCCTGGAGGCTAATCCCCGGGCCTCTCGTACCGTGCCTCTGGTCTCCAAGGTCTGCAACATCCCCATGGCCAGATTGGCCACCCAGGTCATGTTGGGGAAAAAGCTCTCAGACCTGAACCTCAGCCGGAAGTCCATCCCTCACTTCGGCGTCAAGGAGGCAGTCTTCCCCTTCAACATGTTCCCCGAAGTTGATCCCCTCCTGGGTCCGGAAATGCGGTCCACCGGTGAGGTCCTGGGCATGGCCGACTCCTTCGGCCTGGCCTTCTATAAGGCCCAGGAAGCGGCTCAGCAGGTCCTCCCCTGTGAGGGCACGGTGCTCATTACCGTCTCAGAAGCGGACCGGCCTGCCGTCCTGGAGGTGGCCAGGCAATTCCACCAGCTGGGCTTCAAAATCCTGGCTACCATAGGCACCCACAAGTTTTTGGCTGACCAGGGCATCCCGACGGAGCAGGTTCTTAAGTTGCACGAAGGCCGGCCCAACATCGTGGACATTATCAAGAACCGGGAAATCCATCTGGTGATCAATACTCCGGCCGGCAAGTTGGGAAAATTTGATGATTCCTACATCCGCAAAGCGGCCATTAAATATAAGGTTCCCTATATCACCACGTTGGCCGGGGCCCTGGCCGCGGCGCGGGGCATCGCCGCGGCTCGCCGGCAACAGCACCAGGTCCGCTCCCTCCAGAGCTACCATGCCGGCATCAAATAATTGAGCGATATCGGGGGAGGTGCGCCGCGCTAATTCTTGGCGTAACCTCCTATGGTGCTTCCAAAACAAAAGGGGTAGCTCTCGCTACCCCTTTTGTCTAACCTGGTTAAATAATCAGATATTATGCGGCAGGTTTGGCCACCATAATAAGAACCCGGCCTACAGCCCTCATCCGGCCCGCGTTAATTCTGACACTTTGGTCTTGAGGCGCCGTACCAGTTCAGCGTAGGAGGACTCATGGATAACCCGGCTGAACTGGGACCGGTAGTTGCTTATCAGGCTGACACCCTCGATCACCACGTCGTAAACCTTCCAGCTCCCGGCTTCATGGATGAGGCGGTAGTTCAAGGGAAGCCGGTCATTGGGCCGCACCACCACGGTGCGCACTTCGGCGTAATCGCCGTCCAAAATCTCTCCGGTGTAGTCAATGTGCACCCGTTGGGAGAACTTTGCGATTTTATCGGAGTAGGAAGCCTCCAGCAGTTGGGCGAACAGCACCACGAACTCTTCCCGTTGGCCGGCGCTAAGTTTGCCCCAGGTGGATCCCAAGGAGCGCTTGGCCATTTCCTGGTAATCGAAGAATGGGTCCACGAGGCGCTTGGCCTTCTGCCGCCGTTCTTTCCCCTGGGAAGAGGGATCCTGGAGGATATCCAAACCCTTACCAACGACCTGCTTAATAATCTCGGTGGGAGGACCTGCCCAGGCCCCGGCCACCCCCACCAGCAGGTTCAAGGTTAACCCGAAAATTACCGTCCTGGTTAGCCTACCGCTCATGCCGAACTCCTTTGCTTCAGGCTCCTAAAGCTTTTTGCCGAACGTCGGGATTCGCCACAGCCTCCGATCACAGAGCCGCTTAGGAGTCCCGATCATAATTGCCCATGATTTTTAAGTTAGCGGCCGGATCACTTGGTCCAAGGAGATAAACTAACCAGCCAGGATTGTCAACTGTATTGTTATCATATTAACCATAATAACCCATAACGGCTTGATTTCAAGAAAACTTTTGACTGGGCATTTAAAAGGGTGGTGGCTAAATTTTCTTGATTATTTTTATCAGTTCATATATTAACTCAAATCAGGACCCACTTATGAACAAGAAATACAGTATCGAAAAATCCACCGGCTTTATCATTTACCGCACCGCCCTGGCGATGCGTGGAGCCTTGCAACGGGTCTTGAAGGAGCAGGGATTTGACATTACCCCTGAGCAATATGGGATTCTGGTGCTGCTCCGGGAAGAGGAGGGGCTTTCTCAAAAGGAGATCGGCGACGTCCTCTTCAAGGACAAACCCAACATTAGCCGGATGTTGGACGCCCTGGAGAGGAAAAGGCTAATCCTGCGCCGGTCAACCGACCGCCGAAGTTTTGCCATCTTCCTGACCGCAGAGGGAAAAAAGCTGGCCGAAGAGGTCCTGCCCATCAAACTGCGACTGGAACAAAAAGCGCTCAATGGCTTGTTAGCGAGGGAGATAGAAACCTTGGAAGGCATTATTAACAAGATCTATGGGAACATCGCCTAATTTTTTTTGACATTAAAGTTAATATATTAACCGTAAATTATATAACTAAATGAGCTTCCGGTGCTTAAGGAGTCAGCGTTTCCCAGGGAGACTGCCCATGTTTATTTTGATGGTAACCCCGGAAGCTTCCCCCTTTGCCCAGGCCGGCAATTTGGCAGAAGTGATGTATGGCCTCTGCCGCGCTTTGGTGCGGTCCGGGGACAGGGTGGCAGTAGTCATTCCGCTATACCAGCAGGTGCACCAGTCAGGTTGGCCAATCTCCTTCACGGGACGGACCATATCCGTCCCGCTTTCTTATAAAGCTCTCGACGCCGAGATTTTTCATGCTCCTTTAGAGCCGGGACTAGATTTCTACTTCATCCGCCAGGACTCCTTCTTCGATCGTGACGGTCTTTACGGCAACTGTTACGGTGATTTTCAGGACAACGCCGAGCGCTTTATTTTCTTTAGCCGGGCCGTGGCGGAGATGGTCGAGGCCCTGGAAATGGACATCGACGTCTGTCATTGCCACGAATGGCAGACCGGGCTGGTGCCGGTTTACGGCCGCACCCGGTATCGAGAACGGCCGCGGTGGCAGCACCTGCCGGTGGTCTATTCGGTGCACAACGCCGGGTTCCAAGGCATCTTCCCGGCCTACGATTTTCCCCTCACCGGGTTGGAGTGGGAACTGCTCTCCGCTCAGGCCCTGGAATTCTATGGCAAGCTCAATTTTATGAAAGGGGGCCTGGTTTTTGCCGATCTCCTCAGCACCGTGAGCTCCCGGTACCGGGAGGAAATCCTGACCCCGGCATACGGCTGCGGCCTGGAAGGTATTTTCCACGAACGCGCCGCGGACCTTGTCGGGATCGGAGAGGGGGTGGATTATTCCCGCTGGGACCCGGCCCAGGATGCTTACCTGGCCTCGGGCTACAGCCGGAATCACCTGGCGGGAAAACAGGCGTGCAAGCAGCAGTTGGTAACGCGCTTTGGGCTGGACCCGCAGCCCACCCTCCCCCTCATTGGCATGACCACGCGACTCTGCGAACGCAAGGGCATCGATCTGGTAGAGGCTATCCTGGAGGACCTCTTGCGTCTGGAGGTAAGTTTCATCCTGCAAGGGACCGGGGAAGAACGCCACAAGTATTGCCTGCAAGAGGTTGCCGCTCGATACCCGAACCGGATGGGATTGTCTTTTGGTTATTCCGAGGCATTGGCCCACCAGATCATTGCGGGCAGCGACATTTTTCTGATGCCGTCCCGCTATGAACCCGGCGGGCTGGATCAACTCCACTGCCTGCGTTACGGTACCGTGCCGGTGGTGCGGGCCACCGGCGGGCTGGATGAAACCATCCAGGAATATCATCCCGAGACCGGCCAGGGCAACGGTTTCAAGTTCTCGGACTACACGGCGGAAGCCTTCAAGAGCGCCGTATATCGCGCCGTCACCTTGTTTCATAATAAGGCTGGTTGGGAAGCCGTGATTAAGGACAACATGGCCTTGGACTATTCCTGGGAGAGCGTTATTCCCCAATATCAGGACCTTTATCGCCGGGCCCTGGAAAAGCGGCGCGGCCCCAGGAGGGTTTCAGAGTATGATCTTGAAAATTAAATTTCAGGCCGCAGATCTGAAAATTAAAAACCGACTTAGACTCTTGCAAGATCTGGCCGCCGGGCTGGCTTTGCGGCGGGGAGACCTGGGGCCCCCAACCTCAAAGGATATGGGCGCGTCCAGCCAGGGAAACCCGGAGGAAGATGGCCCTGAACGTGGATGAGCGGCGAAGCAGGGGGAGGAAATCCCGCCTGGAGAGGGGAAATCGCTTCAGGTGGCCGCATTCCTCCTCCGACCACGCCGGGGAATAGCCATCTCAGGCGGTTTTTTTTACGATTAAAGTTACTATATTAACAGTTATGGAAATAATTATAATACCTTCGGAGGAACCTATGAAAACAGGGGCTGCGGTCTTGGTTCTGTGTATCCTGACTCTGGGGCTGGCCTCATGCGCGGATCCCGAGACCCGCGAACAAAAAGCTGCCCACACCCAGCGCTTAGCCGAACAAGGCGACCCGAGAGCCCAGCACATCCTGGGCTTAATGTATGAGCAGGGTTACGGGGTATCCCTTGATATCAGGCAAGCCGCGGCTTGGTTCGAGAAGGCCGCGCGGCAGGGGGAAGCCGACGCCCAATATCGCCTCGGCTTTCTGTATTGCCAGGGCCAGGGAGTGCCCAAAGATCTCCAGCGGGCCGCCGAGTGGTATAAAAAGGCCGCGGAGCAGGGCTTCCCCCCGGCCCAGGCGGCCCTGGGCAATATGTATTTAACCGGCGAAGGCGTCCCCAAGGACATTTCCCAGGCGGCGTACTGGCATAAAAAGTCTGTACAATTAAAGAAACATCTCGATTTAACTCGGGATTAGCAATTCGGCCGTATTTGCCAACGGGGACCGGCAGGAACAGATCATTCAGGCAGGGTGGCCAACCTGTTAAAGTGGGTCAGCATTGCCATAGTCTTGGGGGAAACCTGCGGCATTCCAGCCTTTATCCTCTGCAACTACCGGAGGACGCCGGCAGGATGTTCACCTCATCACCGGACTCTATTCCCTATCCTTGAGAGCCCCGGGCCTTGGGTGGCGGGGAAAGTTGCCTGCCAATCCGCCCTGCCGTCGGTCGGGAATGCCTTCTGAATTTGCTTGACAATCTGCCGTTTGGTTCTATATCATGACGTAATATTCAAATTGTGAAGAACCATTCATAATCGAGGGTCAGACGATGACAGATCAGAAGCTCCCCAGGCGGGAAAGGGAGAAATTGCGGCAACGTCAAGAGATGCTCGCCACCGCGCTCGACCTGTTCTCCCAGAAGGGCTACCACAACGTCTCCATGCAGGAGATCGCCGAGAAGGCCGAGTTCGCCATCGGCACCCTCTACAAGTTCTTCCAGAACAAGGAGGACCTTTACAAGGCCCTGGTTTTGGAGTTATGCGACGAGTTTGAAGACTCGATCATGCAAGCAATTGAACAACCTCAGGACGAAATAGAAAAACTGCGCAGTTATGTTCGGGCCAAAACCGAGGTGTTTCGCCGCAACCTCCCCTTCATTCGCCTGTATATGGCCGAGAGCCGAGGAGCGAGCTTCAACCTCAAGGCTGGCCTGGATGACGAAATCCGCAAACGTTATTACCTTTCTCTGGAAAGCATTGCTGCCATCTTTGCCATTGGCATCAAAAACCAACGGTTTAAGAAAATCGCCGACCCCTATTACCTGGCAGTAGCTCTCTCCAGCGTCATAGATGCGTTTCTGCTTCTCTGGCTCGACGCGCCCGAGCGCCATCCTTATCCGGAAGATCCGGACACCATCTTGAATATTTTCTTCAAAGGACTGATTGACTCGTGATTAAACCCTCGGGTCAGCAAACTGAATACCCTTATCACCGATCTTGGGGAGAGTTCTGATGCAACTGAACAAGCAGGGTTATGAATCACTGAGATGGGCTGTGGCTTTGCTGGCTCTGACGATTTTGCTGGACGGCTGCGGGAGCGGGCAAGGGCAGCAAGCCAAGCCCCCGGTCCCGGAAGTGGCCACGGTGACCATTGAGCCGCAGCAGGTCGAGCTGACCACCGAGTTACCGGGCCGGACATCTCCCTACCTGGTGGCGGAAATCCGCCCGCAGGTCAATGGCATCATCAAGAAACGCCTGTTCCGGGAAGGTTCCGATGTTAAAGCCGGGCAACTGCTTTACCAGATTGATCCCGCGCCCTTTCAGGTGGCGCTTGACTCTGCCAAGGCTTCCCTCGGCAAGGCCCAGGCCAATCTGCCCTCTATCCGGTTGAAGACCGAACGCTACAAGGAATTGCTGGTGGATAAAGCGGTCAGCAAGCAGGACTACGACGACGCGGCCGCGGCTATGGAACAGGCTAAAGCCGAGATCGAATATTGGAAGGCCGCGGTGGAAGCCGCTCGCATTAACTTGGGCTACACCCGGGTCACCGCGCCCATATCCGGGCGGATCGGCAAGTCCAGCGTCACGGACGGGGCCCTGGTGACGGCGTATCAGGCCGCGTCCCTGGCCACCATTCAACAGCTCGACCCCATTTACGTGGATGTAAGCCAATCCTCCGCCGAACTGCTGCGGCTGAAACGCAATCTGGAAGCCGGCCGGCTCAGCGCCGATGGCCAAAACGGGAGAAAAGTGTGCATCCTCCTGGAAGACGGGAACCTCTGCCCCCAGGCAGGCACCCTGCAATTCCGCGACGTCACGGTGGATCAGGCGACCGGGTCTTTCACCCTGCGTATCGTGGTCCCCAATCCGAAACACCTGCTCCTGCCGGGCATGTTCGTGCGGGCCTCTGTACAGGAGGGTATCGCGCCACAGGCCATCCTGGTCCCGCAACAAGGGGTGAGCCGCACTCCCAAGGGGGAGCCCGTGGCTTTGGTGGTGGATGAGGCCGGCAAGGTCCAGCAGCGGATGCTGAAGCTTAACCGCGCCCTCGGCGACCAATGGCTCGTTTCCTCCGGGCTGTCGGCCGGAGACCACGTTATCGTCGAGGGTATGCTGAATGTGCGGCCGGGCGCCACCGTCAAGGCCGTAGCCTGGGAAGGCCCCAAGGCCGGCGCCGCCGCCGCAATCCCGAAACGCCCAGCCGCAGAAGCGAAATAACGGGGGACCGCGATGTTATCGAATTTCTTTCTGGACCGTCCGGTCTTTGCCTGGGTCATCGCCATCATCATGATGCTGGCGGGTGGGTTGGCGATTTACAATTTGCCCATCTCCCAGTATCCGCCCATCGCGCCCCCGTCTATCGCCATTGACGCCTTTTATCCCGGGGCTTCGGCCGAAACCGTGGAAAACAGCGTAATCCAGATCATCGAACAGAAGATGACCGGATTCGACAAGTTGCTGTACATGTCCGCCACCAGCGACGCGTCCGGCGCCGGCAGGATCGAACTCACCTTTGCTCCGGGGACCGATCCGGACCTGGCCTGGGCCCAGGTGCAGAACAAGCTCCAGCTCGCCATGGCGAGTTTGCCCGACGTAGTGCAGCGCCAGGGCGTCAAGGTCAGCAAGTCCACCAGAAACTGGCTCATCATTGTGGCCCTGACCTCGGAAGACGGCAGCATGGATGAATTTGACCTGGCGGATTACGCCCAGGCCAACATCGAGCAGGTGCTGGCCAGGGTGCCGGGGGTGGGTGAAGTGGAAACCTTCACTTCCCAGTATGCCATGCGCGTCTGGCTCAATCCGGATAAATTGAACGATTACCATCTGACCATGGATGACGTCACCAAGGGCCTTCAGGCTTACAACGTGGAGATTTCCGCCGGCCAGTTCGGCGGGATTCCGGCAGTTGCAGGCCAACGGTTGAACGCTTCCATTATCGTTCAGAACCTTCTGAAGACCCCGGAGGAGTTCGGCGCCATCCCGCTGCGCGTCAACCCTGACGGCTCCATCGTGCGCGTGCGCGACGTGGGACGAACGGAGCTGGGGACCGAGCGGTACGGAGCCAACGTGCTCTTCAACGGCAAACCCGCGGCCGCCTTGGCCGTCCGGCAGGCAGCGGGCGCCAATGCGCTCAAAACCGCGGATGCCATCAAAGCGAAGATGCAGGAGCTGTCCAGGTTCTTCCCTCATGGCATGAAGGCCATCTATCCCTATGATACGGCGCCCTTCGTGAAGGTGGCCATCGACGAGGTGGTCAAGACCCTGTTCGAAGCGATTCTGCTGGTCTTTCTGGTAATGTATCTTTTTCTGGGGAACATCCGGGCCACGCTGGTTCCAACCCTGGCGGTGCCGGTGGTGATCCTGGGAACCTTCGCCGTCCTGGGATTATTCGGGTTCACCATCAACATGCTGACCATGTTTGGCATGGTGCTGGCCATCGGCCTTTTAGTGGACGACGCCATCGTGGTGGTGGAAAACGTGGAACGGGTTATGAGCGAGGAGGGGCTGCCGCCCAAGGAGGCAACCCGCAAGTCCATGGGCGAAATCACCAGCGCCCTGATCGGCATCGGGCTGGTGCTCTCGGCAGTGTTCGGCCCCATGGCCTTTTTCGGGGGCTCCACCGGGGTCATCTACCGCCAGTTTTCCGTGACCGTCATCGCCGCCATGCTGCTGTCAGTCCTGGTGGCCCTGATCCTGACCCCGGTGCTGTGCGCCTCGCTCCTTAAGCCGGTGGTCAAGGGGCATGAGGCCGCGGAGACTGGATTTAAACTATTCCGGCCATTTTTCCGGTGGTTCGACCGGGGATTTTTTTGGACCAGGGACCGGTACCAGGCCCTGGTCGGCCGCATTCTGGCGCAAAAGCTGCGTTATCTGGTGATTTACCTGGTGATCGTGGTGGCTCTGGTATTTCTCTTCCAGCGTATGCCCACCGCCTATCTCCCCAATGAAGACCAGGGGATTATGTTTGTCCAAACGATGCTGCCGGCGGGGTCAACCCTGGAGCAGACCAAGCAGATCCAGGATCAAGTCCGCAACCATTTTCTGGAGGATGAGAAGGACGCGGTGGCCTCCATTTTTACGGTCGCTGGCCGGGGCTTTTCAGGAGCCGGGCAAAACGTGGGGCTGGCGTTCGTGAAGCTTAAGGACTGGGAGTTGCGCCCCGGGGCAAACCTGAAAGTTGATGCCCTGGTAAGGCGCGCCATGGTAAAGTTCTCCAAGCTCCGCAACGCCAGGGTGTTTGCCTTTCCGCCTCCGGCGGTCATGGAGCTCGGCAGGGCGGGCGGGTTCGACTTTGAATTGCAGGACCGGGGCGGTCTGGGACACGAAGCCTTGATGACAGCCCGTAACCAGTTACTCGGCCTGGCCGCCAAGGACCCGAGGCTGGTGCGTGTCCGCCCCAGCGGCCTGGAAGATGTGACCCAATACCGCATCGACGTGGATTGGGAAAAGGCGGGAGCCCTGGGGGTTCCCATCAGCACCATTCACAACACCATCTCAGCGGCCTTCGGCAGCGCCTACGTGAACGACTTCATCCAGGGGGGACGGGTCAAACGGGTTTACGTCCAGGCCGACGCGCCCTACCGGATGCTGCCCAAAGACCTGGAGCGGCTCTACGTTCCCAATGCCAAGGGAACCATGACGCCGTTCACTTCCTTCGCAGCCGGCCACTGGTTCCAGGGCTCGCCGCTACTGGAGCGTTATAATAGTTTTCCAGCCATGGATATCTGGGGTGAACCGGCGCCCGGGAGGAGTTCCGGGGAGGCGATGCAGGCCATGGAAGAGATCGTCGCAAAGCTGCCCAAGGGCGTCGGTTTTGATTGGACCGGGCTCTCCTACCAGGAGCGCATGGCCAAGTCCCAGACCGCACTCCTCTACACCTTTTCCATCATCGTGATCTTTCTTTGCCTGGCGGCCCTGTACGAGAGTTGGACTATTCCTATCACGATCCTGCTGGCCCTGCCGCTCGGGGTCATCGGCGGAGTGGTGGCTACCTCGCTGCGGGGACTGCCCAACGATGTCTACTTCCAGATCGGCCTCCTCACCGTCTTGGGCCTCACGACCAAGAACGCCATATTAATCGTGCAGTTCGCCATGGCCAAGGTAGACGAGGGCATGGGGTTGATCGAGGCCACGCTGGAAGGGGCAAAATTAAGGCTGCGTCCCATCGTCATGACCTCGCTGGCCTTCGGCTTCGGCGTCCTGCCTTTGGCCATGGCTACCGGGGCCGGCGCCGGCGCGCAAACGGCCATCGGCACCGGCGTCCTGGGCGGCATGGTTACGGCCACCTTCCTGGCGATCTTCTTCATCCCCCTCTTCTTTGTGGGGGTGGTGCAGCTATTCACGAAAAAGAAAAGCGCCCCAGCGGCAGAATCAGACTCGGACGCCGTAAGTCCTCCGGAGGAGCAGTAGCATGATGAGGCTGTTTTCAATTTTGGCAATAACGGCCGTTCTGTTCACTGGCTGCACCATGATCCCGAAATACAGCCGGCCCGAAGCTCCGGTTCCCACCGACTGGCCAAGTGGTCCGGCCTACAGGGAGACCTCCTCCACCCAGGGGGCCCCGGTTGCCGCCGATCTCCAATGGCGGGAATTCTTTGCTGATGCGCAACTTCAAAGGATCATTGAGACGGCCTTGAAGAACAACCGTGATCTGCGGGTGGCTGCCTTGAACGTGGAAAGGGCGCGCGCCTTGTACCGCGTCCAGCGCGCCGATCTTTTACCGAAGTTGGAAACGGGCCTCACCGCCACCAAGCAACACGTCAGGATTTCCGGTAGCACCGGTTTGGTGACCTTGGAGGAGTACGGCGTCAATCTGGGCATCACGTCCTGGGAGATTGATTTCTTCGGGCGTATCCGCAGCCTGTCACAAAAGGCGCTGGAGGAATACTTCGCCACGGCACAGGCCCGCCGCAGTGCCCAGATCTTGCTGGTGTCCGAAGTTGCCACCGCTTATCTGACCTTTGCCGCGGATCGGGAAAACCTCAAACTGGCCCAATCCACCCTCGAGAGCCAGCAGGCCGCCTTCAATTTAATTCGAAGGCGCTTTGAAGTCGGACTCGCGCCCGAACTGGATCTGCGCCAGGCTCAGACGAGAGTGGATGCAGCCCGGGTGGATGTCGCCCGGTACACGGAACTGGCCGCTAAAGATGAGAATGCCCTTAACCTGCTGGCAGGCTCGCCGGTGCCGGCCGACCTGTTGCCGGAGGAATTGAGCGTTGTCAAAGCCTTGCGGGACGTTTCACCCGGCACGTCCTCGGAAGTACTCCTGCGTCGCCCTGATATTCTTCAGGCGGAAAACCTGCTCAAGGCCGCCAATGCCAATATCGGCGCGGCCCGGGCCGCTTTCTTCCCCCGCATTTCCCTCACCTCCGCGATCGGCAGCGCCAGCGGCGACTTGTCGGGTCTCTTCAAATCCGGCTCTTTCGTCTGGAATTACGCCCCTCAGGTCGTGCTGCCGATCTTCGATGCCCGCACCTGGTCGGCGCTCACCGTAACCAAGGTGGATAGAGAGATCGCCGTGGCTCAATACGAGAAGGCCATCCAGGGGGCCTTCAAGGAGGTTGCCGATGCGCTGGCCAGACGGGGAACCGTGGGGGATCAGATGGAGGCGCAACTATCACTGGTAAATGCCACCACCCAAGCCTACCGGCTTTCTACTCTCCGCTATACCAAGGGGATCGACATCTACCTGAACGTGCTGGATGCGCAACGCTCTCTCTATGCCGCGCAGCAGGGATACATCGCCATCCGTCTGGCAAAGCTCGCCAACCAGGTGCGGCTCTATGCGGTCTTGGGCGGTGGCGGCGAGGCAGGCCCGCCTCATGAGGGTGGATAATACCATGTTACCTTCTAATACCAAGATGCGATCGAACCGGTAATTTATCTCTCGTAGGGGCGGACCTGAGTGTCCGCCCTGGATTGAGGGCGCACACTCAGGTGCGCCCCTACAGGTCAAGGGTTTCCTGACTTCTATGGGCGCAACTTGGTATAAGGCCATTTTGGGGAGCCGCAGACTTCAGCCTTTGCATGCACACAATAGGAAGCCTATGACACCTTTTGACGGCAGCTTGGTTTCAGAGAATCCAGGAACCGAACCCCGCCGGACTCACCGGGGTGTGGGCCGAAGATGAGGAGGCGTGAGCCGACCAGGCCCGTCCGGCAAAGATTTGGCGAGTATCGACCCTGGTGCGCCGGAGGGCCTGGTTGGCCCGGGATGGTTGCTTTTTCCGGGTTATTGATTGGGATTCTGGACCACGCAGTAGCCGGAATTACTGCTCTGATAGCAGGGTTGGTAGTAGTTGTTATTGTCGTAGTAGTAGGTCTGACCGCCCACCACCAGCGGCTGCGCACTGGCTGACAGGGCCCCTACCACGGTGCCCACGGCTAGACCGACGGCCGCCCCGGCCGCGGCGCCGCCCCAACCCCCGCCGTAGTAAGGCCCCCAGCCGTGCCCGTAGTTTTGGACGTTGACATTTTTATTGACGTTGACGTTGGCGTTGCGGTCATTGGGGTTATAGTGGTGATCATAATCCGGATGATGTTCTTCGGGATGATGTTCTCCCTGGTGGTAATCCGGGTGAGATTCCGGCCTGAAGCTGCCGCCGCCAAAACCGCCCCCACGGTATTCACCGCCATGGCCCCCCCCTCCGCCGCCATGACCCCCGCCGCCGCCCCGGGCCTGAACTTCCTGGAAGAGGAGCGGAGAGCCCACCAGTAATACAGCCAGGGAGAGGATTGCTGACAGACGTATAAGTTGAGCCGGCCTCATGACTTACCTCCTTTCTTCTTCGGTTTGGCCTTCTGGGGCGCCGGGGTTTTCCCCGGTTTCACCGGCATGAACTTGATCTTTTGGGCCCCCTCCGGCGGCGTAAAGATAAAGAGATTGTCCGCCAGTTGGGGGGAAAAATTCCAATCAGAGAGATAGGCAGTCCATTGAGGCGAACCGGGAAGCTTTTTCTGGGTGACCACTACTTTACGGAGCAGCGGCTGGTCGCCGGCTTCGATCCATAACTGGTAATGGACATTTTCCTTGTCGAAGGCCAGGTGATGGCAGGGAACCCCCCGGACCTTGCTTTCGCCGACATACAAAGAGTTGGTCAAGCCCTGGCTAGCGTGTTCGGCCAGGCGGTTGCTGCCCAGTTCGGCCAGTCCCACTTTCAGGCCATATTCTTTATAGGCCTTGTCCAAGGCCGCATCGATATCCCCGGCTGCTTCCAGGGAAGCATAATGGTTCTTATCCTTGTCATAGAGGGTCAGGGTCTTGCCGTCGAAGATAAGCAGCTTGCTTTCCTGGTCGCCGGTGCCGTCGAGGCGCAGTTTGTCGGGACGCCGGAAGGAAGCCGTGATCTCCTGGCCGTACTGCAACTTGCGGCCGCCGGCATAGACCTGGTCGTCGGTGACTTCGGCTTTAAAAGAAAACTGTGGCTGATTTTTGAGGAATTCGCACATCTTCTGCAATACTTGCTTGGGGTCCACTGCAGGCTTCGGCGCCTTGGCCGGCTCGGGAGCCGTCGCCTTCCCAGCCGGCGCCCCCGCGGGTGCACTCTGGGGAGCTGGGGCGGGGGTTTTTTCCTGCCCGAAACCGATCACGGGGGCAACCAGGAGAAGGACTGCCAGCAGGCACAGCCCCCAGGAAATCTTTTTGCTCATAATGTTCCTCCTTTTGGCTAGCTGCACGTAATTTGACCGCTGCTCACTTTATCTGCCGGGCCGTGGATGCCATCACGACCAACCGGCTCCTTCCGCCCCCCCTTCTTTCCCTGTTCCCAACGGTAGAGATTTATTCCACAAAAGGCCAGCCATTACATATCACAAGTAACGGCTGTTTAACATTACTAGGTCGGCTCAGGGGTAAAAATAGTTTAAAGTCACCTTCATGGTAAATTGTTCATTATTGGTGCGGGTGTAATGATCCACGGGCACATGTGTAGTTAAACAATGCGCTTAAATCTGCCTTTGTCCTGCCGGATCATCAGCACCAAATCCTGAACCAAATAGGGCCGGCCCAGCCCCGGGCCAATGAACATTTAGCATTGCCCCAGGCTGGATAATCCATATAATGCAAGAGGCGCTGACTACGCTGCCTCGAGGCCGGCCACGGCGGCGCGCTAAAATCGTCCAGGGTCCGGCTGGAGAGCAGAAGGCCGGTAGCGCGGGAAAGCGTAGGGTATCCCGCCTTCAGTAGCCTCAGAACAGGAGTCCGACCATGCAGAGAAAGCTTCCCCCCAACCTCCACAAAGCTACCCAGGCTATTTATGCGGGGCAGTTGGAACGCCCCGTCTATGGGGAGGTGTCGGTGCCGATTTTCCAGACCTCCACCTTCGCCTTTCCCAGCGCTGAGGAAGGCGCGGCCCGGTTCTCCGGGGAGTCGCCGGGCTACATCTATACCCGCATGGGCAACCCCACGGTGCACGCCCTGGAAGACAACCTGGCCGCGCTGGAGAACGGCTCTGCCGCCCTGGCTACCGCCACCGGCATGGCGGCCATCACCACGGTTTTTTTGAGCCTGCTGAGCCAGGGGGATCATCTGGTGGCTGAACACTGCCTCTATGGCCCCACCGAGGTGGTGATAGAGGCGGAAATGCCCCGTTTCGGGATAGAGGCCACCCTGGTCGACACCTCGAATCTGAGCGCCATTGAGCCCGCCCTGAGGCCCAACACCCGGATGATTTATCTTGAAACCCCCACCAATCCTACCATGAAAATCACCGACATCCGGGGCGCGGCGGCCATCGCCCATCGTCACGGGGCGTGGCTCACGGTGGATAATACCTTTTGCAGCCCTTACGTGCAACGGCCCCTGGATCTGGGCGCCGACCTAGTAATCCACAGTTTGACCAAATACCTGAACGGTCACAGCGACGTGGTGGGCGGCATGATTGTGGTCAAGGATGCCGAACTGTACCGCCGGCTGAAACGAGTCCTCACCCTGTTCGGCGCCACTATGGACCCCCACCAGGCCTGGCTCATTTTGAGAGGCGTGCGCACCTTGCCGCTCAGGATGGAAAGGTCCCAGGATAACGCCCTGAAGCTGGCGGAGTTCTTGAGCCGCCATCCCAAGGTTACCTGGGTGCGCCATCCCGGCCTGCCGGACCACCCCCAGCATGGCCTCGCCCAAGCCCAGATGGACGGCTTCGGAGCCATGCTCTGCTTTGGGGTGCAAGGCGGCCTGGAAGGGGCTAAGACCGTCATAAACCGGATGCGCCTGATCACCAGGGCGGTGTCCTTGGGCGGCGTGGAATCCTTGATCGAACACCCGGCCTCCATGACCCATGCCGGGGTGCCGCGGGAAAAGCGGGAGCGGGCCGGCATCGGGGACGAACTGGTGCGCCTGTCCGTGGGGTGTGAGGATGTCCGTGATTTACAGGCTGATCTGGATCAGGCCCTCAATAAAATACCCTAAAGGGAGCTGCGCCCTTTATACAAATTCTGAGTTCTCAGTGTCAGGTAACTTCATGCAAATTGGTTTTCACGGGGCCGCCCAGACGGTAACCGGTTCCCAGCATTTGATCACGGTGAACCGGCTGAGAATTCTCCTCGACTGCGGCCTGTATCAGGGGAAGCGCGAAGAGGCCCGGAGACGGAACCGGGAGTTCGTCTATTATGCCAGCACCGTTGATGCCGTGGTGCTGTCCCACGCCCACATCGATCATTCGGGCAATATCCCTAACCTGGTTAACCAAGGATTCAGGGGCAAGATTGTCTGCACCACGGCTACGGTTGACCTCTGCGGCGCCATGCTCCTCGACAGCGGCCATATTCAAGAGGAGGATGTGGAGTATGTCAACCGGCAGCGGCGGAAGTACGGCGAGCCCCCGGTCGAGCCGATCTACACCCGGGAAGACGCGGCTGAGGCCATGAAGTATTTTGAGGGAATCCAATATGCGCGGCCTTACCAGGTGTTGCCGGGCATCACATTGACCATGTATGATGCCGGGCATATGCTGGGCTCGGCCATCGTCGCCCTCGATTTCCAGCCGGGAAACCGCGGACCCAAGCAGCGCCTGGTTTTTTCCGGCGACCTGGGCCGGCCGCACCTGCCGATTCTGCGCGACCCTACCAACATTGACGCCGCTGACATCCTGCTCATCGAAAGCACTTACGGCAATCGGACCCACCCGCCCATAGAGGAGTCGGTGGAGGCGGTGAAACAGACGATCAGACGCACCGCCGCCCGCGGGGGCAAGGTGATCATCCCGGCCTTTGCCGTGGAGCGGACGCAGCTGCTGGTATACCTCCTGAACAAGCTTTACCACCAGGGCGATCTGCCTGACATCCCCATCTATGTGGACAGCCCGTTAGCGGTAGATGTGACCGACATTTTTCGCCGGCATCCGGAATACTTCGATGACGAAACCCGAGATTATCTGCGGCAGGCAGGCGATGTCTTCGGCTTCAAACAGTTGCGCTATATTCGGGACGTGGAAGAGTCCAAGAAGCTACACGCCCTGAAAGGCCCCTGTGTGATCATCAGCGCCTCAGGCATGGCCGAGGCCGGGCGAGTGCAGCACCATTTGAAGAACAATATCGAGGACGCCCGCAACACGGTGCTGATTGTCGGCTGGCAGGCCCCCAACACCCTGGGCCGCCGCCTGGTGGAACATGCGCCGGTGGTTAGGATCTTTGGGATGGAATACCGCCCGGAAGCTGAAGTGGTGACGTTGAACGGCTTCAGCGGCCATGCCGATCAGCCGGGACTCTTGAGTTGGGCCCAGGCTTTTAAGACCCCCCCGCACCACACCTTTGTCGTGCACGGGGAGCCTGATGCGGCCCAGGAGCTTGCCACCCGGTTGCGTCAAGATTTGGGGTACAGAGAAGTTGTGGTCCCGTCCCTGCACCAGACTATTGAAATCTAGCCATCCCTATCCAACGTTAAGGAGTGGCAAAGGGTAGCCGCCATAACTGGTCAACATCATGGTGGTCCTCCTCTCGCTGGGGGTAGCGGGGGAGTGGCGTTATTGCGGTCATTTAATGGCCGTATCACCTTGGCAATGAGTGCGGCGCGGCGAACACCATGCAAGAAAATTATTCCTATAGTGCTGCTCCCAAGGAAAAGTTAGGGTAGAATATACGAACCGCGCCTGTAGCTCAGTTGGACAGAGCAACGGACTTCTAATCCGTCGGTCGCAGGTTCGAATCCTGCCAGGCGCGCCAGTTAAATCAAGGGGTTAGCCGATTAGGTTGAACCTCTTTTTTATTGCCTGTGCATCTCCTGTGCACGTCTGCTGAATTTGGGCAAATTTTTTGAGGTATCGGAGAATCATTTCGAGGGGGTAGTCGTCTGTCGAATCGATCGAGAACTTTTTCATATTTTTTTAGCGGGCGACCAGAGAGAGGCGAGCTCCAGTCGTACTTTTGAAGCCGACTTTTCAGGTGAGCCGCCTCCGACAGGCAATTGGGGGCGCATTCTCGGCAGCCCGCCGCAGCTCAGTGCCGCGGCTCGGGATATGTTGATAAGATTTTGCTTTTGATTGGAAGGGGGTGAAGGACGTCTTCTGAAGAAAACTGGATAATGAAAGCTAAACTATATAGTTAAATGGTTGATACGGGGGCAATGAGGGACCTGCTTTTAAAATTTAGACCTACTACTCCCTCTGCATCCTGTTCTTCCCTTATCTCAACTGCTCCTGCATAGACTTAGGGTATATCCTCTGGGCGAGAATATACCCTGATGTCTCGCGCCTATTATTTTCCTGGTGCCGGTGCCGGCGCAGGTGCCGGAGCAGGCGCAGGTGCCGGAGCCGGCGCTCCCTTCTCGGCTGCTTTTTTCGGCGGCGGCGGCGATGATTGATTGCAGCCACTCAACGCAAAAGTCGCAAGAAACATTAAGGCTACCAATAACACCATAAATCTCTTCATATATTTTGACCTCCTACCTTTTTTGATAAGACTTTGCTTCTGAATGTCAAGGAGGGAAATAGATTGGCAGGCCAGGGGGACACACGGATTCGCAGTCCTGAACTCACGAACAGAAAACCCGCATAAATACTGAGGTTTTGGAGTCAACGGGGAGTGATTTTAGGCTTTGCAAAACCCGCATAAATAGCGGGTTTTCTGAGGGTCCGAAAACAAAGTTTTCCCCAAAGTCCTCCCCACTATTCCACCCTCACCTCTATGCCGAGTATAAATTTAGAAACTTCCCTGTCCAACAGGCGCTTCGGGAAACACTCGAATGGTGGCTTGGATTCACTGCTGTCCGGTAGAAATTACTTAGGATAGCAAGTAAAACAGCCCCATCGCAGCCGATCAGTGCTATAATGTTTCAGCGAAAAACACAAGCATTGAAAGGAGTTATGGGGCTTATGGCGCATTGTAGCACACTCATGGGCCAATTAACTACAACTCATACCGAGACATGTTTTCGATCACCTGGTGGACAGCCATGCCTGGCAGGGGCCTAAGTTTCGAAAGTTCACCTATTGGTCGCATCTAGTGGCCATGCTCTTCGGTCAGTGGAACGCACGCAAAAGTCTCCGGGACGTAGTCTTCAGCGTCAACCGGCAAGCTCACAAACTTTATCACTTGGGCCTCTCCAAGTTGAAGCGTTCCACCCTGGCCGACGCCAATCAGCAGCGCCCTGCCATCATCTTCGAAAAGACCTATTATTACTCAGTGCAATAAATAGTTCCCATTTATCTCAAATTAATGTAAACTATTATTCATGGAAAAAGTTGATGCCCGTTCACTGTCACCGAAAGCTCAAGAG